>NZ_JBQFPE010000003.1:0-363683 GCF_056534225.1 Ruegeria sp. E1 | reverse complement strand
TCTCATCTCCACTCCTTGGCGGTTACGATGAGCCAGAAACCCTCTCTTATCAAATCGACCTAAACTGTCCCATTGGTGCTGACGTCAGACACGCCAGACTTCTTTACCAAAGAGGCAGACGACAACGACTGCAACACTCTCAAGCCGCCGATTGTGCGTGTCCGCTAAGGGCTGGCCCCAGCCAATCGAACCGGCTGCAGAGAAAGTCAACTTCGAGCCCAACCTGTACCCTGGATTTTATTGCTGCATGCGCTTGTAGCAGTAACAACATTGCAACTGCCGAATATCTTGTGCGGCCAAGCAGCGGAAAGAACTGTCATTCATGCAAATAGCAGCGATGCTCGCGGCGGCAGTTCACAGTTTGCTCAACAAAGCCGTCCTTCACTTCATCCGCAACAGCTATCGCCTAGCTGAATTGGTGGACACGGGACCGTGGCATATGAACAGTAAACACAACAGTCGCCTTCCAACGGCTTCAAAACTGTTTTGCACGACTTGCATTCATAGAACCACTGGCAAGCATCCGTTGGCATTTGCTCGGTTTCGCTGTGGCCGCACTTCGGGCAAATCAGGGTGCTTTCTAGGACTACAGTTTGTTTTGTCATAGTCTCACATCTGCATGATCAGGTAATCGTTAATCCGTGCCTCGTTAAACACAACGACCCAAGCCACGCCGGTGATTAGAGTTGTTCCTGCAAGCCGCCATTTTAACGTCGGTAAGGAACCCCGCCGATAAGATACCAGCCACGATATCGCGACGAGCGCCGTTGAAATCGTCAGCACATAGTAACTCGCTGCCGCAACCTTCCCAAAGATTGCCAACCAACTGCCGCCCAGCCCCAGTAACATCATCATCATGGGCAAAACGCAGCAAGTCGCGACGCCAAGCGCTGATAGCGATCCCAAATAGCTGAGGCTAAGGTACTTCTGCATTCTGTTTCCCTGATGGACTACGTCGCGCGGAGTTGTAGAGACAACAACCTCTCGTATAACTTCTGTAGCCACTACAGGATCAAGACAGGAAATCTCACATGTTTGCGATTGGGGAGGCATCCCGGCAAAGCGGTGTCGGAATTGAAACTATCCGCTACTACGAACGCGAAGGGATCGTGCCGAAACCAGAAAGGGCATCGAATAATCGACGCATGTACTCTGCGCACGATGTGGGACGGCTTTGTTTTCTAAGGAAGTGCCGAGACTTGGGTTTTGCGCTTGCCGATGCAAAGGTGCTTCTCAACCTGTCCGAAGGTGATAGCGAGGATTGCCAATCCGTTAAGGAACTGGCCGAGCTTCATATCTCCAATGTGCGTATGAAGATAATCGAACTTAAGCGATTGGAGGCCGCCCTGAATGAACTTACGGCCAACTGTAACATCGGTAACGTTTCTTGCCCGATGCTTACGCAGATACGGACCTACTAATGGCACTTTGAGGCTCGCAGTCGCCCTATGCCAACGCAGCATGACCCAAGATTCGGGCCGCGCAGAATCTACCGTTCGTTAGAGAGGTCAACTCGTTGATTTAGTAATGTTTCAATCAATCAATGAACATTTGTGCCTGGCCGCGGTGTTCTTGAAGCACGGGGCGATTTCGGACAGTGAGCCCTACCTGCCGTGCCTGAGCAATCAATTTGCTGCATACGCATTCGGCAGGTTTTATCAGAAGCCGACCTCTGATTTCCGAAACGCAGAGCAATGCGTTCTGCCTATCTTTGTCCCAAATTGGGCTAGGCAGACTCAGATCTTCTGTTGCTTTCCATTGTATCAATGCTTGTATCGTGTGTACTCAAAGTCCATATACATAAGGCTTACGTTTTTCTTTTTCGACCTGCTGTCTCCCAAACTCGGCGTTCAGTCTTTCGATTCAGACCGACCACGCCGAGTCGCCGCAATGATGCGGGCGGCAAGTATTAGGAGACTTCCACCATGGCAAATGGCACAGTAAAATGGTTCAACTCGACCAAAGGTTTTGGCTTTATCGAGCCTGAAGATGGTAAGCGCGATGTGTTCGTGCATATCTCAGCACTTGAACGTTCCGGCATCAGCGAATTGAAAGACGGCCAGAAGGTCACTTTTGACGTCGAAGCTGGCCGTGACGGACGCGACAGCGCCGCCAATCTGGCACTGGCCTGACCTTTTACGGGCACCCTTATGGGGTGCTCGTTTGCACAACGGGCTGCTAAAAGCCCTTGGAGAACAAGTAAGTTGCAACCAAAAGACTGGACGCGGGCGCTCGCGCAATACCGTGTGCCCGATGCGAAGCGCAGTATTTATGAAATTGCGATCACCGTTGTCCCCTTATTCGCGCTATGGGCTCTAGCGTGGTTTGCGTTATCATTTAGCGTCTGGATCGCAATATTGCTGGCCGTCCTGAATGCCGCATTTCTGGTCCGTATCTTCATCATTATGCATGATTGTGGTCATGGATCTTTCTTCAAAAACCGCAACGCATGCAATTGGACCGGCCGGGTTCTAGGTGTTCTTACCGTGACACCCTATGACGTTTGGCGTCAAAGCCATGCGATTCACCATGCCTCAACTGGTAACCTTGATCGGCGTGGTATGGGTGACATCCCTACATTGACCATTGAGGAATACCTGAAACGGAATTGGTTCGGGCGTGCCGCGTATCGTCTGACCCGGAACCCAGTCGTCCTGTTCGGTGTTGCACCGATATATACGTTCTTTTTTCAATACCGCTTGCCTGTTGGTTTCATGCGGTCAGGCTGGCTGTATTGGGCAAGTGCGATGGGAACAAACGCCGCAATTGCAGGGTTATTGGCTCTGATTTTATGGGCCGGAGGCTTTGAGGTGTTGGCGTGTGTTTTCCTTCCAACCGTGATTGTCGCATCATCCATTGGTATTTGGCTTTTCTACATTCAACACCAGTTCGAACACACGACCTGGGATCGGGAAGAGGGCTGGAACCTTCAGAACGCCGCGTTCTATGGCAGTTCTCACTATGCCTTGCCAAGCATCCTGCGGTGGTTCTCTGGCAACATTGGTGTGCACCATGTTCACCACCTCGCCAGCCGCATACCGTTCTATCGGCTAAACGAAGTTTTGCGTGACCATTCTGAGTTGGAAAACTGCCAGCGTATTACTCTATATCAGAGCCTTCATTGTGCGCGATTGCATCTTTGGGATGAAAAAAGTCAGCGCCTGATGACCTTTTCAGAGGCTTTGTCAAACGCCAATCCCAAAAAGAGCTTAGTGTAGTCTGGCGCGGACCAAATAGGCTTCAATAGTATCACCGCCGAGGGCGCGGATAGCCTCTAGTCGGTGAAGACCTTCAATCAGCACGAACCTTTTGTTGTCAGCGCGTATCTGGATCGGGGTCTTCTGGCCATTCTTCAGGATATCTTCGGCCAGCGTCAGAACTTTTTGTTGATCAAGCGTTTTCGCCCGTTTCACAGGTACATAGATCAGGTCGAGCGGATATGGTCTTTTCTCCAACATAAGCTACGTGAGCAACCTTTCGTGCATTTGTTCCGGTTCGAAGTTCGCTACAGGAGCTGGGGCTGTAACGTACGTCATAGAACCGAACGAACAGCGTCGCGCAGTTCCTGATGCATAATCCAAGTTGCTGGCTCGTCGTCACTTTCGATGTGAGAAAATGCCAGGACCTGAGCGGCGCCATCATTCTGTACCGATCCGCCTTCGGGAAGTTCGAGCTCTAGATACTCCGCAATCAATAGACCGATTTTCTTAAAGACCTTGATTGAGGCCTCGCGCGATTTGTAACCGGCCGCCTGAGACAAGTGACCAATGGTCAGACCGTCCTTGCCTGCGATTGTAAGTGCTTTGAGCAATGTGACCTGCGCGGCGGTGAGCCTGATCTGGCGTAATGCCTCTGCATATTCTCTTTCACTAGGAACGAAGGTGCCGGAGTTTCCCTCCAAACGGCGTTGACCGCTACGCTTTCTGTCTCGTTCTTCGAGAATTTCTTTTAAGGCCTCAATGGCCAATGCTGGTGTTTCTCCAACTGCGTCGGCAATCATTGCCTGCGTTTTAGCCGGCGGCTTGGGAAATGCCCGTGCAACACTATTGCCGCTCAGAACGCCAGCCTTAATCAAGTACTTTCCAAATTCTTCCTCAATCACTCCTGATACGTCAGCGTTCCGCGACTTACGAACACTGCGGTCCTGAAACGCTCTTTGTTCCAGACCATGAGCTGACATCTTTGAACTGGGAAGAGTTACTTGAGGGGCATTTTTACGCATCAGAGAAACACCACGGTAATTATCGCTGCAACGCACACTGCTGACGCAATAGGTATCTTAATCCCATAGGATCGGCGACGCGCCTTTTCGGCTTTGAGACTTTTACCCAGGTTTTCGTCAATCGAGTTATGGTTCACGGCTTAGTCCTTCCGGATTTGTCAGGCGGCTTTGGTTTCCACCAACTTATTGTCGCGGCACATTTTCGGTGCACTTGTCGTTCTGTCTCGTGAAGGGCCGATTACATTCCCAACCATCACCTCTTCGATTCAAATGCGCGTTTGAAGGGACAAGGATCGCAACGCACCTGTCCTGGTTTGCGCGAAAACCACGTTCGCACTTCCATCCAGAATAAGTTTCAGGCGCAAGGTATGCATGCTGTGGAATTGCCACGGGCTCACAGCCGCTATCCGCTGCCCTGTAACCTCTGATGCACACCCAACCATCCGCGCTGTTTTTGTCAGTCAGGCGGCCGTTGCTCGGGACATCTATCGCAACACAATCCTGGTTCTCTTTACGAAATCCCCAGTTGCAGTGTATTTCCTGAACGCCAAACCGGGTTTCGACGTATCCATTTTGAGGTGCCATCACTTCTTCACAGAGTTCTCCGACGCGCTGGAACAGCCGATTGCACTCCCACTGATCTCCGGTTGATGCAAGATAGGCATTTTCAGGAACTTTTATTTCCTCACAGAGTTCTCCGACATTCTGGAAACCGTGATTGCATTCCCAGCCGCTACCATAGGAGCTACCCGTCAAATATGCGTTTTCTGGTACGTCTGTTCTTTGGCACGATCCGTTCTTGTTTTCGAAACCTTCGTCACAAACCGATCCATCGGCATTGCCTCCGACTTGGGCAGGAAGCTGCGTTCCTGAGAGAATCACCAAAAGTGTCGGGATCAAACAAAGAATGCAGCGAGCAAACACGATGAATGAATGGTCGAAACGGAGCCTGAGACCTGATCTATCGGGCATCAAGCACGCAATTTAAGAGCAATGTGCTGTTCATACGGCGCCTTCTTTCATGAGTCACTCGACGACTGGGACTTGTCAGGTGACAGTTGTGTATGCTTGCGAGGAACTAGCTCATCACGAAGACCCCAGCGAAACCCGTTCCTTTGCTGCGGTACATGCTACAGTTAGTCTGAAGGCCATTGGATCATCGAAACCGGCAGCATCGCGGCGACGAGTAATTTTCACCAATGCACTTTTTGTGGTCCTTAGCCAGCATAGAGTCAAGGAAGTTTCCCTCGTCGCAACGCTAGCACCACTAGGGCAGATAGTTTTTGGAACTGCTGGTGACCAAGATTCCTGGTGAACTACCGAAAGAAATTGTCTGGTATTAGTTTTTCGTTGTATCGATTTGGGGCCAGACTAGCAGCGGGTGGCAGTTTAAGTCCGCGTTTCAATTGTCGGGCCTGAGTGCGGCGAAAGAGGAGTATGTGATCAAGGCTTCCTTGTAACTAGGAATGACTGGCCGGAGGACATTGGCTGCAACGCGGGGATGTTCGCGCCGCTTCTGCACAAGTACCCGCGGCGCGATCAAATGGCCGCTCGGTCCCGCACCCTGTAAATTGCGCCTGTGCCGAGAAATCTGTGCTGCGAGCGCACGCAACAAGATTTTGACACTTCCGCTCAGGGTTCGCTGCGTCCCACCCCTGCGTAAAAGAACTAGAACTGCTATGGATTGGCGACCGACAGCGCCGCTCGCCAAACTGTTTCAGATATCTATACGCTCTGCAATTCTTAGCGCGTCTTCCAATTCAACGCCCAAGTATCGCACGGTGCTATCGACTTTTGTGTGCCCAAGCAGAAGTTGGACCGCGCGGAGATTTCCTGTCTTGTGGTAGATCTCAGCTACTTTGGTTCGGCGAAGCGAATGCGTGCCATATCCGCTCGGTTCCAATCCGATTGCGGTCACCCAGTCTCGAACCAGCCTGCCAAACTGGCCCGTCGAGATGTGTGGTCGATCATGGAATCGGCTTGGAAACATGAACCGGCTAGCAAACATTTCCAGCGATTTTACCCATACCAATACAGTTTCTCGCGTGTTTTCCGTCAGTTCGAATTGAACAGATCGCTTGGTTTTGCTCTGGATCACCGAAACACGTTCACGGACGCGATCGTCTTTGACAAGTTCGGTCACAGCGAGTTTGACCAGATCGCAACCGCGCAGCTTGCTATCGATCGCGACGTTGAACATTGAGAGGACACGCAGATTTCCATCAAGTTCGAGCCGTGCACGGATCGCCCAGACCTGTTTTGGGAGTAGCGGTCGTTTCTGACCGATGATCCGCCCCGTGTTCCAAGCTCTGGGTTTTGGGGTGACTGCAGGTAGCTGGACTCTTTGCATATTTTGCACTCCGATCCAGCCTCCGCACCCAAGCAACAGCACCGCGCTGACCACCGTATAGTACAAGCGGCGTGAATGCCTGCTGGCCGATTTTGAATACTGGCATGGTCTCAGCGTGTGCATTCGGCGGCTTGAGCCCGTATCGCTACACAGAAAAACGGTTCGAATCCAAACCGCGCATGCGCTTCGTCTTCAGCACCGATTACCGATCGGGTTCCACGTTAAAAGGCCCGGGTCAGCGGGCTGGGTCAGCACCAATAAGATAAAATGAGATTTGATCAGAAAAGCTGGTAAGACCGTCGTCAGGTTATCAGCGACGCCGAGCTAGCCCGGGGCTTACCGATACGCCATTTCGCCACGCGTTCAACCCCTTGCAGCGTCGACAAATCCGCTCTCCAAACCCTTCGCTCCAGAATGGAGTTCTGCAACGAAGACATGGGCGTTCTTGCGGCACGTCATTGTGGGCGCGAGACATGATCGTATCTGCTTCGTTGTCGGGGTCTTCCATCAGTTCTTAGCCTCGATTTCTGTTTTGGTTTATACAGCGACTGGAAAAGAAAGTTCCGAGCCCTAAGCCTTGAGATTGAAGGAGCTGCCTGGTTCAGACTGTCCGATGGGACGGCCTGTAATCCGAGGGGTTTTATTAGGATGAACCGGCATTCCTTCGTTATCAGCAGCTTGGACAGCGAAAGTATACCGAGAACCGTTTCCGCATCCTTGCGGTAGGGCTCGTTGATCTGATGATCTGTCGTCTGCCTCAGAGATGAGCGACTCGGAGTAGAGGTGCCGAAGTTGAGTCTCTGAAACGCCATCCGCTTCCATTATCAATTGCACCATGGGATCGGCCAAAAGCTGGTCGAGCAAGAACTGCGACAACTGCTTCGAAGACAATTTATCCTTTGCGCGGGCTCTCTCCAAATCAGTAAGAGAAACGGTCAAGGTACGCGCCAGACCGGGGTGAGATTTCCGCGGATGCAGACAGATTAGCACTGATGCTTTCCAGGCTTCTGGATCCGAATAATCTGGTGGTGCGGAAAGCTCAGTTTCTATGTCGTATTCGCCCGCCGGGAGTAATTCGTCAAAGCCAGGTAAAGTAAACGGCCTGGAAAAGACTGCGATTGTCTTGCTGATTATCTGGTTCATTTGGTTAATTCTCCTTTGCTGATACCGCTCGCTCGGAGATGCAGACAAGAACAAGCCACCCACTCCCGGCAGGGTATTATCAGTTTTGGGGTTTAGGCTTTGGTTTTTCGGGGACGGTGTCCTGCCCTTTCGACGTCACTTCTTTTTTTGACGCGTCCGCATCGTTTTCCTTCAGTGCGGCAGCCGCTCTGGTCGTCAGGTCTTTGAAAGACATCATTTTGATCCTTTGATTGTCCGCACCACCCACAAGCCCAGATGGGGTGTGAAAAGTGAATGCGGCTACATCCAACATAGGGATTGGGTGCCTCATTTACTACGTAAAGCCGTAGAATAAGACGGGTGGCTGAAGCAGAGCCGAGGCGGCGGCAACCCTGGCGCGCTACTTTCGCTTCGAATATGGGCGATCAGTGTTCGCTGCGGTGCAGTCAACCAATGCGCCATCACCATGGAAGACTTTTGCTACATCGGGTGCAGCCATGCCGCGCGAGAGCGCACTATAGTTCAATTTCAGTTTCATCTCGCCACCAGCGCGAAGCAGGCAATTGGTGGTTTCAACAACGATATGATCACTGGTGGCTCCGACGAACGTGACGCCAGTAGGGAAAATTAGACCCGCCGCATCGGTGTCCTGGAGTCCAATGGCAAGGATCGACCGAGTGTTCGAAGGACTGTCTAAAGTCACACACCGCATTGAAGGCATAGGATAAGTCATTTGCACGGGATTTGAATTTGCTTTGGTCTTCGTTTCGATCACTTCCGCCCAAAGCGTGAAAACATCTGTGTATAGCCCGTCGATCGTGTACCCCGAAATGGGGTCAGTACCCAGCAGGATGGCCTCACCCAGACGCAGGTTGTTGATCTTTCCGGTCGCCCCCTTGCCAAGCGCCCATGGCAAACTGGCTGAGCCGCCGCCTGACACTGTTTCCAGAGCGGGTCCATTTGCAAGTTCGGTGCCGACGGCAAGCGACGAAAGCAATTCCATTGCTCCTGCAGAGGGTGCCACATGACCCAGACAGGCAAAATTTGCACCAATCCCCTTCAGAGAAATCCCTTCCATTCTAAGAATTTGAGACACAGTGCTTTCAATGTGTTCAGGCAAGATGCCTTCCCGCATATCCCCCATTTCCACCATCAGGATAATATTGTGAGTAATGTTCTTTCCCAGCGCACTCACGGCCAGGCTTGCGATAATGTCCATCTCTGTGTTGAAGCTGACATTGCAGTTATCAACAACTTGCGCGACCTGGCTCAGCATGGGCGTTCGGATCAAGGATATGGAGCACGAGATCCCAGCATCGCGCATACGTATGATATTGCTGATCCGCGCGTCCGCCAGCCCTGTCGCGCCACCTTCAAGCATAGCATTCGCAATCTCAGGATGACCGCAAACGGCTTTTGTCACACCTGTCACCGTAATTCCGCGGGGTCTAAGGTGGTCGACCAGGAACCGTGTGTTGTACCGAATTTTGTCCAGATCAACGTCAATACGCAGCTTGCTCATTCAATCGTCGTAGCACGTACGGGTTGCAAGCGCGGAAAGGCAGATAGAACCATATTCACCAAGTTTTTTGGAGGACGGTTCAATGCGTCAGTGACCGGGAGATACAATTTGCGGTTATAGTCTGTGATGGCCTTTGAAATCTCAATATCATTCATTCCTTCATGGTTGATCGTCATGCCAATTACCTCTGTGTTCGCAAAAGCCTCGATCAGGGTGATTTCATCGCAAGGGTCGGGCATAGTCATGTTGGGGAAATCACATCGACGTTTTCGTTTAGGCGCGTGTTGAAGAATAACTGCATGTGGTTGACTGCCTCGCAGAATGAAGGCTGATGTGCAAAAGGCCGGATGGCTTAGCGCGCCCTGGCCCTCGATCACTATGACATCGGGGCGCTCACCTTCAGATGCTGCAACAACAGCACGCTCAAGTTCGCCACAACAAAATTGCGGCGGCACCGAATCCATCGCAACGCCATACTTGGCGCCCTGCATCAAACCTGTCTGGCCGGTGCCAACTAAAACTGTTTTGATCCCATGCGTGTTAAGTGCGTTTGTCAGGATTGTCGCGGTCGTACGCTTTCCAATTGCACAATCGGTGCCGAACACCGCGATGCGGATCGCCTGGACGTCTCCAATACTGCCATCTAACAGGCGCAGGTCGGGATTTGGCCGCGGCTTGCGAATGTCGCGTATCGTGACATCGTGAATTTTGGCAAATCCAGCGAGCTCCTTGTCATCGCTAAGAAATTCATGCAGCCCACTGACGATGTTCATTCCGAGCGTTATCGCATCCACAACAACTTCGCGATCCTCAAGGGACATTCTGCCGCTGGCCGGCTCCATTCCGTAAATAAAAGTGTCGGGGATCGTAGCTTCATTAGCGACGGCGGCATCAAGATCATCGAAGATGGGAACCTGATTTGCGATATTATCAAGCACTTTGCCACTGTCACAACCGCCATACGTGCTGTCGATTACCGAAAGAACGCGATAGGCCTGTGAATGTCGAACGAGACCATTAGCCGTCTTGCCATCGATCTTTGCGAAGTTTCCTTCGCAATACACAATTGCAGTCGGTGTATCTGTCACGAGTGTCTTGCGGTGAAGCTCTGGAAAAACTGCTTGTTCCGGCGCCAGCTTTTGCGCATCGCTGGCAATGAACTGCTTGGCATCCGACGCAATGGGTACGGGTTTCATATTTGTTCCTTTTTAGATTGTGAAACGCGCGTCCTTGGTAAGGACGGGCAAAAATTGTGAAGTTTGGGAAAGTGGGCTTTCTGTCTGAATTCTCACTGGTTCAGAACACACAGCCCTTCTGATCGATGATAGTTTTTGTGGCATTGCCACCCATTGCCGGATCGGTCGATATGGGCATTTGCCGGTAGCTCGATTGCATTGCAGCGATCACCGGACGCCTCGTAGCCACGTTCGCATTTCCATCCAACTCCATGGATCGCGTCATCGTAGAAAGCATTTTCAGGCACAAAGACGGCATCGCATCGTCCGTCGCGCTCAAAATACCCACGCTCGCACGTCCAGGGACGCCCGCTGGTTGATGCGTTCAGAAAAGCGTTTTCCGGCACCGCTACTGCCACGCATGCTTCTCCGTTTTTTTCGTAGCCACGGTTGCAACGCCATGCAGATCCATAAGTGCTGTTCGTCAGGTAAGCATTTTCCGGCACCACGATTTTCTGGCAGCTATCGTCTATTCTTGTGTATCCACGCAGGCACCGCCACCTCTCACCTGACGGATCGAGATATCCACCCTCAGGCACAATCACTTCAGTGCATGAGGTGCCGCCCACTTCAACAAAGCCGTGCATACATGCCCACCCTGAGCCGTAGGTTCTGTTTGTGGGGTAGGCATTTCCCGGCACGACAACGGCCACGCATTCTCCGCCTTCCAACCGATAGGACAAATCGCATTCCCAACCGTCGCCATATTTTTTGGGATGCGCATTATCCGGGATCGAATTTGTTTCGGCCGATGCGGGACTTGATGAGATAAAGGAGCCCGCCAAGCAGCTGAAAACGCCAACAAACAGCGCCGTCATAAAGTGAGAGTAAAACCAGTGCTGATTTTTTCGATTTGTCCTGGTGCAACCGGCGTTGTCCGAATGTTGAGTGATTGAGTTACGATCCATCCAGGTTCAGCCCCTCAATGCAGGCCTGTGCCAGATCTTTATTGGGGGTTTGGGATCCCGGTACCGTTGCCCAGCCGGCTGCCATAACGGCATCCTTTCGCTTGAAAGAAGAAGCTTCTTTGATCGTTGTTATTTTTTCGGCGCGTTGGGCGTCAGTTCTCGCCATGTCGACGCAGATCGGAACCAAGGCAGCGATTACATTGTCGCGGGACATGGCGTTGGCCATCTTGTCCGCGTTACTGCCGGTCATCCATCCACCCCAAGAAAATCCAACGACGCCTACGAAAACCCCTCCGATCAGGGCGCCGTAGATTCCGGGTTTAAGCCATTCGGGCGTGTTCATAATCTATTCCTCCTGCGGGGAAAGCGCCGCATCGCTGTCATTGTTAGATGTGGCCAAGGTCTGGTCTTGCTTGAGCGCCCGTTCAAAATCTTCTGGATCAATTGGGCGCATTTCCGTGCGGCCTGGCTTGCTGCCTTTGCCCTGAACTGTCAGGTAGGTTCCGGTTCTTCGATATGCTTCGAAACTCAGGCCCTGTAGTAGTTCTTCTTCAACAACTACTTCATACTCGCCTGCAGGAAGTTCATCTGGATAGCCGGACAAAGAGAACGGATTTGAAAACGTCACCAAAGAACTGGACGATCTCGTGCTCACCTTAGTCCTCCATATAGTTTGTTGGATCTTCCCCGCGCAATCTGCCGCGGATTACGCTCGTAAGCGCCACGGTAGTACCGGCGTTGTAATTTAGAATAATGTGCAAATGGCAGACGCGCGCTGATCGATGTTAGTCTGTGGCCAATGACCTGAGATTTTATTGGAATCTCAAATGCATTTGGTGCCCGAGGATCAGGTGCCGCCAAAAATTGACTAACCTGCGTCAGTGCTACGATGTTTGGATTCCGGCAACGTGATGTGTGTTGGCGGGATATTTGCTGGCGTGTTCTTAACGAGTAATTGAGAAGCGCAGGAAATCCAGTACCGCAATCGGACTGTATTTATCTTGCGCTTCTTTTTCAGTGAAATCCCAAATCTGCCGAAGCGAATTCCGTCTCTAACAGGCAACGATCATCAAAATCCCGGCATCGCTGTAGGGGTGAACTTATTGCTTCAACAGTGGCCCGGCCTGATCCAGATAAGTGGGGTCAAAACCGGCCAACGTCACCAGTCCTTCATAATCATCAAATACCACTTGCCCGGATTGAAAAGTAACCAGCCCCTTCTCCCGCAGTTGCCGTAGGACACGATTAACATGTACGGCACTCAGTCCCAGTGCATCGGCAAGGTGGTATTGTGTCAGTGGGCAGGCGTATCCCGTCTTGCTTGCCATCCCGACCTGAGACAGCCTCACACCAAGTTCCAATAGAAAATGCGCCATGCGCTCACCCGCATCTCGCCGTCCTATGTTGACCAGGTGCTCAACCACCATCGCTTCATCACGAGAGACCGCCCAAAGAATTGCTGTCGCCAGCCGGGGCGTTTGCGCAAATGCTTCCAGGAGATCATCCACTACTACTTCAATGGCTTGGATTTCCATGATTGGTTCTATGCTGTGATCCGAGGTGTGCAGCAGAACGCTTCGCAAGCCCAGAAAATCACCCGGTATTTGGAAATCGACGATCTGACGCGACCCGTCAGTCTGGGTTTTGTAGGAACAAACCCAGCCCGAGGCCAGAATGTAGGCAGCCTGCTCTGATTGCCCTTGATGCACAAGGTCACGTCCGGCTTCAAAGGTTCTGCGACGCTTGTGCAGGCGTGCCAATGCCGCAAGTTCAACCTCAGTCAGAGCGACGAAGTTTGAAAGCTTTCGGGTGAGTGGACTGTTTTTGATAGTGCGCAAGTGTTCTTCCTTCATCGATGAGCAGCCCGCGAAACTATCCGACGCCAAGACTGCTTTCGATCAGTTAAGTATACAGCAATCTATGCCAGTATGATGCAATTCATTGTGGCGCTTCCTTGCTTGGACGCCTGTTAAAAAAGGACGTCTAACATGGCTGACCGGCAAGACCACTCTGGAATGGCCGCACTCTCAATTTGTGAAGCGCTTTTGCTTGCAATCAAAGATCGTGAGCTCCTGCCCGAACATGAAATTGTGGGAGTTCTGCGTGACGCAGCTGCTGCCCACGAAACAGCGGTCGGCAATAACGATGAAAAGGATATGCACCAGGCCGTCGCCTTTCTCATTAACCGGATCATAGCTTCCGGCTATCGGGTTCGGCAGTAGCGTAAAGTCCCGTATCGGAAAAACAAGATTATGCTCGTCAAAAAAGCTTAACAGCAAATAGAAGCACTATTGGTGCTTCGTTCCCGATCAATTCAAACACGAAGCAAGAACCAAAGATCCAATCTCTGCAATATCTCAACTTAATGAAAAATTCCACGACCGCGAATTACTCCCTCTTCCCCGCCACCTGCATGAGCCACAACGAGAATTTGCTTACTGGCTGAAGGCCCGCATGGCCTGTCCTACTGCACTGCCTGCGACAACGCAAACGTTGGCTTTGTTCGGCGTCTAAGTTGCTGATCCTATGTGCCTCGAAACTACAGTTTGATAGTATCGCATCATCATAGCTTTGAATGACCGGTCGGGCGACAACAGCTGCAACGCAGCGATGAATGTGCTGCGACAGCAAATCAATGCTGCGTCAGCAATTGCCGCAATCGCACAAGTCCGGTTTGTCCGCAGAGCAGACGTTTAATGACGAGTTGAGTATGTCGGGTTCGCGCCTATACCTGACATTTCAATTGCGTTCGGCATCGGTGGTTGCACCCTCCCGCAACCAAAATCCAAACAGCCCGTTCGATCTACAAACAGTCCACTGGACTGTTTGCTTAACGCCTTCACATCGTCAGGCTCATAACCTGAAGGGTGAGGAAGATAAGGGATCGATCCAGTGGATCGATCGCCCGACAAACGCGCAATGCGCAGGGCCAGAGGTTCAAAGCCAACGCCAGAAACCAAAATCCAAACATCCCGTTCAATCTAAAAACAGTCTACAAGATCAATCACTTATAAGAATTTATTGTCGTTTCGATGCGTGCTGCAGATTTTGGCGCATAGTCCGAAACCCTGCGTGATTTGGTTCACTGCCAGTACGTTTCCAACGCGCTAGACCCAGATTACAACACTCAAATGAAGGGGAAAATCATGGCGACGACCAAGGAAATCGAAGCAGCGGCGAAGAAGATGAAAGCGTCTATTGACGCCTATCAGAAGGCGCTTGTCGATCTGGATAAGGCAAACCGGGATCTGGCGAAATGCAATGCCAATATCAGCAGCGGGAACGTCGCGTTGATGGGGCCTGCCTCGGTTGAACTGGCCAAGGTATCGGCCAAGCTTGGCGGTCTGCACAAGAAAGTCGGAGATACCAAGAAAAAGATGGATGATGCACTGAAGGCGTTTTCCAAGGTGGCTCCGAAGAAATAGAGACCCTTGAAAGGGTTTTGAAAAGGCTCGCTGCGGGTTGCAGCAGGCCTTTTTTGTTGGTTGGTCGGCCTATCGGCAGGCCACATGTCGGGCAATGCGGTTGGGCTGTCTGCGCTGACACCAAGCAGACTAAAAATTTTTCGAAAATTTTCCTGCTTGTGTAACGTGCATCACTGAACGCAAGGCTTTTGTGCGCCATAGTGGTGAAAGTAATGAGTTGGCGTTCAGGTTGTTTTTCAGAGCGCGGATTTTTTCACTGTCCTCCCTGTGACTGGGGCGCGCTTGCAACGAGTGCGCCCCTTTTCTTTGTCGGCCTTTTGCGGCCAAAACGACGCTTCTCCGCCATTGCCAAAGCTGGAACAGGCGGGAAATTGCCGCAAAACAGGTGCAAGCAATTTGTGACAAGCCTTTGACAAATTCTTGACAATATTGCCGCCAACGATGCGAAAAGAATCTGGAGGACAGGTAATGTCACAGGCAAGTTCACTCGAGCGGCAGATGCTCGACCTGATCAACGCCGAGCGTGCAGCGCTTGGGCGTGATCCCGTGCGGCTTGAGTTGCGGTTGAATGCCGCTGCCGAGGATCACAGCGACTGGATGCTGGATACCGGGACTTTCTCTCACACCGGCGAGGGCAACAGCACGGCCACCCAGCGAATTCGGGACTCGGGTTTTGTGCTATCCGGATCCTGGGGCACCGCGGAAAATATCGCCTGGCAAACGCAACGCGGTGCGGCGGGGTTCAGCGATGATGTGATTGATCTGCATAATGCGCTGATGAACAGCGATGGGCACCGGGCAAACATCCTGAATCCTGATTTGGATTATATCGGCATCGGGATCGAGATTGGCACATTCCGGGGTGCGCCTGCGGTTATGGTGACGCAGAACTTTGCGCGTACGTCGGCCGGAGTTCAGTTGGACAATGGCGGTAGTGCCGGGACCCCGCCCGAGGATCCGATCATCATTGTCGATGATTCCGATCAGGGCAGCAGCCCCGAGCCGACCCCCTCGAGCGAACATTTTGCCTTTGACGGGAACAACAGCGTGCTCAGGGGAACGCCCGAGGAGCTGGACAATGACACGGTCAGCAACTTTGGGGCCGGCAAGAAGCTGATCCTTGAAGGTGTTGAACCGGGCCGGTCAAATATCCGCTTTACCAGCAATTCAGAGATTGAAATCGACACCGACGGGGATGGCGACGTGGACGTCACGATATCGCTTACCGAAGGGCGGTCCGGTGGGGATATTTTTGCCATTTCAAGCGGTGGGAATACGATAATCAGCTATGCGAAATATCTGCCCGGCCTGTCGGATGGTGACCGGGTGGACAGCCGTGATATCAATGGCATCGTCAATAAGGATTTCCTTGTCGGGGATGGCGCAACCGATTTCCGCATCGAACTCAACGATATCGGGTACGCGGGTTTTAACAACGTTTTGGGTGTCTATGACATTCTCGAAAATGGTGAGATTACGAATGTGCGCCTGTTGTATGACAACACCAACCGCGATACTGGGTCGGTCACGATCAACGACGTAGCAGATGGTGCGCGTTTGGGGTTCTTTATCGTACAGAACGCGGCAGACTGGGCGCGTGGGATTTCAGATAGTGATGTGCTGGAATTCCGGTCCAGCAATGGCGGTATTGCCGATGTTGACGACGATTTTGAACTGATGCTGATGGTGAATGGCAGAGCTGCGAATGAGACCACGTTCCATGCGGAAAAAGCATCTCTGAATGTTGATGGCGATCAACATGCGCTGTCGGGCATTGTCGAGGGCGGCGATGCGATGATCATCGGGTTCGAAGACCTGACCGGCGGCGGCGATCAGGACTATGAAGATGTCGTCTTTACGGTGACACGCATCGAAGACGATGCGTTGGCGATTGTCTAGCCAAAGAGCACATCCGGAAAGCAGCTAGCGCTGCTTTCTCGCCGTTCTGAACAGCAGAATAAACACAAAGATCGACCCGATCGAGGTGGTCACGATCCCAACCGGCAGCTCCTGCGGGGCCAGCAGCAAGCGGCTTAGAATATCGGATCCAGTCAGAAGGGCCGCACCCACAATTGCGGCTGTGGGCAGCAACTGACGGTGCAAGGGTCCGGCAATGCCGCGGGCGATATGGGGTACCATTAGGCCGACAAAGCCGATCACACCAGTGACCGAGACGAATACGGCGGTGGCAAGGGCGGCCACAAAGAACATGCGGAAGCGCAGGCCCTGAACCGGGACGCCCAGCGTGGCGGCGGTCAGGTCGCCGGTCAGCAGCGCATCCAGCCAGCGGGCCCGATAGAGCGAATAGGCAAGGATCAACGCCAACCCCACGCAGACCAGCGGAAAGGTCTCCCACCGGGCCAAACCCAGCCCGCCCAGCATCCAGAAGATAACCGAATGGGCGGCGCGGCTGTCTCCGGCGAAAATCAGATAGTTGGTGATGGCCGAAAACAGAAAGGACACGGCCAGACCCGCCAGGATCAGCTTTTCAGGTGCGCTTGTGCGCAAACCGTGCACCAGTGCCAAAACGATGCCCGATGCAACCAGCCCGCCGCAGAAGGCCGCCAGCGGAAGCGTCCAGAGGCCCAGAATATCTCCGGTCACTGTGATTACAAATACCGCCCCGGCCGCAGCCCCCGAGGACAAGCCAAACAGAAACGGATCAGCCAGATCGTTGCGGGTCGTGGTCTGCAAAACGACACCGACAATCCCCAACCCGGCCCCGATCACTGCGGCAAACAGGGCGCGCGGCAGGCGCAGGTCAAAGACGATCCGGTGCATCGGAGACATTTCGCCTTCTGACAGGCCTGTGCCCAGACCGATGGCTGAAAAGGTATCCGACAGCGGAATAGATGTGGTTCCGTAGATTGTGGAAACCAGCAAAAGGGCGGTCAGTATGACCGCCCCCAGCAAAAGTGTCAGAGCCAATCGGCCCATGTCAGCTTTGGCCCGGATGCATGGCCCGCGCCATTTTTGAAATCGCCTCGATATTCGCCGGTCCGGGGGTCAACTCTTCGTAGCGCAGCCCGATCCAGCGCTCGTTCTTGACTGCATCGGTCTGGGACATGACCGGGTGTTCTTGCAGGAACTTAAACGTGTCCGCAGCGCCGTTGCCGGTCTGATAGTCCAGCAGCACCAGAAATTCGGGGTTGGACGCGGCGACAGCCTCCCACGAGGTGCGGCCCCAGCTTGTGTCCATGTCATGGGTGACGTTCTCGCCCCCGGCCGCGGCGATCATCGCGTCGGGGATGGCGAATTTACCAGCCGTAAAAGGCGCATCTGCAGGACCGTCCAGCAGGAAGACACGGGGTTTTGCCAGATCCGCGGTTTTTGCCTTAATTGTAGACAACTCGTCTCTCCAACCGGTGACAAGCGCCTCGGCCCTGTCCTCGACCTGCATCACCTGGCCCAGACGCAGAACGTCGTCAAACAGCAGGTCCATGCTGGCCACGGGGCGGTCCTTGTCCAGATGCACGCAGCTTTCAGTAAGGATCATGGTCTTGATGCCAAAGGGCTCGAGCGTGTCGGGGGTTACGTCGCCGCCCGGTTTCATGCCGTAATACCAGCCCGCAAAGAACAGGTCGGGCTCGACCGCCACAAGGTTTTCCACGGTCGGATATTTTGGCGCAAGCTCGGGGATGTCGCCGCGCAGCGTGTCAAACTCGGGGCTGGTTTTGTACCATCCGGTGATACCGGTCAGGCCAACGATCTTGTCCTGCAAGCCCAGTGCAAAGGCCATGTCGGTCATGTTCATGTCGTGCACGACCAGACGCTCGGGGGCGGCATCAAAAACCAGCGGTTCGCCGCAATTGTCGACCGTTATTTCACCGGCGGACGCGCCGCCTGCGATGGCAGTGGCCAATACCACAGACCAGATGAGTTTCATTATCGATTGCTCCTTGGGTCAGGTTGAAACTTTGGTTTTTCGGATGTCCAGCGCCGGGATCACGCGGCCTTCGTGGTGAAAGCACAGGTAATCGACGCCAAACGTGTCACGGACCCGGTCGGGGGTCAGCACCTCGTCAACCGGGCCAAAACCGGTCAGGCGGGTGGATTTCATCAGCGCCACATGGGTGGCAAATTCCGGGATCATGACCAGATCGTGCACGATCATCACAACGGTGATGCCCAGTTCAGCCACCAAGGATAGCATCCGCCCCTTGGCATCCGGGTCCAGATGGTTGGTTGGTTCGTCCAGAAACAGCAGCGAGGGGTCTTGCGCCAGCGCCCGTGCGATATGGGCCCTTTGACGTTCGCCCCCCGACAACACCGCCATCCGCTTGTCGGCCAGCGTGCCAAGGCCCGTCAGGTCCAGAATGCGGTTCAGTTCGGCGGCATGTTCCTCGGTCGAGCGGTCCGCGCGGATTGGAATTTGCCCGAGCGCCACATAGTCGCGCAGCATCAGACGACCGTCCGGCAATTCCTGCTGGCTGACGACTGCAATCATGCGCGCGCGGTCCTGCGCCGAGACCTCCCTGAGCGACCGGCCACCGATCGCAACGTCACCCAGCGCCAGCGCCTCGGCCCCGCAAAGCAGGTTCAGCAGAGTGGTTTTGCCAGCGCCATTCGGGCCCGCTATGGCCAGAATAGAGCCTTCATTCAGGTCAAATGAGATACCCTGCAACAGGACATCCCCGTTCAGGGCATAGTATTCCAGATCTTTGGCGGTCAGAAATGTCATTGCGGCACCTCTGGCGCGATCCGGGGCATACGGGACAGGGTTTTGGTGTACAGCGCGCGTGGCCGATCCGTGGCATTGGTCCATCCGTCGTCGCTGTCGCGATACTGGCGTGCAAATTCCGCTAAAGCTTTCCAGTCTGCCTCGGCAGAGATGTCGCCGAACAGATATTGCGCCTTGCCGACCGCCTGAAACCCAACGGTGGTCGGGCGGTCGCAGCCTGCCATGCAGTCCACACTGCGAACCGCAAAGCCCGCCGGCAATCTGTCGGTCAGCACACCAACGGATTTGCTGCCTTTGCAGGTCGCGCAGATAAGGATGAAGTGATCAGCTGCGTCCGACACTATCCGCTCCGCCATTGGCCCGGCGGGAACAGAAGGTGCCGACAATGTAAACACGCGATTGACGTGCCATCTAGCCTCCTTCCAGGACGCCCCGCCCCGGGTTGGTTGAACATCGGATGGCAGGTCTCCTGACTTGCGGGTCGCTGCTTGGCCAACCTTCCCGGCCCTTGGGACCAGTGGATACTTGACGTCGCTCGCCGCTTACAGTTGCGGGGGCAGTTGCGGACTTGGCCTGTTCCGGGTGTCGCCCGGGGCCGCACCGTATTCCCTTTTCATCCCTTGGGCACACCCGCAGGAACCATCGACAGATTGAGTGCCTGAGAAATTGCGATGCGTCAATACGCAATCAGTTTGAGCCGTTCGGCAATCACGTTTGCGACTACTTCTTCTCAAAATACAAAATGACCTCACCCAGCCGAAACCCAAAGCGCGAAACATAGGCGCGGTTCAGCAGGCGATCATCGGAAAGCAGCCACATCCAATCGTCAAAATTGACCCGCATGGTGCCGTCCTTGATGGGCAGGTCGATCTTGTACTTCCAATTGAATGTGTCGCCACGTTCGATTCCGGTTGCCTCTCCCAGCACTCCGGGGGCGGTGCCGGTCCAACTGTCTTCTCCGGTCTTTGTCAGGGTCCAGATGCGTTGTTCCGTGGCGCCGTCGTCATAAACAAAATCTTCGACCAGGGTCAGAGTCGTTCCATCCCATTTGCCGTCGATCTGGACAATAAAGCGGCGAGGCACGTTGCCAAGCACGTCCTGAAACTGACCGTAAGCCACGGTCTTCCCCTCAAAGAATTCTTCAAGGTTTAGCTGACGATCCGATAGGAAAGCTTTGGGGATTCTTGGCTTGGCACTGCAGGCTGCCAGCACAGCAAGGCCGACAATGGCGGCAGCCACGAAAAAGGCGCGGTGCAGGGTCATTGCAGCGGCCTTGAAACAGCCTCGGCATCATGGCCATTGGCACCGTTCAGATTGGCCGACTTAACCTCGGGTGCCGGGCGCATTGTGGCGATCAGTTCAGCGACTTTCACCCCGAACTTGCGCATCTCGGACCGGTTCATGATCGCGCCGTTTTCTGTCAGGTACATCCAGTCGGTCACGTCCAGCGTATGCCCTCCGGCATCTTCGGGAAGGATGATCCGATAGGTCAGCTTGACCGTAGATCCAGAAATTTCACCCTTTCCTTCGCCAACGATATCGTCGGCAGTGGCAATAAACGTGTTGCCGGTGCCCAGCGTCAGATACCATTTACGGGTCATCTGTTTGCCGTTGGAATAGGTGAAGTATTCGGCCAACGTGCCGGTGTTGCCGTCCCATTCCCCCACCATGCGGGCGACAAAGCTGTTCGACATCTTGCCGTTTGGCCCATAGATCAGACCTTCGGAAAGGATCTCTCCGTTCAGATGCTTCTTGAGCGAGAACGCTGGCCCCGTGCCCGAATAGTCCGTAGGGGATTGCGACCGAAAGCTGAGGAACCTGCCCTTGACGGTCACAAGGGCAAGGATGGCAAGCAGAAAGACAACAAGGAACTTCATTTGGCAGTTACCTCTGTGGGCAGGGTCAGTACCAAACCGAATGCGCCCAGCTTCAGGATGCAGGGCAGAATCGCGTAGCCGAAATTGAGCACCTCAAGTGCCTCAGCGGAATTGGATTGACCGGGTGTAAAGCCGCTGCGTTCAAGCATTGGCAGGGTGAAAAAAGCAGCCAGAGCAAGGCCCAGCTTTCCCGCGAAAGACCAGATCCCGAACGCAGCAGATGCATTCAGGCCAGCGCGCGTCAGGGCGACCGAGAACATGGCGGGCAGTATGACCATATCCGCCCCTAGCGCCGCACCCGAAGCAAGGCAGATCAGGGCAAATCCAACCAGCTCTCCGGCGGGCAGCATGGCCGCGCCGACAAACGCCACGATCGACAGCGGCATTGCTAAGATCAGAGTCTGTTTAGGCCCAATTCGGTTACTGAGCCGCGCCCAGAACGGCACTGTCGCCCCGGCGCTGAGGAAGAAGAGCATGAGCATCGGACCCGCTTTGCCAGGCAATTGCAGGCGGTCTTCAACAAAGAACAGAAACAGGGTCGATGTGATCGCAACGGGCAGGCTGTTGACCAGAGCCAGCGCCAAAAGACGCAGCGCACCAGCCTGACCAAGACCCGCAAAGGACAACCCATCACCTGTGATGGGCGTGCGCCTCCAGATGGGAAACGTCAATGCGATGGTGAGCACGGCCAAGACGCCCAAAAACAAGCCGAACGCAGGGTAGCCTTGCGCCCCGGCCCCCAACGCGACAAACAGCGCAGGCGCACTGGCTGCGATCACAACGCCTGCCAGTTGGCCACCTTCGCGAAAGGCGGCCAATGTCATCAACTCTTTCGGGTCTGGCTGGCGGGCCAGGGTCGCGCTGCGGCCGTACAGCAGGATTGTTCCAAGGCTATAGGCCGAAAACAGCAGGATCAGCACCAAGATCAGAGAGATGACGCTTGCCCCATGTGGCAACGAAAACAGCAGTGGAAACCCGACAGCCAATCCAAGCGAGGCCATTGCGGCAAACAAAAGTTGCCCGCCCGGCCATCGATCAATCGCCAAGCCAATCAACGGATCCTGCACCAGGTCCACCAACCGGATCACAAGTAACACGGTTCCGATAACACCAAGGCTGATACCCAGATTGACCGCTGCAAACCGAGGCAGATGGATATAAAGCGGTATGCCCGCCGCGGCGAGCATGAGCGCGTACAGGCTGACCCGGGGGTAAAGCATCACTGCCCCCGCAGCTTTTGGGTGAAGCTTGCGGATCGGGTGTCATCCCCAAGAAACACCGACATGAAACTGCGTGTGATGCCCGGATAAGACATCGTGCAGGTCTTTTGCCCATTCAGCCAGAATGTCACTCTGTCTGGCCCATTCGAAACCGCCACATAGCGATCGCCTTTGGTGACGGACTTGAAACAGACGCCAAGCTGGTCACGCACTGGCGCAGGACGTCCTATGCGCTGCATTTCCTCCAAAGTAGAGTCTATCAAGGCCTTTTTCTTAATATTGCGCCGATAGGTGAACTGCAGACCAATATCATTGTTCCAGTTCAGCGCCGCACCACCGGGGGTGTAAAGCCGAGCATCGTAGATCGGTAGCCCCAGATAGCGATAAGTCGCTGTGCCACGCAGCTTTGCATCGTTTATCGCGCTCATTTCCGATGGGGCTGCCAAGCCGGTCGGGGCCAGCAGCACAATCGCCAACATCCCCGCAAGGATGCCGCTACTCAGCCGCGACAGGAATGGCCGTGGAGTTGCCAGCAATGCCATTGTCAGCTCCGATCATTTGCGGGGTGCCCTTTAGCCGGTCGACAACATGCATCGCGCTGGCGATCCCGTCTTCGTGAAACCCATGCCGGTTGTATGCCCCGGCGAACCATGTCCGGTTCTGTCCCTGCATCGCGCGAATTTGTCCCTGCGCACGCAGGGCGGCCTGATCAAAAACGGGGTGAGCAAATTCGACCTCGTCATAAATCTTGTCGTCTGGAATGTCCGCACCGGCGTTCAAGGACACGAACATCGGATCGCTATCCGGGATGTTTTGAAGGCGGTTCATCCAATAAGTGACGCCAACATTTCCGGCCTGTGAGCGATAGGTCCAACTGGACCAGCAGGCGCGCCGTCTTGGCATCTGACCGGGGTCGCAATGCAACACGGCCTTGTTGGGTTGATACCGGATCGCCCCAAGCGCCGCTTTTTCCTCACCCGTCGCGCCGTCTCCGAGGATCGCAAGCGATTGATCGGAATGGGTCGCCAGGATGATTTCGTCAAAGCGGTCACTTTGGCCCTGGGCGTGCACGGTGACGCCCAAATCGTCGCGCTCGATCTTCTGAACCGGGGCGCCCAGCCGGATGGAGCACCCGCGCGCACACAAGGCGGCTTCGATACGGCGGACATACTCGATACTGCCACCATCGACCGTGTACCACTGGTGCTGATTGGCGCGACCCGACGCCAGCAAAGCGTGGTTGCGGAAGAATTGAACCAATGACCGTGCGGGGAACTGATCCACGAATTCAACAGGAGTCGACCAGATCGCGCCGCACATGGGCATCAGGTAATTGTGCCGGAACCAATGTCCCAGCCGCAACTGGTCTACCAGCTCTCCGATTGTAGTGTCGTCGTCTTTGGCGGCGTCCGGGGCCTCTTTGCCAAAGCGCAGGATATCCGCGATCATTTTGTAATACGCTGGTCGTGCCAGATTGCGTTTTTGCGCGGTCAGAGTGCGCAGGTTGTTCAGCCCGTATTCGATACGGCCATTGTCGATGGTGGCCCCAAAGCTCATTTCGCTTTTGGTTACAGGGACCTCCAACTCATCAAACAGGCGGGTCAAATAGGGGTAGGTCACATAGTTGAACACGATAAACCCGGTATCGACCGGCTGGTTCCCATGACGTCCTGCCACCACCGTGCGGGCGTGACCACCCAGCCTTGGTTCAGCTTCGAAAATCGTTACATCGTGATCGTCTGACAGATAGTAAGCTGCGGATAGACCTGAAATGCCTGCGCCTGCTATTGCGATTTTTTTACGTACGCCCCGGGATTCGTCGAACATTCAAGCCTCGTTATGTGACATTTTACAATAGGATACGCAGACTAGGCACAGCTGGATCAATCAGATTAGAAGTTTTTGCCAGATGCACTATGTTGTGACTTCTGGTTACTGCATCCGTTACCTGTGAAATCTTATGATCCAGCTTGAATGCAAGGCCGTAAAACATCGATGAAGAATGACGCGGCCAGAGCATGAGAAGTTTTGACGGAAAAACCTATTGGATCATCGGAGCGAGCGAGGGGCTGGGGCGCTCATTGGCCGTGGCTTTGTCTCAACAAGGCGCGCATTTGATATTGTCGGCACGCAACGCCGAACGCCTGTCAGAACTTGCCGCCAGCCTGCCAAATGCGCGTTCGGTTCCCTGTGATGTGACTGATTTAGACTCTGTTCGCGCGGCGGTGGCCGACGTAGGGCAAGTTGATGGGTTGGTTTACAATGCGGGTGCCTATGACCCGATGCGTAGCGCCGAGTGGGGCACCGAAGCCGCGCTGAAAATGAGCGATGTGAATTATCTGGGTGCGCTGCGCGTTTTGGGGGAAACAGTTCCCGGTTTTGTCAGATCAGGGCGCGGTGACATCACCCTCATTGGATCTTTGGCCGGTTATCACGGACTGCCCGCATCGGTGGGATATGGCGCAAGCAAAGCCGCCTTAATCTCATTGGCCGAGACGATGCGCCACGATCTGGCAGGAACGGGTGTGATCGTGCGGATAGTAAATCCGGGTTTTATCAAGACACGCCTGACCGAAAAGAACAGTTTCAAAATGCCGATGCTGATGACGCCCGAAGATGCGGCGGACAGGGTGGTCAGAGCCATGTCGCGTCGCCGGTTTCGCACCGATTTTCCGGCACCTTTTTCCTGGCTGGTTCGTTTGATCGACTACCTTCCGGATTTGTTGGTCTACCGGGGAAAATAGGCTCTGACAAAGGGTGTTTTGGCTAAGTTTCTATCCGCAGGTCAGGCGCTGAATGACACCGGCCCCGTTCACATATACGTTCAGCCGGTCGATCCGATAATCCTGCGTCGCAATATCATCGGGGCCCAGAACGCGCGCACGTTCAGGCAGATCAGCCTGAATGACGGACACGGGTTGTCCGACGGAATCGGCAAAGGACTCTCCCTGACAAAACGCAAGATCCACGGGGGCGGCTTCGGGCGTTGCATCAACATCTTCGGGGATGCTGGTGTCGGCGCAGGCTGCCAAAAGGATCAGAAGCGGAATAAATCGGAGCATTGGCGGTCCTCATTCTGACAATGTCGTTTCTGCAATATCAAGCGTTTAGCAAACCTGCCATGAAAGCACAGTTGAAAACACCCTGTATTTGACGCAGGGTCGAGGCAAGAAAGACAGGGAGACAAAGACCATGCGTACCCGTGCCGCCGTCGCCGTTCAGGCGGGCAAACCTTTGGAAGTGATGGATGTAAATCTCGAAGGCCCCAAAGCGGGTGAGGTTCTGGTGGAAATCAAGGCCACCGGCATCTGCCACACCGATGAATTCACCCTGTCGGGTGCCGACCCCGAAGGGCTGTTCCCTGCTATTCTGGGCCACGAAGGTGCGGGTGTGGTGGTCGAGGTCGGCCCCGGTGTCACCAGCCTGAAACCGGGCGATCATGTGATCCCGCTTTACACCCCTGAATGTCGCGAGTGCGAATATTGCCTGCATCCCAAGACCAACCTTTGTCAGGCGATCCGCACCACGCAAGGGCAGGGGCTAATGCCGGACGGAACTTCCCGGTTCTCGACCCTGGATGGTGATCCGATTCTGCACTACATGGGTTGCTCGACCTTCTCGAACCACACGGTCCTGCCCGAGATTGCGCTGGCCAAGGTTCGTGAGGACGCGCCGTTCGACAAGATCTGCTATATCGGCTGCGGCGTGACCACCGGGATCGGCGCGGTGATCAACACCGCCAAGGTGGAAATCGGCAGCCGCGCCATTGTGTTCGGCCTGGGTGGCATCGGCCTAAACGTGATTCAGGGCCTGCGTCTGGCTGGGGCTGACCAGATTGTTGGTGTTGACCTGAACCCTGCCAAGGTCGAAATGGCCACCAAGTTTGGCATGACCGACTTCGTGAACCCTAAAGAGGTCGAGGGCGATCTGGTCCCCTATCTGGTCGATCTGACCAAAGGCGGTGCCGACTATACTTTTGACGCCACCGGCAATGTCGGCGTGATGCGCGACGCGCTGGAATCGGCGCATAAGGGCTGGGGAGAATCGATCATTATCGGCGTTGCCCCCGCTGGTGCCGAAATCTCGACGCGTCCATTCCAACTGGTCACCGGCCGGTCGTGGCGCGGCACCGCATTTGGCGGTGCACGTGGCCGAACCGATGTGCCCAAGATCGTCGACTGGTACATGGAAGGGAAGATCGAGATCGACCCGATGATCACTCACACAATGGGTCTGGATGACATCAACCACGGCTTTGACCTGATGCATAAAGGTGAAAGCATTCGGTCTGTTGTCGTTTACTAAGACCCTGATCCTGAGGACTGTTTAACGGCGTGCCGATCGGTGCGCCGTTTCCTATTTCCCGGGCCGTGTCGCCCCGGTATCCGACCTCGGAGAACGCACCCGCAATACTGGCGTGTTGACAGAGGTGGTGTTCGACCGGCTTTCACGCCAAACGACAAAGACGCCCGAAGCGATGATAACTCCGGCACCGAGCGCGACCCAGCCATCTGGTTTTTCGCCAAAGAACACCATGCCAAATATCGTGGCCCAGATGATTTGACTGTACTGGCTGGGGGCGATTACCCCAGCAGGGGCAGCGCGATAGGCGAGGATGATCAGGTGTTGCGCGATGACAGAAAACACGCCGACCAAAGCCATCATCGCCAGGTGCAGAAGGGATGGCGGCTGATAGACTGCAGGCTGGGCAAGGCTCATGACCGCGATGGCAAGCAGCATCGGATAAAGGATCAAAACGGCCGAGCGCTCCTGGTTGCCGATCTTACGCACCAGCACCGAGGCAAATGCGCTGCAAAAAGCGGCCATCAGCGCAGCCAGGTGCCCCGTTGTTATATCCGTTGCGCCGGGACGCAGCACGATCAATACGCCGATCAAGCCAACCCCAACCGCTGCCCATCGCTGGATGCGCACGACTTCGCCCAGGATGGGGATCGACAGGACCGTGACGATGAGCGGAAATGAGAACAGCAGCGAATAAACTTCGGCCAAAGGCAGGACCGAGAATGCATAGAATGCACAAGACATGGCCGTGATCATCAGACCAGACCGCAGCAGTATCAACCATGGGTGATGTGGCAGAAAGTTCCCGGTGGTCCGATCCGTCAAGATCGTGACGGCCATTGGAACAAACGAAAACAGCGTGGCGAAAAAGATAATCTGCAGCACCGAATAGGTGCCGCCCAGCACTTTGATCAGCACGTCGTGGCTGGCAAAAACCGCAAAGCCCGCAAACGCATAGCCAAGTCCACGAAGGGTGGTGTTCTGAGTGCTCATCGCTTTGGCCTCGGGTCATGTGTCGGTGTGGTGGCGAATTGCCATGGCAGCACAAGCGGCGCCTGGCTGATGGGGCCACTGATTAGACCGATTTCGCCAAGGCGAAAAGCCCTTATTTTACCGCTAACATATCAATGCCGCCATGTTCTGAGATCATCGCAGGATCGGAGGTGCGTCCTTTGGCGTTCGCGCAGACTGAACCCCTGCCCTCATCCCGGTGCCGATGCGCCGCGCCAGCGCAACCCATGGGATGGCGGTTTCCGGTGGAAGGGATTGGGTAGCAACCTCTTCGAACAGATCCAGCCAATGAGCGAACATCTCGGGGGCGATGTCGCTTCGTTCGATGTGGATCCGTTGCGGATTGCCGTCATAGCTGCGCTCGAACAGGATGGCATTGCGCCAGAAGGCTGCGATCTTTTCCTCGTGTGCAGGCCAATCGGTGACATGTTTGTCGAAGACCGGACCAAGGATCGCGTCCTGCCGGACGCGTGTATAAAACACCTGAACCTGCGCATCGATCTGCGCTGGCGTGGCCGGAAAGCGCGGCGGCAGTTTTGGTCTGGTCATGAAGGCTCCGGGTTCGCTCTGAACCCGCGCATATCCCGGTATGGTGTTCCGCAACAGGTGTGGTTTTGTCGCGCGGTTTCGACCTTTGCGCAGGAAACGGGTCGCACGGATGCATATGCACTGACAGCTTCAGGGCAGCAACAAGGAGACCGATCATGCACAGAATTTCCGCCCTGCCCACGGATCAGGTTCAGGCCTATCGCAAAGGCGCGCCGGATGGCTATGGCAACCCGCCCGAGCGGGCCATCTCGAACGGTGCTGGCAATCCCTGCCGCCATTGCCTGACCTATATCCCGAAAGGCAAAGAGATGCTGGTGCTGGCCCATCGACCTTTTCCTGCAACCCAGCCATTCGCGGAAACAGGGCCTATTTACCTTTGTGCAGAGCCTTGCCAGCGGTATGAAAGCCCGGCGGAGTTGCCAGAGGCTCTGACGGCCTCGGCCAACTATCTGATCAAGGGATACGGGTCGGACGACCGCATCGTCTATGGCACCGGGATCATCGCGCCTCAAAACCAGTTGCGCGAAACCGCCGAGAGCATTTTTGCCCGGTCAGATGTGGCCTATATCCATATCCGCTCGGCATTGAACAATTGCTATCATGCGCGAATTGACCGTAATTAGAGTCTGATTCGGTGCATCCCCCGGCGTGGTTGATCCTGATCGTCCGCCGGCGGATCATCTGCCCGTGACGAGGTCAGGGCAAGAAACACATCCTCAAGATCCGCCTCTTCGGTGCGAACGTCGCGAATGCGAATATTGGCAGAGCGTACGGACTCCAGAACCTGCTCGGCGCTGGTAGTTTGGCTTTGGTAATTCAGCTCCAGGCTGCCATCGTCGCGCAGCGCGGCGTCAACGCCATCGGTCACCGGCAAATCGGCAACCGGGCTGTCGGGGATGATAACCATGGTGCGACTGTCCATGCGGTTCAGCAGGTTGGCAGTGCTGTCTTGCGCGATCTTCTCACCATGGTTGATAATGGCGATCTCATCGCACATCTCTTGCGCTTCTTCCAGGTAATGCGTGGTCAAAACGATGGTCATGCCCTGTTCATTGAGTTTGCGCACATTGGTCCAGAGCATCTGGCGCAATTCTATGTCCACACCTGCGGTGGGCTCGTCCAGCACCAAAATCTTGGGGTGATGCACCAGCGCCTTGGCCAGCAGCAACCGTCGCCGCATCCCGCCCGAAAGTGTGCGGGCGTAAGCCCTTGCCTTGTCGCCCAGGCCGACCAGTTCCAGAATCTCATCACTGCGCCGCTCGGATTTGGGCACACCGTAAAGGCCTGCCTGAACCTCCAACGCTCCGCGCGGGGTGAAGAACGGGTCCAGGTTCAGCTCTTGCGGCATCACGCCGATTGCCGCGCGGGACTGGCGCGGGTTGCGATCCTGATCGAATCCCCAGATCGAAACATGCCCTGCGCTTTTGATCACCAGCCCGGCCAAAATGTTGATCAAGGTTGATTTTCCGGCTCCGTTCGGGCCGAGCAGTCCAAAGATCGAACCGCGCGGAACCGTCAGATCGATGCCCTTCAGCGCCAGTTTCTCGGGCTGGCCCTTGCCGCCGCGATAGGTCTTGCGCAGCCCTTCGATCCTGATTGCCGCCTCGGTCATGTGGCCCTTGCCTCCGGTTTGCTCATCGCTCATAAACGCACCTAGTACATGCCCGCGAGGCCGACAACCGAAGAAGGATCGCCAGCCGTGACCATCGAAGCGCCGGAAACCAAAATCGTGGAAACCGCCCGTGTCGCCTGTGATGGCGGCGAAGGCGCGCTGGGCCATCCGCGGGTGTGGTTGCAGATCCCTGAGGATACCGGCTGGGTTGAATGCCCCTATTGTGACTGCAAATATGTTCTTAAGGGCACAGAACAAGGCTGATCGCCCCACCCGGGCCCGGTCGCCCAAATCTTGCCGCTATTGCCGGGATACTGCCCCTACAGAACCCTGTGAGAGGCCGCGATGACCGATGCAACACAAACACAGATCAACCGCCCGGTTTTCGGTTGGATTGGTTTTTCTGCCGGCGCTGCTGCACTTTTGGCGGCGCTGTTTGTGTTCTGGGCCGGGCCCTTTGCCCCACAGCAATCCGCAGGGGTGACTTTGGGCGAGCTTGCGGCCGAAATCGGAAAATCCACCCTTCGCGCCGCCGCAGGCATGGATCAGCCCGCACCTGTCGCCACTGACCGCGACCTTGACGATTTCCTACAGATCGGCGTCGCCATGCTGGGCGGTCTCGCCATTGTTCTGTCCGTCATCGGCTTGCTGCGCCATGAACAGATGCGCCCGGCGATAGCGGGTGTCGCGGTCGGCCTGGGCGCGATCTTGTTCCAGTTCTTTGCGATGGCTTTTTTCGCCCTTTTGGGCGTGCTGGTGATCATGGCGCTGGTCAACAGTTTTTCGGATGTCTTTTCGGGCCTTTTCGGCGGTTAGTCCTCGATCCTCCAAGCGGATGCAGGGCCCAATCCGGGCGTTCTCCTACTGGTAACCATCTACGTTCCGTGGCAGGACGGATGGGCAGAACTTAGGAGAGCATGGGCATGAGTGGGTTTGGAAAAGGCTGTCACCTGCATCTGATCGACGGATCGGCTTTTATCTTTAGGGCCTATCACGCGCTGCCGCCCCTGACGCGCAAATCCGACGGGTTGCCGATTGGCGCGGTCTCGGGCTTTTGCAACATGCTGCAGAAATATGTCGAAGATAACTCGGGGCCGGACGCACCAACCCATGTGGCGGTGATCTTTGACAAGGGCTCGCACACGTTTCGCAACGACCTCTATGACCTCTACAAGGCCAACCGCGAAGCGATGCCCGAGGATTTGCGCCCGCAGATGCCGCTTACCCGCGAGGCGACGCGTGCGTTCAATATCGCCTGCAAGGAATTGGAAGGGTACGAGGCCGACGACATCATCGCCACGCTTGCCGTGCAGGCGCGAGATGCGGGCGGGCGCGTGACTATCGTGAGTTCCGACAAGGATCTGATGCAACTTGTCGGGGACGGCGTCGAGATGCTTGATGCGATGAAGAACAAGCGCATCGATCGGGATGGGGTGGTCGAGAAATTCGGTGTGGGGCCCGAGCGGGTGGTCGACGTGCAGGCGCTTGCGGGGGATTCGGTGGACAATGTGCCGGGCGCTCCGGGTATCGGGGTCAAGACAGCGGCGTTGCTGATCAACGAATATGGTGATCTGGAAACGCTTCTGGACCGCGCGGATGAGATCAAGCAGCCCAAGCGCCGCCAGACCCTGATCGAGAAGCGCGATCAGATCGAGTTGTCGAAAAAGCTGGTGCAACTTGATGAAAAAACGCCGCTGGATTTCACGCTGGATGACCTTGAGGTTCGTGATCCTGACGCGGACACGCTGCTGGGCTTTCTGGCTGAAATGGAGTTTCGGACGCTTACAAAGCGGGTGGCGGATAAGTTGGGGGCCGAGGCTCCGGTCATTGCCGACGCGCCTGCACCGGTCGAAGAGGCAGAGGTCGAAGTTGTTCCTTTTGACGCGTCGAAATATGAATGCGTACGCGATGCATCCGCTTTGCAAAAGTGGATCGATCAAGCATATGAACGTGGCTGGGTCGCTGTCGACACCGAAACCACTGGACTGAATGAAATGATCGCCGATTTGGTGGGCATATCGCTTTGTGTTGAGGCAGGTGAGGCGTGTTACATCCCGCTGACCCATCGCGAAAGTGCGACAGATGACCTGTTCGGCTCGGACGCACTGGCCGAGGGGCAAATGCCTCTGGATGAGGCTCTAACTCTGCTGAAACCGGTGTTTGAGGACCCTTCGATCCTCAAGATCGGGCAGAACATGAAATACGACGCTAAGATATTCTCGCGGTATGGCATCGACGTGGCCCCCATCGATGACACGATGCTGATGTCTTATGCAATGCATGGCGGTGAGCATGGGCATGGCATGGATACCCTGTCGGAACGTTATCTGAGCCACACGCCCATTCCGATCAAACCGCTGCTGGGCTCGGGTAAGTCTGCGATCACCTTTGACAAGGTTCCGATTGATGAGGCCACCGCTTATGCGGCCGAGGATACGGATATCACCCTGCGCCTGTGGAAGCTGTTCAAGCCTCAATTGCATCAGGTGCAGGTGACGACTGTCTATGAAACGCTTGAACGTCCTTTGGTACCGGTTCTCAAAGAAATGGAGATGCATGGCATCAAGGTCGACCGCGATGTCCTGTCTCGAATGTCCAACGCATTTGCGCAGAAAATGGCCGGGTTAGAGGCTGAAATTCACGAACTGGCCGGTGAGAATTTCAATGTCGGCTCCCCCGCGCAACTGGGCGAAATCCTGTTCGACAAAATGGGGCTTGAGGGCGGCAAGAAGGGCAAGACCGGGAAATACTCGACCGGAGCCGATATTCTTGAGGACCTTGCCACCGAACATGAATTGCCCCGCCGGGTGCTGGACTGGCGGCAGCTCAGCAAGCTGAAATCGACCTATACGGACGCGCTGCAGACCCATATCAACCCGGATACAGGCCGGGTGCATACGTCATACTCGATTACCGGGGCGAACACGGGTCGTCTGGCCTCGACCGATCCGAACCTGCAGAACATACCGGTGCGCACCGAGGAAGGTCGGCGCATTCGCGAGGCGTTTATAGCCGAGCCGGGTAATGTCATGGTCAGTCTGGACTATAGCCAGATCGAACTGCGGATTCTGGCCCATATCGCGGATATTTCGACCCTGAAACAGGCCTTTGCGGATGGGTTGGACATTCACGCCATGACCGCGTCCGAGATGTTCGATGTGCCGCTGGACGAGATGACACCGGATATCCGCCGTCAGGCCAAGGCGATCAACTTTGGTGTGATCTACGGCATCTCGGGCTTTGGACTGGCACGCAATCTGCGTATCCCCCGGGCCGAGGCGCAGGGCTTCATCGACCGCTATTTCGAACGCTTCCCGGGTATCCGCCGCTATATGGACGACACGGTGGCCTTTGCCAAAGAGCATGGCTATGTCCAGACTCTGTTCGGGCGCAAAATCCACACGCCCGAGATCAACGCCAAGGGCCCACATGCCGGTTTCTCGCGCCGGGCAGCAATCAATGCGCCGATTCAGGGCACTTCCGCGGATGTGATCCGGCGGGCGATGGTGCGGATGCCCGAGGCGATCAATGGGCTGCCAGCAAAGATGCTGCTGCAGGTGCATGACGAATTGCTGTTCGAAGTGGCCGAGGGCGCGGTAGATCAGGTGATCGACGTGGCGCGGGGTGTCATGGAAGGGGCGGCGGACCCGGCGGTGAAGCTGGACATCAGGCTGGTCGCCGATGCAGGACAGGGCGCGAACTGGGCCGAAGCGCACTAGGGTCGGCGCTGCTCATCAGGCCCGGCGGGCCCTCTTCGCAGCGGGTCAGTCCTGCGGCCTGACCAGGCGCTCAACCAAACGTTTGACAAATGGCCCGAGCGTCAGGATCACTGCAAATGCGATCGGCCAGCAAAAAGCCCAGGATGCCATCCAGTCGTTGGTGGTAGTTGGCCCAAATCCAATCGCCTTGACCGTGGCGACCCCCGTGACGATACACGACATCAAGCCGGACATGATCAGACCAAAAACGCTATGGGCAAATCGGGCGGGGATCATTCGGGTATCCTTTTCATCAAGCCACCTTCATGTGCGGGATTTTTGCGTCAAATGCCAGCCACGATGCGATCACTGGTTTCTAAACCAGTGCAGAGATGCCTCGGTGCGGGGGGTTGATGGTGTGTATTCCGCGCTGATCCAGCCTTGATAGCCAGAGCCATCGATGGCTTGAAACAGTTCGACAAAATCGGTTTGGCCTTGCCCTGGCTCTGACCGGTCGGGGGCGGCTCCGATCTGTGCATGTACGATCTTCGGGTGAAACCGGTCCCAGACTGCGCGCGCGTCGCCATGGATCATCGCCGCATGGAAACTGTCATATTGCAGCCCGACATTGGGTCGGCCGACGCGATCCAGAACCTCGGCCGCCAGATCGTAATCGTTGAGGAAATAGTCGGGCTGCGACACAGGGTTGAGCGGTTCGATGGTGAAGGCCTGATTTGGCGCATGGTCAGCCGCCCATTGCAGATTTTGAACAAAGCTCGCAAACGCATCGGGCCCTGCGGAATAGCCGGACATGACGTGGATCAGCCCGGGGCGCAGCATCTCGGCATAGCGCAGGACGCGGCGGATGTCTGACTGAAACCGGGCCTCGCCTCCGGGGACAGCGGCATAGCCGGGCTGCCCGTCGGTATAGTTCGGCGGAGGCGCGTTGATCAGCACCAGTTCCAGCCCGTTTGCCACTAGGGCACGGCGCGTTTCCTTGGCGGCCAGGTCATAGGGAAACAGAATCTCAACCGCTTTGAACCCGGCCTGCGCGGCGGCATGGAACCGGTCGAGATAGGGCAGCTCGGTAAAGAGCAGCGAGATATTGGCGGCAAATCTGGGCATGAGTGGCTTTGGTTGCGGTAGTCCAAGCTTAGCGGCGCGGCGAGTTCGGGGGAAGGGACTGAAAACGACAGTTTGTCGAAAATCGACCAGATCGGGTTCCGCAAATAAGAGAGCCTTTGGGGTAATGCGGCGAATCATTTTCGTATGCCGCCTCAACAAAGGTTTCAATCCAATGGCGCTAAGCCCTGACCCCGCGCGCGGGACCGGGATCGGTTTGCCCGCCGACCGGCATACCGCCCTGTCCGGCAATGGCCTTGCCGTCGCGTCGATGCTGACATGGGCGGCGGGCTTCCCGGCGGCTGAGGTTTTGCTGCAGACATGGCCACCCATCGCCCTGCTGGCCGCGCGGCTGGCCTTGGCGGTAACTGTAATGTTACCGATCTGGATTCTGATCGACGGACCGCGCCGGGTGCGGAACGCGCGGTGGGCACGGGCAATGATCGTCGGCGGGTTTGGCGTGGGATTGGGGATGTTCTTGCTGATTGTGGCGCAGAAACTGACCGACCCGGTGACAGTGGCGCTGATCGCATCCTGCGCGCCACTGATGGCGGCCTTGCTTGAGCTTTCGGCGGGGACTCGAAGTCTGAGGTGGAATTTCGTTCTAGGAGTACTGGTATCGATCCTTGGCGGGTTTGTTGCCACCAGTGCGATTGCCCCGGCGCAGCTGGGTCTTGGCGCGATCTGCGCGGTGCTGGCGACTGCGCTGTTCTGCTGGGCCAGCATGGCGACGGCGCGCGACTTTCCCGATCTTGGACAGACTGGACGGGCGACCATTACATTTGTTGGCGGCCTGATCTTGGCCTCGGTGCTGATGTTCGGCGTGGCGCTCCTTGGCTTTGAAGTCATGCCCGAAACAGCATTTGATATAGGGCAAGCTGGAATGCTGGCGATTTATGCGCTGATTTCGATGGGTCTGAGTCAAGTGTTCTTCATTGCCTCGGTCGGCCGGATTGGTGTCACCCTGTCTGCTTTTCACATCAACGTCGCCCCGTTCTATGTGATGGTGATCATGCTGGTTCTGGGCGAAGCGTGGGATTGGACCCGCGCGCTGGGCGCAGGCATTGTGGCGCTGGCTGTGGTTGTGGCGCAGGATCGGGGTCGGCGTAAGACAGTGTGAAGCTAGTCAAGCTGATCCGACAGGATCAAAGGAAAAAACACCCCTTCTGACCAGACACCAAACCAACCCTCGTGATGGGTGCCGATGTCGACAAGGCGATAGAATGTCTTGCGATCCAGACGCGCCTCCAGATCTGCACGGATCAATACATAGGTAGAAGGTTCATCTGTATCCGTATCGACAACAATGCGAATGGGGTGGTCCTGCCCGGCACGTGCGCTATCTCCGACCAGAGTCTGAAAACTCAGGGTCTGGTCCCTTCCATCGCCATCCACTTCGAAATCAACTGCGATGAATGGTGCATCCTCGACGGTGATTCCCACTTTCTCAACCGGGGTCACAAGGAAGTATTTGCCGTCTTCTTTCTTAAGAATTGAGGAAAATAGCTTAACCAACTCGAACCTGTTGATGGGTGAGCCTAAATAAGACCATGAGCCATCTTTTGCGATCCGGATGTCCAGATCGCCGCAAAACGGAGGATTCCAGAGGTGAACAGGCGGTAAACCCGCCGTTTTGGTTGCTTTGACCGTTGCTGCCAGGCCATCCGGGGACGGGGTCACGGGTTTTTGTCCGCTCATTGCTTTTGCCATTTCCTCTCAACGCGATACACTTCAAACATATTCGTCCACGGAAGGGAAACTCATGACCGAAGCTGCCGACCTTGTTGTCGAGATCGAAGCGTTGGAAAACAAGTTGCAAGAGGCGAAATCCTCGATCACGCGCCGCTTCATCGGGCAGGAACGGGTCGTGGATCTGACCCTGACCGCGCTGCTCTGCGGGGGGCATGCCCTGCTGATTGGTCTGCCCGGTCTGGGCAAGACGCGGCTGGTCGAAACCTTGTCGACCGTGATGGGCCTGCACGGCAACCGCATTCAATTCACCCCCGATCTGATGCCCGCGGATATTCTGGGGTCCGAGGTTCTGGATACCGCAGAGGATGGTAGCCGTCATTTCCGGTTCATCTCGGGCCCGATCTTCTGTGAATTGTTGATGGCGGACGAGATCAACCGCGCCAGTCCGCGTACGCAATCGGCGCTGTTGCAGGCGATGCAGGAGCGCACCGTGACCGTCGCCGGTGAGGACCGCGATCTGGGGGTTCCGTTCCACGTGCTGGCGACGCAGAACCCCATTGAGCAAGAAGGCACCTATCCGCTGCCCGAGGCACAATTGGACCGGTTCCTGGTGCAGATCGACGTGGAATATCCTGATCGCCAGACCGAGCGTGACATTCTGTTGGCGACCACCGGGGTTGAAGAGGCCGACGCACATCAGATTTTCACCAAAAAGGAATTGCTGGCGGCACAGACGTTGTTGCGGCGTATGCCCGTGGGTGACTCGGTTGTGGAGCTAATCCTTGATTTGGTCCGTGCCTTCCGCCCGGACGAACCCGGCGCATCCGAGCGTGTCATGGAAACCGTAGCCTGGGGTCCCGGTCCGCGCGCGGCGCAGGCGCTGATGATGACGGTGCGGGCACGTGCGATGCTACAAGGGCGGTTGGCCCCCAATGCCGAGGACGTGTTGGACATGGCGCGTCCTGTTCTCAGTCACCGGATGGCCTTGAACTTTGCAGCCCGTGCGCGCGGAGACAGTCTGTCTGATCTGATCGAAACCACTGCCGCTGGTTTGACCCGCACCGAGGCTGCGGCGTGAATGCCGCGCTGACCCTTCGTGAAAGATCCGAGGCCGAGGCATCCCGGTTGCCGCCGCTATTGGCGCGGGCCGAACACTTGGCAGGCACTGTTTTATTGGGCGATCATGGGCGGCGTCGCGCCGGATTGGGCGATGATTTCTGGCAATACCGCCCGGCGCAGATCGGGGACAGCCGCCGCTTGATCGATCACCGCCGCTCGGCGCGCGGGGATCAGCAATTCGTGCGCGAGCGCGAATGGCAGATTGCGCAGTCGGTGATGTTGTGGGTCGATCAGGGCGCATCGATGCGGTTTGCGTCGGACAAGAACCTGCCCACCAAAACCGACCGGGCGCGCCTGCTGGGCCTGTCTACCGCAATCCTGCTGGTACGGGGCGGAGAGCGTGTTGGTCTGACCGGAACAACCCTGCCACCGCGCCGGGGCAACGCGCAGGTTATTCGCCTTGCACAGGCCTGGTCCGAGGATGCCGAGGCCGACTATGCCCCGCCCGAACACCGCGCCATGATCCCCCATGCCCGCGCCGTTTTCGTCTCTGATTTTCTCGGTCCGCTGGATGAGGTCGAACTGGCCTTGACCAAGGCCGCGGATCGCGGCGTGCGCGGCGTGTTGTTGCAGGTTCTGGACCCCAGCGAAGAGAATTTCCCGTATCGGGGCCGAACCATCTTTGAAAGCGTTGGCGGCACGGCGCGACACGAAACGCTCAAGGCCGGGGACCTGCGCGACCGGTATCTGGACCGTCTTGCGCAGCGCAAGGATGCGCTGACGCAGTTGTGCCGCGCGACAGGCTGGCAGCTTGGATTGCACCATACAGATGACAGCGCACAATCGGCTCTATTGTGGCTCTATCGTGCACTGGACGGGGGTGCACGATGACCGTTCTGGCTGGCATCGGGTTTTCTGCGCCTTGGGTTCTGCTGGGTCTTTTGACCCTGCCGATCCTGTGGCTGATCCTGCGCGCCGTCCCGCCCGCGCCGATCCGCCGCCTGTTCCCCGCCGTGACCCTATTGCTTGGACTGAAAGATGATGAAAGCGTTTCTGACCGAACGCCGTGGTGGCTGTTGCTGCTGCGGATGCTGGCGGCTGCGGCGATCATCATCGGATTGGCCGGACCTGTCCTGAACCCATCCCGCGACCAGACCGGTTCAGGGCCGTTGTTGCTGGTTCTGGATGCCAGCTGGGCCGGTGCCTCGCGCTGGTCAACCGTTCTGGACCAGATTGACGTGCAACTGACCGAGGCTGGACGTGCCGGACGCCCTGTATCCATCCTGCGCCTGACCGAGCCGGAGACGCCGGTATTTCAGGCCGCCGAAGCATGGCGGGGGCGATTGCCGGGGCTGACGCCGAAGGCGTGGCAACCGACCGAGGTGCAGGTTGAGCAATCGATTCAGGCTCTAAGTCAGGTTGAAGACGGATTTGATACGCATTGGTTCAGTGACCGGTTGGATTATCCCGGTCATGACCGTATCCTCTGGGCCTTGCAGCCGCGCGGCGACGTGACGGTCTATCGCGCAGGTCAGGGGGTGAGGGCGCTCTTGCCTGCGACCTATCAGGACGGGGTCATTCAACTGACCGCAATGCGGGAAACGCCCGGACCGGCGGAAACGATGACGGTTCTGGCGCAAGGCCGCGATCCTGCCGGAACCATGCGGGTACTGCAGTCCGTTGACATGGGGTTCGACAGCGGTGAGACGGTGGCGCAGATCGACCTGGCCCTGCCTTCTGAACTGCGTGCGCGGATCACCCGGTTCGAGATTCAGGGGCAGCGCTCTGCCGGAGCCATGACGCTGACAGATGACAGTCTGCGCCGTCGCGAAGTGGCTCTGATCGCTGGGACGCTCAACCGCGAAGGATTGGAGCTGCTGTCGCCGCTGCACTATCTGACGCAGGTGCTGAGCCCGACGGCAGATTTTGTCGAGGGTGGGTTGCTTGAGGTTCTGCCCGCCAACCCTGATGTGATTGTCCTTGCCGACGTCGCACGACTGGCTGAACCCGAGCAGGTCGCGTTGACCGAATGGGTCGAGAAAGGCGGCCTATTGCTGCGCTTTGCAGGGCCGCGCATGGCCGCAAGCGATCTGGGCCGGGATAAGGAAGAGACATTGCTGCCCGTACGCCTGCGCAGCGGAGGGCGATCCGTCGGTGGCGCGATGAGCTGGGGCGAGGCCAAGGGATTGGCCGCATTTCCCGAGGGCTCTCCGTTCTACGGATTGCAAATTCCCTCGGACGTGACCGTAACCACGCAAGTCATGGCGCAACCAGACCCTAATCTGGCGGATCGTGTGGTGGCATCGCTGTCGGACGGTACGCCTTTGGTGACGCGTAAGGCCTTGGGTCTGGGTCAGGTGGTTCTGTTTCATGTGACCGCAGATGCGGAATGGTCCAGCCTGCCGCTGTCCGGCCTTTTTGTTGAGATGCTGGATCGTCTGGCGGTGGCCTCGGCGGCGAAATCGCGGCAAGAGGAACAGTTGCAGGGTACCACATGGGAACCTATTCAGATCATGGACGGGTTTGGAACCCTGACCGACGCAGGAAGCCTGCCGGGTGTGGATGGCGCGCAGCTGATTGCAGGACAGGTCGGCCCCGATCTGCGGCCGGGTCTGTATGAAAGCGGCAAGGAAAAGCTGGCGCTGAATGTTCTGTCTGACGACACTGTCCTGCAACCGGTGGTCTGGCCTCCAGACGTCCCGATCAAAGGGCAAGAGATCAGTACGGAAACACCGATAGCAGGTCTGTTGCTGAGCCTCGCCCTGATCCTGCTGACCGTTGATGTCATTGCCTCGCTGGCGTTGTCCGGGCGTCTGGGTATGGCAAGAACGGCGGCATTGGTTCTGGGGGCTATGTTGGTGGTCCCGGACGCGCAGGCGCAGACGGCCGAGGATACGGACTTTGCGCTGAACGCCACCCATGAACTGGTGCTGGCCCATGTCCTGACCGGCAATCGCGAGGTCGATGACATTGCGCTGGCGGGGATGCGCGGGCTGGCGCAAACGCTGTATTTCCGAACCTCGGTCGAACCGGCCGAACCCATTGGCGTTGACCTCGAACGGGACGAGCTTGCGTTCTTTCCTCTGCTCTATTGGCCGATTACACCGGATCAGCCGCAACCCTCGGTCGAGGCCTATGCCAAGCTGAACATGTATCTGCGATCCGGCGGGATGATCCTGTTTGATACCCGCGATGCGGATATTGCCGAATTCGGGGCCTCCAGCCCCAATGGACGCAAGCTGCAACAGTTGGCTGCGCCGCTGAATATCCCTTCGTTAGAGCCAGTTCCGAATGATCACGTGCTGACCCGAGCCTTTTACCTGTTGCAGGATTTTCCGGGGCGCTATGCGGGTGCCGGTGTCTGGGTGGAATCCGCTCCGCCGGATGCGGAACAGATCGAGGGGATGCCCTTCCGCAATCTCAACGACAACGTGACGCCGGTTGTGATTGGCGGCAATGACTGGGCCGGGGCCTGGGCTGTGGATCGCAACGGGCAGGCTTTGCTGCCGGTGGGGCGCGGCTATGCAGGCGAACGGCAACGGGAATTGGCCAATCGGTTTGGCGTCAATCTGGTGATGCATGTGCTGACCGGGAATTACAAATCCGATCAGGTCCATGTACCCGCCCTTCTGGACAGGTTGGGACAATGACAGGAACCGTCATATTCGATCCGTTGATCCCCTGGCCGGTTCTGCTGGTCATAGCGGCGATTGCTTTTGCGGGCGTCGTGCTGGCCTTGTGGCGGGGGCTGTCGGGCTGGGCGCTGCGCGGGCTTGCGGCGCTGGTCGTGATAGGGGCCCTGTCAGGTCCGGTCTATCAGGTCGAAGACCGCGCTCCGCTGACCGATATCGTGTTGATGATCGAGGATGAAAGCGCCAGTCAGACCCTGTCGGATCGGGCCGAGCAGACCCAACAAGCGGCCGAGGATCTGGCCGCCCGGATCGAATCCCGCGACAATACCGAGCTGCGCCGCATACGCGTAGGAGACGCGGAAGGCGACGAAGGCACGCAGGTCATGGCTGCCCTGAACGAGGCTCTGGCCGAAGAACCGCGCGCGCGCATCGCCGGCATCCTTGTCATCTCGGACGGGCTTGTACATGACGTCGATCAGGCCCCTGATTTGCCTGCGCCGATGCATCTGCTGCAAACGGGCCGCGCGGATGATTGGGACCGCAGGCTGATCGTGCGCAACGCACCTGCCTTTGCCATTATCGGCGAACCGATCACCCTGACCTTGCGCGTCGAAGACAGCGGGGCCGCGCCGGTCGGGGCCACAAGTGCGCCGCTGGAAATTTCGGTCGATGGGGCCGAGCCCGACCGGTTTACTATTCCCATCGGCGTCGATGTTGAACTGCCCGTCACGCTGCCCCATGGCGGGCGCAACGTCATTCAGTTCTCGGTCCCGCAGGCCGAAGGGGAGCTGACCGACCGAAACAACACCGCCCTGATCCAGATGAACGGCGTTCGTGACCGGCTGCGGGTCCTTTTGGTGTCCGGTGAGCCGCATCCGGGAGGGCGCACATGGCGCAATCTGCTGAAATCCGACAGCTCGGTTGATCTGGTGCATTTCACCATCCTGCGCCCGCCGGAAAAGCAAGATGGCGTGCCGGTGGATGAACTTTCGCTGATCGCCTTCCCGACGCGCGAACTGTTTCTGGAAAAGATCAATGATTTCGATCTGATCATCTTTGACCGCTACAAGCGGCGCGGCATCCTGCCTGCGATTTATCTGGACAATGTCACCAACTATATCAACGACGGTGGTGCCGTTTTGATCGCAGCGGGGCCGGATTTTGCGACCGCCGACAGTATCTTTCGCTCGCCCCTTGCGCCGATGCTGCCGGCGCAGCCAACCGCGCGTGTGATCGAAGAGCGTTTTGTCCCGATGGTCACCGATATGGGACAGCGCCATCCTGTCACTACCGATTTGGGCGATGCCGAAACCTGGGGTGCCTGGCTGCGCCAGATCGACGTCAAACACCGCACGGGTGAGTTGTTGATGACAGGTGTTGAAGATCGCCCCTTGCTGGTTCTGGACCGTGTCGGTGAAGGCCGCGTGGCCCTGTTGGCCTCCGATCACGCATGGCTCTGGAGCCGCGGGTTCGACGGCGGTGGACCACAGCTGGAGCTGTTGCGTAGGCTGGCGCATTGGATGATGAAAGAGCCCGAGCTTGAAGAAGAGGCGCTTTGGGCTGAAGCCAACGGGCAATCCATGCGTATCATTCGCCAGACCCTCAACGATGAGGTCGGCCCGGTCACCGTGACACGACCCGATGGCGAAACGCTTGATGTTGAACTGCGCGAGGTGTCTCCGGGCCGGTTCGAGGCGCAGTATTTCGGGCCTGAGATTGGTCTCTATCGTCTGCAAGAGGGGGAGCAATCGGCGGTGATCGGCCTCGGCCCAGCTGCACCCAAAGAATTTGAGCGCACCATCGCCACGGATGAAGTTCTGAATCCGGTTCTGTCCAGCCTGCGTGGCGGCGCGATCCGTATCGAAGATGGTTTGCCCTCCATCCGCAACGTGCGCGCAGGACGGCCTGCCGCCGGGCGTGGCTGGATCGGTCTGACCCCGCGCGAGGCTTACGAAACCCGGGACGTGACACAGGCCGGTCTATTACCGCCGTGGCTGGTTTTGCTGCTTGCAGGTGGCTTCCTTGTGGCCGGTTGGCTGCGTGAGGGCCGCCACTAGGGTCTTTAAGCACTTTTTCACGGGTTATCCGGATGCTGAGCCCAGATTGCCTTGGGATTGCGAACCGATGAGCCTTGCAGAAAAACTTGCCCATGAACGACGCGCGCGGCTGGCGGCCGAGCGCTTGTTGCATCTCAAGCAAGCCGAATTATCAGCGGCCAACCAGAAACTGGGCCGCCATGCGATTGCCCTGACGCGCCAGATTGACGAAACCCAGGCCGAGGTGGCAACTGTCAGAGGGGAAAACGAAAAGGTCAAATCTGACCTGACCGCCGCCAACGCCAAGATAGAAGTCGCCGAACGCCGTCTTTGGCATTCGATCCAGACCATTCAGGACGGGTTCGCCTTTTTCGACGGCGATAGTCGCCTGATCAGCGCCAATACTGCATATCTAAGCGTGTTCGAAGGGTTGGACGAGGTCGCCCCCGGCGTCTCGTATCGCCGAATCATCGAGATTCTGACAAGCGAAGGCATCGTCGATATCGGCGAGGAACCCAGCGCGGACTGGCAGGCCCGCATGGCTCAGCGATGGGCAAAGTCGAACCCTGAACCGATCGTGATTCAACTGTGGAACGGTCAGTATATCCGATTGATTGATCAGCGCGGCTCTGGAGGTGATGTGGTCAGCCTGGCGCTCAACATCACCTCTTCGGTCCGGCATGAAGCGGAACTGCACGCGGCGCGCGAACGCGCCGAGGCCGCGAACCGCGCGAAATCGGCCTTTCTTGCGAATATGAGCCATGAAATCCGCACACCGATGAACGGCATCGTTGGTATGACCGAGCTGCTGACGGAGACCCCGCTTTGCGAGGAACAAAGGCTCTATGTCAACACAATCCGCAATTCGGGCGAGGCGCTGCTGGTCATCATCAATGATGTTCTGGATTATTCCAAGATTGAGGCAGACAAGCTGGCGCTGCACCCTGAACAGTTTGATCTGGAGCGCTGCATTCTTGAGGTCGCGATGCTGTTACAGCCCAGCGTTCGGGACAAGGGCCTGACCCTGCTGGTGGATTATGATCTGTTTTTACCAACTCTGTTTATCGGTGATCCGGGGCGCGTGCGGCAGATTCTGACCAATCTTGTCGGCAACGCGGTCAAGTTCACGGCGGACGGGCATGTGCTGATCCGCGTCACCGGCGTGCCGCATCCCGATCTGCAAAACTGCGACATCCATGTTGCCATCGAAGACAGCGGGATCGGTATCGAGGCAGACAAGATTTCGCACATTTTTGGTGAGTTCAATCAGGTCGAGGATGAGCGCAGTCGACAGTTCGAAGGGACCGGTCTTGGACTTGCGATCACCAAACGCCTGATCACGATGATGGGCGGTACGGTTTGGGTCGAAAGTGAACCTGGCAAGGGCTCCTGTTTTGGCTTCCGCATCACGCTGCCTACGGCTGAAGGGCCGCAGCCTTCGCCGCCCAACCTGACTGACCGGCTGCACCACGTCGTGGTTGTCGAGGATCTTGAGGTCAACCGTGCTTTGTTGACCAAGCAGCTGGGACGGCTGGGGTCACAGGTCTCGGTTTGCGCCACAGGGGCCGAGGCGCTGTCGCTGGTGGATGAAACTGTCGATTTGATTCTGTGCGACCATAATCTGCCTGACATGGATGGATCAGAACTTGCCACGACCTTGCGGGATCGCGGATGGATCAATCTGCCGATCGTTGTGATGTCGGCCAATCCGGGCGTCATCCACGCCGATCCGGCGCATCACCTGATCGACGCAGTTTTGCAAAAGCCGATCCCCCGATCCGAACTTTACAGGCGACTCACAGAGCTCGGCAGGTCACAGCGAGTTGGTCAGCCGACCAAAACAACCGAGGAGAGACCCTTACTCAAGACCTCAAAACCCTCGAGTCAGAGACTGATGCGGGTGCTGGCGGCCGAAGACAACAAGACCAATCAACTGATCTTCAGGAAGATGACCAAGGATCTGAATATCGATCTGCGCTTTGCGGCCAACGGCCTTGAGGCCGTCGAGGCCTATGATGCGTTTCTGCCTGATCTGATTTTCATGGATATCTCAATGCCCAAGATGGATGGCAAGCAAGCCACCGGAGAAATCCGCAGGCGCGAGATCGGAACGGATCGCAGCGTGCCCATTGTGGCCCTGACCGCTCATGCCATGGCGGGTGATGACCAGGGCATACTGGCCGCCGGTCTGGATCACTACCTGACCAAACCGCTGCACAAAAAGCTGATTCATCAGATGATTCTGGATCATCTACCCGAGGGGGCTCAACCACTTACGCTAGAGCGCGCGCCGTCAGACTGACGCGGCGTCGGGGTTCCCAATCTTCTTCTGTTCAAAAATACCTCGGGGTGCGCGAGGGGCTGGCCCCTCGCTCTGCGCTCGATGCCGCAAACCCCGGTTCACCCCTGATAAGGGCGCACAAAAACCGGCCGGTCCTCGTCTGACAGCTCGGGGCGGTATACGTAGCCGCCAGTGTCGAAATCCAGAAGACCCTTGGGATCGGTCAACCGGTTCTGAATGATATAACGGGCCATCGCGCCGCGTGCCTTTTTGGCAAAAAAGCTGACGATCTTGGGCCTGCCTGCCTTGTCTTCCATAAGAACCGGCGTGATCACCTGCAGTTTCAGCGCCTTCAGGTCCACCGCGCCGAAATATTCCTGACTGGCGCAGTTGATCAGCACGTCGCTGCCAATCTCGACAGCCTGTCTGTTCAGCGCCTTGCTCAGTTGATCGCGCCAGAATTCATACAGATTCTTGCCGCGGCGGGTTTTCAGCTTGCTGCCCATTTCCAGCCGATAGGGCTGAATCGCGTCCAGTGGACGCAGCACGCCATAAAGACCGGACAGGATACGCAGATGATCCTGTGCCCAGTTCATTTCATCGGCGTCCAGCGAAGCGGCCTCAAGCCCTTGATAGGTGTCACCCGCAAAGGCCAGCGCAGCGGGGCGGGTCACCTCCGCGCCGGGCGTCTCGGAAAACGCGCGATAACGGTCGCGGTTCAGACGGGCCAGATCGTCGCTCAGGTCCATCAGCTTTTTCAGATCACCAAGTGTCAGATTGCGGGCGGTTTTCGACAGCCGGATTGCATCGTCTTGAAAATCGGGTTGGCTGAGCGTCACATCGCGCTCGGCCCAGTCCAGCCGCTTGGCCGGGGAAATCACTACCAGCATATCCGCCCTCGTTCTTTGCCTGATGGGCCGTATCTAGCCCGCCTGTTCCAGCACGTCCAGAAAGGCGGCACCAAACCTTTCGTGACGGCGATCGCCGAGCACCTGCTCGAGCCCGCGCAGATCGCCGGGTCGCAGTTGAGCCACCTTGGCCAGTTGCGAAGCGGTGCAGCTGAGCGGTTTGTCGATCCCGTTCGGACCCCGTGCCAGATCGGTCTGGACGGCCAACAACTGATCGTAAATGTCACCCTGATCGCGTCCCGCCAGTTTACGGCGGGCAGGGTGGAGGGCCTGAACTTCTCCGGCGATGACCTCAAGGAACATATCGCCATAGCGTTCCAGCTTCTTCGCGCCTACACCACCGATCCGGGCCATGTCGTCCAATGTCATCGGGCGCTTCTCGGCCATTTCGATCAGGGTGCGGTCGGGGAAGATGACATAGGCCGGGACCCGCTGCGTTTCTGCCAGCGCCCGGCGTTTGGCTTTGAGCGCGCTCAGCAGCGGTGCGTCTTCCTCGGCAACCATCGCCTTGACGACGGGGCGACGCGTGGCCTTGCGGATCGTGTCCTTGCGCAGGTCGATCTGCGCTGCGCCTTTCAGGATCGGTTTGGCGGCCTCGGTCATGCGCAGCGCGCCGTGGCGGTCAGGGTCGGGGCGCACCAGATCGTGCCCCATCATCTGCCGAAAGATCGCCTGCCACTGCGCGCGCGACCAGTCCTTGCCGATGCCGTACGTGGGCAGCGCGTCATGGCGACGGGCGCGGACCTTGTCGGTCTCATTGGCCAGCAGGATGTCGATCAGATGGCCCGCGCCAAACCATTCCTCGGTGCGCAGGATGGCCGATAGCGCCATGCGGACGGGCGTGGTGCCGTCGAACACCTCGGGCGGGGTGTCGCATAGATCGCATTTGCCGCAAGGCGTGGCCTCTTCCCCAAAATACCCCAGCAGAGTCTGGCGGCGACACACCAGCGCTTCGGCCAACCCCAGCAGCGCATTCAGCCGTGCGTGATCGGCCATACGGCGTTCGGGTGGGGCCAGCCCTTCATCGATTTGCGACCGACGCAGGCGGATGTCATCGGGCCCAAACAGGGTCAGGGTTTCGGCTGGACCTCCGTCGCGGCCCGCACGGCCGATTTCCTGATAATAGGCCTCGATGGATTTGGGCAGGTCCGCATGGGCAACCCAGCGGATATCGGGTTTGTCGATACCCATGCCAAAGGCCACGGTGGCGACCACGATCAACCCGTCCTCGCGCGCAAAGCGGGTTTCGACAATGCGTCGGTCCTCCGGGTCCATACCACCGTGATAGTGGCAGGCGGAATGCCCCTCGGCACGCAGGGCCTGCGCCAGCACCTCGGTCTTGTTGCGGGTGCCACAATAAACGATGCCGGATTGACCCTTACGCGCGGCGGCGAAATCGAGGATCTGTTTGCGGGGACCATCCTTGGCGGCAAAGGCCAGATGAATATTGGGCCGGTCAAAACCGCGCAGAAATTTGCGCGGTGCTGAGCCGTCGAACAGTTTCTCGACAATCTCATCCTGCGTCTCGGCGTCTGCTGTTGCGGTAAACGCGGCCAGAGGCACATTCAACGCGCGTCGCAGTTCCCCGATCCGCAGGTAGTCGGGGCGGAAATCATGGCCCCATTGGCTGACGCAATGCGCCTCGTCCACGGCAATCAGGCTGACATTTATCCGGCGCAGCATTCCCAAGGCCGATCCGGCCGCCAAACGTTCGGGCGCCATATAGAGCAGCTTGAGCCGTCCGGCCTCCAACGCCTCCCAAACTGCGTCGGTTTCCTCGGGGGTGTTGCCCGATGTCAGCGCACCGGCCTCAACCCCCGCTTCCTGCAGCCCGCGCACCTGATCGCGCATCAGGGCGATCAGAGGGGAGATGACGACTGTCACCCCATCGCGCAGCAGGGCAGGCAGTTGAAAACACAGGGATTTACCGCCGCCGGTGGGCATGATCGCCAGCACGTTTTCGCCCTGCGTGACGGCCTCGACGATCTCTTCCTGCCCGGGGCGGAAGGCGTCGAATCCAAAGACGTCTCGCAACAAGGGTGCGGAGTCAAACATGCTTGGGATGGCCCTGTATTAAGGTTTATCTGCTCTTAAGACAGGACCATCACATACTAAGATTCGGTGAACAAGAGGTCAGTAGAAATAGACCATATTGTTGAGCAAAATGATCCGCAGCGCATAGACCCCGATCAGCACCACAAGGGGGGTAAGGTCCAGCCCGCCCATATTGGGCAGGATGCGGCGGATGGGGCCGTAAATCGGCTCTAACAAGCGGTTCAGCCCGTACCAGATTTGTGCCACCAGTTGCTGGTGCAGGTTCAGCACCTGAAAGTTGATCAGCCAGCTCATGATTACATGGGCAAGGATGATGAACCAGACAATGTCCAGGATCAGCAATAGGATTTGAATCAGCGACAGCATGGGCACTCCGTTCGTCAATTGTCTTGAGACCTAAGCGTCGTAGCGGCAAAGAGCAAGTGCGGCGCACTCAGCGCTTGCGCATCGGGTCAAAGCCCCGTCTTATGATTGCAACAATAAGCAGGGGCAGTCATGGCTGAGATTTCCAAGCGCAGGCGCATTTGGGGCTGGTGGTTCTTCGATTGGGCGAGCCAGCCGTTCCACACGCTGCTGGTGACTTTTGTCTTTGGCCCATTCTTTGCCGGGGTTGCAGCGCGGTATTATGCAAACACCGGTTTAGACTCTGATGCCGCAGCGGCGCAGGCGCAAACGGTCTGGGCGAATTGCCTGACCATCACCGGGCTGATCATTGCCTTTGGTGCGCCCTTGCTGGGGGCGATGGCGGATGTGTCGGGGCGGCGCATCCCGTGGATTTTCGGGTTCTCGGTATTGTACGCCGTGGGCTCTGCCGCGCTGTGGTACACGATGCCCGACGGGTCGAACATGTGGCTGATGCTGTCGGCCTTTGGTCTGGGCTTTGTGGGCGCGGAATATGCGTTGATCTTCATCAACTCTCAGCTGCCCGATCTGGGGGATGACGATGAGGTGGGCGAGATTTCGGGCTCGGGTTTTGCCTTCGGCTATTTCGGCGGTCTGATTTCACTGGCGATCATGCTGACGCTGTTTGTCGAACAGCCCAATGGCAAGACGCTGATCGGGATCGCTCCGATCCTCGGGCTGGATGCTGCAGCGCAAGAAGGCACGCGCTTTGTCGGACCGTTCACGGCAGGTTGGTTCATCCTGTTCATGGTGCCCTATTTCCTGTGGGTGCGGGACGATCCGAACACCCAGAAACAGGGCAGTGTCGGTCAGGCGCTACAGCTGCTGGGTAAATCCATCGCCGCGCTGCGCCACCGGGTCAGTCTGGCGACCTATCTGGGTTCGTCCATGTTCTACCGCGATGCGCTGAACGGGCTCTACAGCTTTGGCGGCGTATATGCTCGGCTGGTGCTGGAATGGGATCTGATCAAGATCGGCGTGTTCGGGATCGTCAGCGTTCTGGCCTCGGCCATCTTTGCGTGGATCGGCGGTAAGATGGATCGGAAATACGGCCCTAAACCGGTGATTTTGGTCGCGATCTGGGTGCTGATCTTTGTCTGCCTCACCGTGGTATTGATGGACCGGACTCAGATCTATGGCATATCGCTGCCCGAGGGTTCAAACCTGCCGGATGTGGTATTCTTTGGCTGTGGTGTGTTGATCGGCGGGATGGGCGGCGTTTTGCAATCCGCCAGCCGATCCATGATGGTACGTCATACGGATCCAGCAACCCCGGTCGAGAGCTTTGGTCTTTATGGTCTGTCGGGCCGGGCGACGGCATTCGCTGCACCGCTGCTGATCGGGATAGCCACAACAGTGACCGGCAGCGCAAGACTGGGGGTGTCACCGATCATTGGGTTGTTTATTCTGGGTCTATTCCTGATGCGCTGGGTGAAACCGGAAGGGGATCAGAGCAGATGATTTTATTACGTTTTCTGGCCGTTCTGGCCGCAATTACACTGGCAGGTGCGGCGGGGGCCCAACCCTTGGCCAAGCAGCTTTTCGGTGCGCAGAAAGCAGGTTCGCAACAAAAATCGGCCGCTTTCGGCAGTTATTCGCGCGGCTGTGCTGCCGGGTCGGTCCAACTGCCAGAAACAGGCCCCACATGGCAGGCCATGCGTCTGTCGCGCAATCGCAACTGGGGACATCCGCAGGCGATTGACTATGTGCAGGACCTTAGCCGGTTTGCGTCACGGCAGCCGGGGTGGAATGGTCTCTATGTCGGCGATATCAGCCAGCCGCGGGGCGGGCCAATGACCTCAGGCCATCGCAGCCATCAGTTGGGACTGGACATTGATATCTGGATGCTGCCGGGCGACAATATGCGCCTTTCCCGCAAGGCGCGCGAGAATATCTCGTCGATTTCCCTGCGCCGCGCCAACGGCGCCTATGTGAACGGCAACTGGACGAAACAACACCATGCCATTTTGCGTGAAGCAGCCAAGGACAAGCGCGTGGCGCGGATATTCGTCTTCCCCGGTGCCAAGGTCCAGATGTGCAACGATGAGAAAGGCAACAAGGCTTACTTACGCAAGATCAGGCCATGGTGGGGACATCACTATCATTTCCACGTGCGCCTGAAGTGCCCGCGCGGGTCCAGGGGTTGCGTCAATCAGGATGCACCTCCTAAAGGTGATGGATGTGCTGAGGCACAGCAATGGGTGCAAAATATCCTGAACCCACCGCCGCCCGACCCAAATGCGCCGGCCCCGAAAAAGCGGCGCGAGTATCGTCTGGCAGACCTGCCCCAACAATGCGCCGCAGTTTTACAGTCCAACTGATCGCCTTTGCGATGCTGGCTGGATCGGCCATGGCAGTGGACGTCAAATCGGCGACCTTCCTTGGCAGCTATCCATGGCGACACAATGCGAATTGGTTCGGCGGCTTTTCCGCCCTTCAGATCACTGAGGATGGCCGGCACATGACCGTCCTTAGCGACCGCGCGACTCTGGCCACGGCAAGGATCGCGCGCGAAGGTGACGCGATCACTGATATTCAGATCTTGGAAAAATGGCCGATTTTGTCCAGCAAAGGTCACAAGCTGCGCGGGCGTGCGGGCGATTCCGAAGGGATCGCATTTGCGCCGGATGGCAGTCTTTATATCTCGTTCGAAGGGATACATCGCGTCGCGCATTACCAAACGCCGCACTCGAAGGCGCGCGTCTTGGCGCGCCCCGGTGTTTTCCGGAACCTCGACCGCAACGGTTCGTTTGAGGCACTGGCGATTGATGAACAGGGGCGCCTGTATATCCTGACCGAGAAAAGCCGATCTGCGGAAGGCAACATTCTGGTCTATCGCTGGGACGGATCAGCTTGGTCAACGCCATTTACGCTGCAACCACGCGACGGGTTCCTGCCAGTTTCCGCCGATTTCGGGCCTGATGGGCGGCTCTATCTGCTTGAACGCCGGGTCTCGTTTATCGGTTTTGATACGCGGTTGCGAAGGTGGGAAATCAAAGATGATGTTCCGGGTTCCGAGGAAATTCTGATTGATACCGGCACCGGCACCCATGACAACCTCGAAGGTTTGTCAATCTGGCTGGATGGTCAGGGGCGGCTGCGGGCGACGATGATTTCGGATGACAACTTTCTGGCCCTGCAACGCACCGAACTGGTCGAATATCTGCTGCCCGATTGACAGTGCGGGGCCAAGGGTCTAAACGCACAGCTTGCCTTGGGATGAGCCCGAGGCCAAGTCGCCGCTACCTTGTCAAAACGGGCATCTGAAAATGCAACGCTCTTATATTCCCGGCATCATTGCCATGGCCGCCATTGTCGTGGCCTCAAACATTCTGGTTCAGTTCCTGATCTTTGACGGGCTGCTGACCTGGGGTGCTTTCACCTATCCACTGGCCTTTCTGGTCACAGATATCATGAACCGCGTCTATGGCGTGGCCTCGGCCCGCAAAGTCGTATTCGCAGGCTTTATCACCGGTATCATCTGCTCGCTGATCGGCAGCCAGATCATGCTGCAGGGTGATGGGTTCACCTACGCTGCCGTACCGCTGCGGATCGCAGTGGCCTCAGGCGCCGCTTTCCTGATCGCGCAACTGACCGACGTCACTGTATTCAACGCAATGCGCGGCGGCCGCTGGTGGCGCGCGCCGCTGGTTTCGACTTTGGTCGGATCGGCGCTGGACACCGCGATCTTCTTCACCCTAGCCTTCTCGGCCTCGGTCGCGTTTTTTGGCGCAAACGCTGACGCCGCGATCAACTGGGCGTGGGAGCCTGTGCCCTTCATGCTGTCCGGCCCGATGGCCCCGCTGTGGGTCACACTGGCCTTCGCGGACTGGCTGGTGAAGCTGTCACTGGCGCTGATCGCCCTGATCCCGTTCAAGGTGATCGTCGCCCGTCTGACCGCCGCACAGCCTGCGTAAAAAAGTTCTTTGAGAATGGCGCATCTTGTGTCAGGCTCATAGTTAACCGCAACAGATAGAAAAGGAGGTGATCCAGTGTCGAGAAAGAGATTGGAGAGAGGTGTCGGAACAACCGGGGGGATCGCCTGCTAGGGCAGCCCTTGGTGGGGCGCACGCCCCGGCTGGTCAACGGATCTAACCGACCCAACCTCCTGAACTTTCGAAGGGCCGTCCCGCCGGGGCGGCCCTTTTTGTTTCTGCGCAAGCCAAGTAAGGTCGCCCGCATGTTGCGCATCACTCATGATATCGCCCTGCAAGACTGGGAAACGACGGAAAGCTTTGTGCGGTCATCCGGCCCCGGCGGGCAGAACGTCAACAAGGTCTCAACCGCTGTGGAGTTGCGGTTCGAGGCTGCGCGGTCTCCGTCGCTGCCAGATCCGGTCAAGACCCGGCTGAAACGTCTGGCCGGTCGTCGCTGGACCAAGGATGGCGCGATCATCATCCAATGCGAGGAAACCCGCAGCCAGGCCCGCAACCGCGAGATCGCGCGCACCCGTCTGGTCGAACTGATCACCCGAGCATTGGTCAAACCCAAGCGCAGGATCACGACCAAGCCGACCTATGGATCGGTCAAACGGCGGCTTGCGGCGAAAAAGGCCCGCGGAGACGTCAAGGCGCTGCGGGGGAAAGTCTCGGAAGAATAATCTGGTAACTTCGCACGGCCTTGCTAGTCTGACCCCGGCAAGGGAGAGCAAGATCATGAGGTTAGAGGGCAAAACCGCAATCGTCACCGGTGGCGCGTCCGGTTTTGGCGCAGGCATCGCGCAGAAATTCCTGACCGAAGGCGCACGCGTGATGATTGCCGACATCAACGGCGATGCAGCGCAGGACATGGCCAATGGGCTTGGGCCCAATGCCTCAGCTCGACAGGTGGATGTCAGCGACGGTGCGTCTGTGCAGGCAATGGCGGACAGTGCTTACGCCGACTGGGACCATCTGGACATTCTTGTCAACAACGCGGGTGTCACCCACCTGCCGGCGCCCTTGGAACAGGTCAGCGAGGATGACTTTGACCGTGTTTTCAGTGTGAACATGAAATCCGTCTACCTCACCGCTCGCGCTATTGTCCCTCAGATGAAGGCCCGAGGCACCGGCGCGATCCTGAACGTGGCCTCAACTGCGGGCCTGTCCCCGCGCCCCAATCTCAATTGGTACAACGCGTCCAAAGGCTGGATGATCACCGCCACAAAAACCATGGCGGTCGAGCTTGCTCCCTCTGGCGTCCGTGTCAACGCCGTCTGCCCCGTCGCCGGAGAAACCCCACTACTCAAATCTTTCATGGGCGAAGACACGCCCGAGATTCGCTCCAAATTCCTGTCGACTATCCCGATTGGCCGCTTCTCAACCCCCGAAGACATGGCCAATGCCGCCTGCTTCCTGTGCTCGGACGAAGCCAGCATGATCACCGGCACAGCCCTTGAAGTGGACGGTGGTCGATGCATCTGACCCGCCCCTTCTTCTGTTCAAAAATACCTCCGCCGGAGGCAGCGCGCTCCTTTGCCCAACTTCAAAACCAACATGACCCCCGGACCTAGGAACCTCATTACCGATATCCCCGGTTTGAAGGTCGGCAACGCGCAGGACCAGCAGCTGAATTCCGGCACCACAGTCCTGACCGCAGATCATCCTTTCACCGCGTCGGTGCATGTCATGGGCGGTGCGCCCGGCACGCGCGAGACGGACCTGCTGGCTCCGGACAAGTCGGTCGACCGGGTGGACGCGATCGCGCTTTCCGGCGGCTCGGCCTTTGGGCTGGATGCCTGTTCTGGTGTCGCAGACGCGATGCGGGCCGAGGGGCGCGGGTTTGAGGTCGGCACGGCCATCGTTCCCATCGTCCCGGGTGCGATTCTGTTCGATTTGCTGAATGGTGGGGACAAGAGCTGGAGCGAAAACCCCTATCGTGGTCTTGGCAAAGCCGCCTACAGGGCGGCCTCACAGCAATTTGAATTGGGAACCGCCGGGGCCGGAACCGGGGCATTGGCTGCGATGCACAAGGGCGGGTTGGGCTCGGCTTCGCTGGTGCTTGAGGATGGCACAACCGTCGGAGCTCTGGTTGCGGCCAACCCGCTTGGCAGCGTGACGACACCTGGCGACCGCCATTTTTGGGCCGCCCCGTTCGAGATAGATGCCGAGTTCGGGGGCCTTGGACCAGACCCCAAATCGGGCCTTGGTCGCACCCATTCCAGCCGCAAGGCGCAGGTGATGCATTCCGCCCCGTCAGACCGCGCAAACACCACGATTGCCGTTGTCGCAACCGATGCAGCCTTGACCAAACCGCAATGCCAGAGGCTGGCGATGGCCGCCCATGACGGTATTTCCCGCGCCATCGTTCCCGCCCATACGCCGGGGGACGGGGACCTTGTTTTTGGCATCAGCACGGGCGTCCATACAGTCGCGCCCGAGACGCTGGCAATGATCGGTCATGCTGCCTCGGTCTGTCTGGCTCGGGCCATTGCGCGGGCCATCTTTCTGGCGACCCCCAGCGGGGGCGATCTTTTGCCCTGCTGGTCGCAAGGACATGACATAGGTTAAGGACGACCCGATCCAGCCTGTGTCACAGTGCCCGCGCGCGGCAATCTGCGCGTTGACTCTCTGCTGTGCCAGCGATCCATTCGGTGCAGCCAATTTGTATCGGAGCAAAAGCTATGAATCGTATCCTCGCCACCGCAATTGCCGGGCTACTGGCCCTGCCAGCTTATGCCGAAGGTGACGCCGAAGCCGGCAAGAAGGCCTTCAACAAATGCAAATCCTGCCACCAGATCGTCGACCCCGCGGGCGAAGTGATCGTCAAGGGTGGCAAGACCGGCCCGAACCTCTATGGTATCGCGGGTCGCACCGCCGGAACCGAAGAGGGCTTCAAGTACGGCGACAGCATCGTGGCCGCAGGTGAAAACGGTCTGGTCTGGGACGAGGAAACCTTTGTCGCTTACTCGCAGGACCCCAAGGCGTTCCTCAAGGATTATCTGGGCGAAACCTCAGCCAAGTCGAAAATGACCTTCAAGCTGAAGAAGGGTGGCGAGGACGTATACGCATATATCGTAAGTGTATCCGGCGAATAATCCGCCGCAGGCGATCTTGGACCAGATGCAAAAGGCCGCAGCCCCCCTGCGGCCTTTCGTGCGATTGAACCCAGGTCCGATCAGCGCCACTTTGGTGGAAAACCGGTGACGTGATCCGTACCGGATTTCCGACAGCAGGAGACGACAGATGGGCATCATGATCCCGGCTTGGGTTGAGGGTGAATTGACCCCCGTCGATAAGTTGGAAGCGCATGAAAAGGGCCTGAAGCACAAGGCGGTGTCGGTCTTTCTGGTGCGTGGTACCGAGATTTTGCTGCAGCGCAGGGCGCTGGGCAAATACCATACGCCTGGCCTATGGGCGAACACCTGCTGCACGCACCCCGAGTGGAAAGAAAGCGCCTCGGCCTGTGCAGTGCGGCGTCTGCGTGAAGAACTTGGGATCACGGGACTTTATCCCGAATATCGCCACCGGCTGGAATATCATGCGGATGTCGGCAACGGGCTGGTCGAGAACGAAGTCGTCGACGTCTTTCTCGCGCATGTGCGCGGTCCGCTGAAAATCGAGCCCAACCCGGACGAAGTGATGGAGATCCGCTGGATCGACTACCATGATCTTCTGGCCGAAGTGCAACGCCACCCCGCGCGCTTTACCCCCTGGCTCAAGATTTACCTGCACAATCACGCCGACACGATCTTTGGGCCAGACCTGATAATCTCGGCCAATTCCTAAGCCCATCTTGCAAGGCGCGCGCAAGCGGCATAGATCATCGCGTCATGGCCAAGCAGAAGACCGACCCGAATTACAAAGTTATCGCCGAGAACAGGCGTGCCCGTTTCGATTACGCGATCGAGGACGATATTGAGTGTGGCATCGTATTGGAAGGGTCCGAGGTCAAATCCCTGCGCGCGGGTGGATCGAACATTGCCGAAAGCTATGCCTCGGTCGATGAAGGCGAGCTGTGGCTGATCAACAGCTACATCGCGCCGTATGAGCAGGCCAAAGTTTTCAAGCACGACGAGCGTCGTCGTCGCAAGCTATTGGTCTCGCGGAAAGAACTGTCGAACTTGTGGAATGCGACCCAGCGCAAGGGAATGACGCTGGTGCCGCTGGTATTATATTTCAACCATAAGGGCCGCGCGAAGCTGAAGATTGGCATCGCCAAGGGTAAAAAGCTGCATGACAAGCGCGAAACACAGGCCAAGCGCGACTGGTCACGTCAAAAGCAGCGCTTGATGAAAGACCACAGTTAAAACGCCATGGCGGCCTGAACTGCCCGTTGCCAGCGCGCATAAGCAGCGTCGCGGTCGGCTTCGGCCATGGAAGGCTCAAACCGGCGGTCCAGATCCCATGTGCCGGCAAAGCCTGCCTGATCAGGGTAAACGCCCGCTTTCATTCCAGCGAGCCATGCAGCCCCCAAGGCGGTGGTTTCCTGCATCACCGGGCGGTCGACTGGCGCGCCAAGGATGTTGGACAAGCCTTGCATGGTCCAGTCCGATGCACTCATCCCGCCGTCAACGCGCAGAATGACATCAGCAGCGTCACCCCAGTCACCCTGCATCGCGTGCCACAAATCACGGGTTTGAAATGCGATGCTTTCCAACGTGGCGCGGGCGATCTCGGCCCGGCCCGAGTTGCGGGTCAGGCCGAACATTGCCCCCCGGCAATCCGGTTTCCAATAGGGCGCACCAAGGCCGGTAAAGGCCGGAACCAGAACCACATGCTGGGTCGGGTCGGCCTGCGCCGCCAGATCACCGCTTTCAGGTGCCGCCTCGATGATCTGAAGCGCATCACGCAGCCATTGAACGGCGGCCCCGGCGATAAAGATCGACCCTTCCAGCGCATAGGTCCGCTGACCATCCAGCTGATAGGCGATTGTTGTCAGCAAGCGGTTCCTGGATGCGACCGGCTGCGACCCGGTGTTCAGCAGCGCAAAGCAGCCCGTGCCATAGGTTGATTTCATCATCCCTGCGCTGAAACACGCCTGACCGATTGTTGCAGCCTGCTGATCGCCTGCCACGCCCAGAATGGGAATATTCCCCCCAATTAGAGTCGTATTTCCAAAATCAGACGCACAATCCTGCACCGTTGGCAGCATGGTCATTGGCACGTCGAGCAGTTCGCAAATCTCGGTACTCCATTCACCCTTGTGAATATCGAACAATAAGGTGCGGGCGGCGTTTGTGGCGTCCGTGGCGTGGACACGTCCCTCGGTCAGGCGCCAGATCAGGAAAGTATCGATGGTGCCGAACAGCAGGTTGCCCGCCGCGGCCTGCGCGCGGGCATCCGGGACGGTATCCAAAAGCCACTTGACCTTGGTTCCCGAGAAATAAGGATCCAGCAACAGGCCGGTTTGTGCGGTCACATCATCCTCACACCCGGCTTTGCGAAAGCGTTCGCAGATTTCGGCGGTACGGCGGTCTTGCCAGACGATGGCATTGTGTATCGGTTTGCCAGTGGTGCGGTCCCAGACAACGGTGGTTTCGCGCTGGTTGGTGATCCCGATACCTGCAATCTGATCAGCGCTTACACTGGTTGTTTCCAAAACCTCACGGCAAACGGTCAGGACGCTGTCCCAGATTTCTTCGGCATCATGCTCGACCCAGCCTTCCTGTGGAAAATGCTGCGTAAACTCGCGCTGCGCGGTGCCCGCGCGCTGCATCTGAGCATCAAACAGAATGGCGCGCGAGGATGTTGTGCCCTGATCAATTGCCAGAATATAGGTCATGTCTGCCCTCTTCCCCGTAACGTTTTGCGGGACTTTAGCGCAAACAGTCGCAATCCTTCCAGTGCAGAAATCAGGCCTGCGCGACCGGGATATTGTCGATCAAGCGAACATCATCGGTCCAGGCAGCGGCAAACAGACGGGCCGGACGGCTTGCGTGGCTCAGCGGGGCCAGGGTTTCCGCGCAACGCAGTTCGATATATTCGACCTCGCTGAACCCCGCGCTGAGCAAGGCGGTCTTTGCCTGTTCCACAAGCGGCGCAAGAGCGTCACCCGCGCCAAGGCGCTCGGCAATCTGGCGCATCGCGCGGTTCATATGCGCAGCGACCTCAAGCCCTGCTGGAGACAAGCGCAAATTGCGTGAGGACATGGCCAGCCCGGACGGCTCGCGTACAGTCTCGCAGCCCACAACTTCAATCGGGATATCCAGATCACGCGCCATGCGCTGGACGACAAGCAACTGTTGATAGTCTTTTTCCCCGAAATAGGCTTTGTTCGCCCGCGTTTGCAGGAACAGTTTTGCCACAACAGTTGCGACGCCATCGAAGTGGCCGGGACGTCCCGGCCCCTCCATCATATCAGTCAGTCCGGCGACGGATACGTTGGTTGCAAACCCTTGCGGATAGATCTCCTCGGGGTCTGGAACATACAATACATCCACACCAAAAGGGGCGAGCTTTGCGGCGTCGTCCGTTTCTGTCCGCGGGTATTTCGCCAGATCTTCAGGATTGTTGAACTGCTTGGGATTCACAAAGAGCGTCACGATCACGCGGTCGCATCCATCTTTGGCGGCGTCGACCAGAGACAGATGGCCCTGATGCAGGGCCCCCATCGTTGGAACAACGCCTATCGTTTCCCCGCTGCGGTGCCACTCAGCCGTTAGCGCGCGCAGATCGGTCAGACGGCGAAGAATAGGGGGTGTCATGATTTTGACCCTTTGACCGGGGGCTGATCCGAAAACACATGCTCGGCCGCCGGAAAGGCCCGGGCGCGGACGTCGGCCGCATATTCGGCGATTGCGGCCTCGGCCAATGGTCCAAGCTCGGCATATCGTTTGACGAATTTCGGTTTGAAAGCGGTGAAAAATCCGACCATGTCGTCGACCACAAGAATTTGCCCGTCGCAGCCTGCCGACGCACCAATGCCAATCGTCGGGATCGAAATATCGGCGGTGATCCGATCTGCCAAACCCTGTGGAACCTTCTCTAACACAACCGAAAATGCACCAGCATCTGCGATGGCGCGTGCATCGGCCAGTACCGTTTCGGCCTGATCATTCCGGCCCTGAACCTTGTATCCGCCCAGAGTGTTGATCGACTGCGGTGTCAGGCCGATATGCGCCATGACCGGAATGCCGCGCTTGACCAGAAAGCGGATGGTTTCGGCCATCTCGACGCCACCTTCCAGTTTAACTGCACCCGCGCCGGTTTCGGCCATCAGGCGCGCAGCGTTTCGGAAGGCTTCGGCAGGTTCGTGTTCATAGCTGGCAAAAGGCATATCGATGACCATCATCGCCTTGTCCAGACCCCGCGCAACGGCCTGCCCGTGCAGGATCATCATCTCCATCGTCACCCCAAGGGTCGAGGTCAGCCCGTGCAGCACCATACCGACGCTGTCGCCCACCAGGACGAAATCGCAATGGGCATCCATCAGCCGCGCCATCGGCGTGGTATAAGCAGTCAGGCTGACCAGAGGCTCGCCGCCTTTGCGGGCCCGAATATCTTCGGCATTTGGGGCAGATTTGCGGGCCGTGGCGCTCATGATCGCTCCTCCGGTGTTCATGTTGCAGCGCGGCATAGCAGATCAGAGCCAATCATAGAAACCCCGATTGCGCGAACATTTCCTTGATTGACCCGAGGTTTAAAGGGACATTGTTCTTTGTGCGGTCTTTAGAAAATGGGAAATCCAGATTTAACGGGGAGAGAATTCAATGCCACAACAACTGTTTCGGCCCTTTGTGTCGGCACTGGCGATCAGCGTCAGCCTGCTTGCGTCGCAGGCTTTGGCCAAATCTGATATAACCATTGGACTTCAACTTGAACCACCGCATCTCGACCCGACCAGCGCTGCGGCACAGGCCATCGATTCGGTTGTTTATACCAATATCTTCGAGGGTCTGACCCGTTTCATGGGCGACGGATCGGTGGTTCCGGGCCTTGCTGAAAGTTGGGAAATTTCCGAAGACGGAACTGTCTATACATTCAAGCTGCGCGACGGTGTGACCTTTCACGACGGCACGGCCATGGATGCCGAAGATGTCAAATTCAGTCTTGATCGTGCGACCGCAGAAGACAGTGCAAACGCGCAAAAGGCCCTGTTCGCCGGGATCGAAAGCGTCGAGGTTGTCGATCCGTTGACCGTGAAGATTACCCTGAAAGAGCCCAACGGGAACTTTCTGTTCAATCTGGCCTGGGGTGATGCGGTCATCGTCGCACCCGAGAGCATCGAGAACATCAAAACCAATCCGGTTGGCACCGGGGCGTTTACATTCGGCAACTGGGTTCAGGGTGACAGCATCACTCTGAACCGCAATCCAAACTACTGGGGCGATGAACCGGCGCTTGAGACGGCGACGTTCAAGTTTATCTCGGACCCGACCGCGGCATTTGCCGCCATGATGGCCGAAGATGTGGATGTTTTCGACAATTTCCCCGCCCCTGAAAACCTGCCGCAGTTCGATGCCGATCCGCGTTTCCAGGTGTTGGTTGGCACCACCGAAGGTGAAACGATCCTGTCGACAAATAACAAGCAGGCGCCGTTCGACGATATCCGTGTACGGCAGGCTTTGGCCCATGCGATTGATCGTCAGGCTATCATAGACGGGGCAATGTTCGGCTATGGCACACCCATCGGCACACATTTCGCGCCTCATCATCCGGCCTATGTCGATCTGACGGGTCAATCGGCCCATGATCCTGAAAAGGCCAAAACGCTGTTGGCGGATGCGGGCTTTGCAGATGGGTTTGAAACCACGCTTCACCTTCCACCGCCGTCCTACGCACGTCGTGGGGGTGAAATCGTTGCTGCACAACTTGCCGAGGTTGGGATCAAGGCCGAGATCATCAATGTCGAGTGGGCGCAATGGCTGGAATCGGTATTCAGGGGCAAGGATTTCGGCCTGACGATTGTCAGCCATACCGAGCCCATGGATATCGGGATCTATGCGCGGCCCGATTACTACTTTCAATATGAAAGCACGGACTTTCAGGCATTGATGGAGATGCTGAATGCGACCACTGATCCCGAAGAACGGGCCAACATATTGGGCGACGCGCAGCGACTGATCTCGAATGATTACGTCAATGGCTATCTGTTTCAACTTGCAAAACTGGGTGTGGCCAAAGCGGGTGTCCAGGGATTGTGGGAGAACGCCCCAACGGCAGCTATCGATTTGACGGCAATCAGTTGGAGCGAATAAAGCATCTCTGAAGAATGACGGAGACTGTAGGTGTTCAATCGTGCAATCACGGCGTTAGCCGTGACATCCTGCCTTGCGGGCGCGCCCGCAGCGACGGCAGATCAACCGCTGCAGCAAGCGGTTGATCTGTGGCTGCAGGGGGATGATCAGGAAAGCTTGCCGAAGTTGGCAGAGTTGGCGGCTGAAGGAAATCCCGAGGCGCGGCTGTTGCTGGCGCGAATTGAAACCAACGATCTTGGTCCATCGCCCTATCGGTACGCGCTGGACCGCGCGCAGTCGCGGGCGTTGTTTCGCTTTGCGGATGTCAGCACCTTTGGCCGATCCTGGCTGTTTGTCGAGGCTCAGACCGGGAACGAGCTTGCTCAGGCTCTGTTAAAGGCGAAACAGCCTGAACCAGACCTTGAGCTGATTGCCCGGCTCAACCGTTTGGGCGAACATCAGGCAACGGATCGTCCCACCCGGATCGTCGCGCTTTATGGCGATCAGGATCAGCGTGATGCGCTGACTGCCAATGAGGGAGTGATGGAGGAGCTTTTGCCCTATCTGTCCTATCTGTCCGGCAAGCCTGAGCGTCGCGCCGACGGATTGGCGGCACTGCGTCATATTCAGGACCGGCCGGTTGATACAACGGACCCCGACGCACAGGGCATGGCCGGGATGCTCGCCTTGGGCCTTGGATATGGCGATGCATCCCCGGAAAATGTGTGGCGGCCCGCTGTTGAAAGCTGGTTGATGTCGGACAGCTCGACCAAACCCATTGCCGATCTGTGCTCGGAACACTGCGCGGCTCAGGCCGGGGCCTGTGCTTTTGCGTTTATGGCTATCTCGGGTGGGTATTACGAAACGATCCGGTATGATAGCCCGCTTGAGACCGTCATCCCGCAAAATCAGTTTCTGGACAGCCCCCGCGCCCGTCTGATGGTGCTGCGACGCGCCGCTTTGGCGCGGACCGAGACCAATCAGGGCTGGTTGGCGGATTCACGAGAACTGGCCGAGATTTCAAGCTGTGCCGCTGATTTGATTCAGGTCGAACGCAGCAAGTATCGTTAACTCTGGACCGGGGGCCGTTGCGTCCCTAACCTGTTGACGATGCTGCGCTACATTCTCAAACGTCTGATGTCGCTGGTCCTCAGCCTGGCCGTGGCTTCGGTTGTCATTTTTGCCGTAATCGAGGTTGCACCGGGTGATCCCGCGTCGTTCATGTTGGGCGTGAACGCACAAGCCGACACGCTTGCGGCACTGCGTACCGAGCTTGGTTTGGACGTGCCAAAAGCTCAGAGGTATCTAAATTGGGTTGGTGGAATGCTGGTCGGAGATTTCGGCACCTCTTACACTTATCGCACACCCGTCTCGCATATGATCGCTGACAGGCTTTGGGTGTCTTTGCCGCTTGCGCTTTATGCGCTGACCCTGTCCACGCTGATTGCGTTTCCAGCCGGGATCTACGCCGCTGCACGGCGCGGAAAGCCCGGTGATCTGGCGGTGATGGGGGCAACGCAATTGGGCATCGCGGTGCCCAATTTCTGGTTCGCCATGATGCTGGTGCTGATTTTTGCAATCAATCTGCGGTGGTTCAACGCAGGTGGCTTTGTAGGGTGGGACAACGGGTTCTGGGTCGGCCTGCATTCGCTAACCCTGCCTGCGGTTGCGTTGGCTCTACCACAAGCGGCCATTTTGGCGCGGGTCATGCGGTCATCCTTGCTTGATATTCTCGGCGAAGATTTCATGCGCACCGCCCGCGCAAAGGGATTGACCCGTCGTCAAACCCTTTGGCGGCACGGGGTTCGCAATGCGCTGATCCCTGTTTTGACCATCATCGGCTTGCAGTTTTCCTTCTTGCTGGCCGGATCGATCATTATCGAACAGGTGTTTTACCTGCCCGGCCTGGGGCGTCTGGTGTTTCAGGCGATCTCGGCCCGTGACCTGATTGTTGTCGAATCTGTCGTCATGTTGCTGGTCTTTGCCGTGATCACGGTGAACTTTCTGGTTGATCTGGCCTACGCTGCCGTAGACCCCCGACTGCGGAGCAGGACATGAACCGGAACCTGATCCTTGGTGCGGCGTTGTCCTCGTTGGTTTTGCTGGCCGCGTTGGTGTCGTTTCTATGGACACCCTATGATCACACCGCTCTGAATATCCCGGCCAAATTGCACCCTCCAAACCCACAGAACTGGTTAGGTACGGATCATTTCGGCCGCGATATGTTCTCGATGATTATGGTTGGTGCGCGAACGTCTATCGCGGTTGCGTTGGTGGCTGTCGGAATCGGCATGGCGCTGGGCGTTCCGCTGGGTCTGGCGGCAGCTGCGCGAAAGGGATCATGGCTGGACGAAGTGATCATGCGAGGCAATGATCTGGTCTTTGCATTCCCGTCCCTGGTCATCGCGATCCTAATCACGGCGGTTTTTGGTGCGGGTGCAATAAATGCGATCATCGCGATCGGCATTTTCAACATTCCTGTCTTTGCGCGCATCACACGAGGCGCCGCACTTTCCCTGTGGGAGCGCGAGTTTATTCTGGCCGCGCGCGTCGCTGGAAAGGGTGCCGCCCGTATCTCGGCTGAACATATTCTGCCCAATGTTGCCAACCTGTTGATCGTACAAGGCACGATCCAGTTCTCGCTGGGCATTCTGGCCGAGGCGGGCCTGTCCTATGTCGGACTGGGCGCGCAACCACCTACGCCAAGCTGGGGTCGTATGCTGGCCGACGCGCAGACGATGGTTAGTTTTGCCCCGCATTTGGCTCTGATTCCGGGCTTGGCGATCATCGTGACGGTGCTGGGGTTGAACTTGCTGGGGGATGGCTTGCGTGACTGGCTGGACCCAAGGATCAGGGTGGCCCGCGGATGAGCTTGCTTCAGATTGACAGCCTGTCGTTGAAAATCAACAACACGCCGATCCTTGATCAGGTCAGCCTGTCTATTGCGCCGGGCCAGATTGTTGCCGTGACCGGCGAAAGCGGGTCGGGCAAATCCATGACCGCATTGGCGGTGATGCAGCTTTTGCCGAACGGGGCCACGGCCAGCGGTTCGGTATGGCTGGAAGGTCAGGATGTTCTGACCTGCTCCGAGGCAGAGATGTGCACCCTGCGCGGGGCGAATGTTGGCATGGTGTTTCAGGAACCGATGACGGCGCTGAACCCGGTCAAGACCATCGGCGATCAGGTGATGGAAACCATTCTGATCCGCAAAGCCATGCCTTCCGCGAAGGCGCGGGAGCGCGCGCATCAGGTGCTGACCCGCGTTGGGATGCCGCCTGACCGCTTTCCATTATCGCGCTTCCCACACGAATTGTCGGGCGGGCAAAGACAGCGTGTTGTGATTGCCATGGCAATTGCCCTGCGGCCAAAGCTGCTGATAGCGGATGAACCCACAACGGCGCTGGACGTCACCACGCAGGCGCAGATCCTGCAACTGCTCAAGGATCTGGTTCGCGAATATGGCATGGGCCTTTTGATGATAACCCATGATTTGGCGGTGGTTGCCGATATGGCCGACGAAATCGTTGTCATGCGTCAGGGTAAAGTTGTCGAGACTGGTGAGACGCAGCACTTGCTGTATCATATGCAGCATCCTTATACCCGTATGTTGTTCGAAGCCTCTGGGCATCAAGTGACCTTGCCCGAACCTCCGCCGCAACGTGCCTTGCTTGAGGTATCGCAGGTCGTGCGCGAATACCGCCTGCCGCGAAAGCGCCTGTTTGATCGCGCCGAACATCATCGCGCCGTAGATAGGGTCAGTTTCACGCTTGATAAAGGCGAACGCCTTGGGCTTGTGGGTGAGTCCGGGTGTGGAAAATCGACCCTAACACGGGCAATATTGGGGCTTGAGGCTGTTCAGAGTGGTCAGATCCTGCTGGATGGTCAGCCGGTTTTCTCGGGGCACAAACCCAATTTGGCGGTGCGGCGAAAAATGCAGGTCGTGTTTCAGGATCCCTTTGGCAGTTTCAATCCGCGTCACCGTGTGTCGCGCCTGATCACCGAACCGTTTCACCTGCTGGATACGCCTGTGGCCGCATCCGAAAAACAGGATCGCATAGCCGAGATGCTGACAGCAGTGGGGCTTAACCCGGATGATGCGGGCAGGTATATCCACGAATTTTCCGGCGGGCAGCGGCAGCGCATTGCCATCGCCCGCGCATTGATCATCCGCCCCGAATTGATCCTGTTTGACGAGGCTGTTTCAGCACTAGATGTTTCGGTCAGGGCACAGATCCTTGATCTGTTGGCAGACCTGTGCGCGGCGTATGGTTTGACCTACCTGTTTATCAGCCACGACCTGAGCGTAGTTCGGACAATAACGGACCGGGTGATGGTCATGCGGGCAGGAAGGATTGTCGAACACGGCGAAACCGAACAGGTCTTTGCCGATCCGCAACATCCCTATACCCGTGAACTGATCGCAGCAGCACCGCGACTGCCGGACGTGGGGCCCTGGGTGGCGTAACTGATCCCAGTTTAGAGCCTAAAAAGGAGAATTTCATGACCAACGCCCTTTGGTTCGACCCAAATCTGATCCTGATCGGAGGCGAATGGCGTTCGGCGGCCTCTGGTCAGACGCTGGCACTGATCAACCCTTCGGACGGCTATGAACTCTGCCAGATCGCCCGTGGCGACGCAGAGGATATCGACGCGGCCGTGCAAGCCGCACACGCGGCGAGAACCGGAGAATGGGGTCGAATGACCGCCGTAGAGCGGGGACGCATCCTGTCGCGTCTGGGACAACTTGTGCTGGATCGGGTTGATGATCTGGCACATCTCGAGGCGCTGGATGTCGGTAAGCCTCTGACTCAGGCGCGCGCGGATGCGGTGGCATTGGCGCGGTATTGCGAGTTCTACGGTGGAGCAGCAGACAAGGTTATGGGTGAAACCATCCCCTATCTGGACGGCTATACGGTTTACACACTCAGGGAGCCGCATGGGGTGACGGGGCATATCGTGCCGTGGAACTATCCCATGCAAATCATCGGTCGATCTGTTGGCGCTGCGCTGGCGATGGGGAACGCTTGTGTGTTGAAACCCGCAGAGGAGGCTTGTTTGACCGCACTTGCCTTTGCCCATCTCGCGCTTGAAGCTGGATTGCCCGCGGGTGCGTTGAACGTGGTGCCAGGGCTGGGGGCCGAGGTCGGTGCGGCGTTGTCGGCGCATCCGGGTGTGCAACATGTTTCGTTCACCGGGTCGGTTGCAACCGGCGCTTTGGTGCAGCAAGCCGCAGGACGCAATGTTGTGCCAGTAACGCTGGAATTGGGCGGCAAGTCCCCACAGCTGGTGTTTGCCGATGCTGATCTGGATGCGGCGCTGCCGTTTCTTGTCAATGCAGGGATTCAAAATGCAGGGCAGACCTGTTCTGCCTCGTCGCGCATTCTGGTTCAGCGCGGGGTCTATGAGCAGGTGAAAACCCTGATGTCCGAGGCTTATGCGCATTTGACGGTCGGCCCTGCGCTGCAGGATTTGCGCGTTGGTCCGCTTATCTCGGACCGGCAGAAACAGATCGTCAGCGGGTTCATATCCAAAGGGGAGGATCTGACGATTGCAGCGACGGGCCAAATTGTTGAGAGCGCCCCACAAGGCGGTGCTTATGGGCGCCCCACGTTGTTCTGCGATGTGCCGCCCGAGCACAGTCTGGCGCGGGATGAAATCTTTGGTCCGGTGCAGGTTCTGATCCCGTTCGAAACCGAAGAACAGGCTCTAACTATAGCGAATGGAACCGAATATGGCCTTGTCGCCAGCGTCTGGAGCCGCGACGGAGCGCGCCAGATGCGGTTGGCAAAGCGTCTGCATTCGGGGCAGGTCTTTATCAACAATTACGGCGCGGGGGGCGGTGTTGAACTGCCCTTTGGCGGCGTTGGAAAATCCGGTCATGGCCGCGAAAAGGGCTTCGAAGCCCTGTTTGGATTTTCACAGTTGAAAACCGTCGCGGCCTATCATGGATAGCGTCAGACGATGACCTCGACGGACTCTTGCGCGCCGACGTCAAAGACGCGTTTGTAGCGCGCGATCTGATCTGCAGGGCCCATCGCCTTTTTGGGGTTGTCCGAGAGTTTGACCGTGGGGCGACCATTTGCGGATACGGCTTTGCAGACAAGTGAGAACGGAGCCAGCGCCTCGTTCGGCACGAGATCCCTGAAATCGTTGGTCAGCAAAGTGCCCCAGCCGAATGACACGTTGGTTTGGCCGGCAAACTGACCGTGCAACTCGCGAATTTTATCCACGTCCAGCCCATCCGAAAAAATGATCCGTTTCTGCATCGGGTCTTCGCCGCGCGAATTCCACCAGTCGATCGCAATCTCGGCCCCTGATGCGGGGTCGCCGCTGTCGATGCGGATACCGGTCCAACCTGCAAGCCAGTCGGGCGCGCGGTCCAGAAATCCTTTGGTGCCATAGGTGTCGGGCAGGATGATGCGCAGATTGCCCTCGTGTTCGTCGTGCCAATCGCTGAGAACATCGTAAGGGGCCTGCGCCAGTTCCTGATCGCTGTTGGCCAGCGCAGAATAGACCATGGGCAATTCATGTGCATTTGTGCCGATGGCTTCAACCTCGCGCCGCATGGCGATCAGGCAGTTCGACGTACCGGTGAAAGCGCTGCCCAGCCCTTCGATCATGGCCTGAACGCACCAATCCTGCCACAGAAAGGAATGCCGCCGTCTTGTACCAAAATCCGCGATACCCAGCCCGTCAATCTGGCGTAGCTGCTCGATCTTTTCCCAAACCCGGGTCATAGCGCGGGCATAAAGCACCTGAAGTTCGAACCGCCGCATGTCGTTTAGCACCGCACGCGAGCGCAGTTCCATCAGAACCGCCAGCGCGGGAATTTCCCACAACATGACCTCGTGCCATTTACCTTCAAAGGTCAGTTCGTACTGATCGCCCTTGCGCTCAAGATGGTAGGGCGGCAGGCGCAGATTTTCGAACCACTCCATGAAATCCGACCGGAACATCTGTCGCTTGCCATAGAATGTATTGCCCCGCAGCCACGTACTTTCCCCCCGGCTGAGGCTGAGCGAACGGATGTGATCCAGTTGCTCGCGCAGTTCGCCTTCGTCGATCAAATGGGCCAATGGCACATGATTCGACCGGTTTATCAGGGAAAAGGTGACATCTGTTTGGGGCTTATTTCGAAACACTGACTGGCACATCAGCAGTTTGTAGAAGTCAGTGTCGATCAAAGACCTGACAATCGGGTCGATCTTCCATTTATGATTGTAGACACGCGTTGCAATGTCGACCATGGGGACCTCCTGCCATTTCCGTTGTTAGACCAATCAGCATCGGAATTGGCAAGAGTCGCCAAAATGGTGACAATGACAAGGTCAGGTCACATTGACGGCAAATTACGAGTGCCCTTCACAGGTTAGTGAGGGGGTGGGGATGGGTAAAAAGGTTGAATGTGTTGAATGAGTCTGGAGTACGATTTTGACATCGTGGCGGTTGCCCAGGACGCGGTTGATCCTGAGCACGCCAAAACAGCGGTGACCGGAGCGCCTGCCGTGCGGGCGCAGTTCCGGAATGTAAAGACTGCGGATGCGTTGCGGGGGGCATCGCCGAAGATTCGCAGGATATTCATGGAATCCGGTTTCAGTCTTGAGACCGGAGACAGCGTCATGCCGCCCGGCTTCTATAAACCGGATCAGGCAACGGATCGCCAGCGCATATTGCAGAGGCTTTTTGCGAACATCAGGAACATGGGCGTCCAGGGTGAATATTGTGGCGAGTTCGATTTCTGGCAATTCCTGAATCATATCAGGACGGCGCAACCCGGTGACAACGTCACGCCGGTCGAATCACGCCCGGTGCCACATCCGGCGCACGAGGCCCCCAACCGCCAGTCGCTTGTAGGTCGGATTGGCTTTGCGCTGGGTTTGGCGGTCATTCTGTTTGTACTGCTGAAGTGGCTGGCCGCTCAGGGCACTACGCCCTAGGCGTTATTCCAGTACGACGCCAGCTGATTTCATCGCACCCTTGGCGGTGGCCAGTGAGCCGTCGAGGTTGATCGCCCGGCAGGCGGTTGTTCTGACAGTGACCTCAAAGCCCAGCCTGATTGCATCTAAGGCGGAAAAGTGCACGCAATAATCCGTGGCGAGGCCAACCAGCGTCAGTTTTTTGATCCCGCGCGTGTCCAGATACCCTTTTAATCCGGTTGGCGTTTTCTGATCGTTTTCAAAAAAGGCCGAATAGCTGTCGATGGCACTGCGAAAGCCTTTGCGCAGGATTAGATCCGCGTCAGTGCGCAGATCCCGGTGGAAATGCGCGCCGTCGCTGCCCTGAACACAATGGTCCGGCCACAAGACCTGTTGGCCATAATGCAACTCGGTCGTGTCAAAGGGTGATTTTCCGGGGTGGGAACTTGCAAAGGACGCGTGATCCGCCGGGTGCCAATCCTGTGTCAGGATTACCGCATCGAAATCATCCATCATTGCGTTGATCGGGGCTACAACGTCATCCCCGTCTGGAACGGCCAGCGCGCCGCCGGGGCAGAAATCATTCTGAACATCGATGACAAGCAGCGCATGGGTCATTGCGGCCTCCTTTGAATGATCTATCGGTATGGGTAGGGATGGCTGCCGTCAATGCGGTCTCTTGCGTCTTTGGCGCGCGCGCAGTAGATCGCGCGCATGTATACAATCGCTGCGCTTTATCATTTCACCCGGTTTCCGGATCCCGATGCCCTGCGTCCTGCTTTGCAGGACCTGTGTCGTGCTCATTCCGTCAAGGGAACGCTGTTGTTGGCAAAAGAAGGGATCAACGGCACGATCGCTGGACCGCGCGCGGGTATCGATGCGGTGATCGCCCATATCAAGGCTCTGCCGGGTTGCGCGGGGCTAGAGTGGAAAGAGGCGACCTCGGACCATCCGCCATTCGGCAAGATGAAGGTTCGCCTGAAGAAAGAGATCGTCACAATGGGCCAGCCCGATGTCGATCCTAGGGCCAGTGTCGGCCATTATGTCGAGCCGCAGGAGTGGAACGATCTGATCCGCTCTGACGACGTGGTGGTGATCGATACCCGCAATGACTACGAAGTGGCAATCGGTACATTCGAAGGCGCAATAGACCCTGAAACAGCCAGTTTCCGCGAGTTCCCGCAGTGGTGGGAACAGAACAAGGACCGGTTTCACAACAAGCGTGTCGCCATGTTCTGCACTGGCGGTATCCGCTGCGAGAAATCGACCAACTACCTGCTGGGGCAGGGGGTCGAGGACGTCTATCACCTCAAAGGCGGCATCTTGCGGTATCTCGAAGAAATGCCCGCCGATGACAGCACGTGGCAGGGCGAGTGCTTTGTCTTTGACAACCGTGTTTCGGTGGGTCACGGGCTGGTGGAAGGGCCGCATAACCTGTGCCATGGGTGTCGCCGCCCGATCCTTCCCGAAGATATGAAGCGCCCTGAATACGAGCACGGCGTCGCCTGTCACCAATGCGTGGGCGAAACGTCCGAACAGGACAAGGCCCGGTTTCGCGAACGGCAGAAACAGATATTGCTGGCGCGCCAGCGTGGGGCGGAGCATCTGGGGTCAGATTGATCAAATTCGCTTGCGGCTCCGCTCTGGAATCCTGATGATCCGCTTAAGCCGATACTCGGAGTGAGAATGCCCCGCGAACCCAAAACCTTGGAAGAATGGAAATCGACACTCTACGCGGCTTTGGGGCTGACAATCGCCAGTTTCCTGGCCTGGTATGGCCTGTCACGCCTGAGCGAGGCCGCCGCCGGGGACACTATTGGAACAATTGCAGCCATCGGGCTGGTGATCTGGATAGTCTCGCAGTCGTGGATCTATATGACGCAGGTGAAATCCCCCAAACGGCTTTTGTTCCTGATGGGCGTATCCTTCATTCAGGTTGTGCCGTTCCTGTTCGCCGCCGTCTATGGCGCGTTCGGCTATAACGACAATTGCGTTGTCGGGGCCAGTGGGCCAGGGGATGTCCTGTATTTCTCGTACGTCACCTTCACCACGGTCGGCTACGGCGATATGTCCCCCACCGGGCTGTGCCGGGGGCTGGCCGTGTCCGAGGCGGTGACGGGCTATATCCTGCTGGGCATGTTTGTTGCCGCCGCAGTCGCGCTTTATGCGCGCAATCACGCGAAATAGACTCTGATAAGGGCGTTACTTGTTCCTGTCGATCCATTGCGACATCAACAGTTTGTCGCGAAAGCACTCTGACGGGATCGGGCGGCGTTTGCTGCGAGAAATCCGCTCAGCAAAGGCAACCTGCTTGCCGGTTGGATAATTGGCAAAGGGGGACGGGTCTTGCGGTTTGTGCGCAGAAATCCAATCTGACAACGACTTTCGATCCCGTTGCGCCTCGACCGGGATTTCCATCGCGGATCTTTCAGCAATTGCACGGGCATATCGCATTTGCCGGTCAGTTACCGGCAGCAGGTGATAGTCGTTGCTGGGTGCATCGAACCAGCTTTGACGGGCAGCGTTGGTCATAGCTCGAAAACCTCCGTTCCACTTGAGAACAAATATAGAACATTTTAGGAACTTTTTCAAGATTTCTGCTGGCAAAGACGCTTTGCGCGCCTTTGATGCTTAGCCTGTCCCGCCGTCATTCGACAATTTGCTGCGTGTTTTCACGCGTTACGCTCTCAATCAAAGAATCAACGCGTCACGTTTCAAGACACATTGATTCACATCCTTGCGCGCATTGGGGGCAATGGCGGTGTTCCGCTTTGATCAGAGTAGGAACCGGCAAGCAGCGATACGTTACCGACATTTTGCGTCGGGAACAGAGTATCAGCGGCGCGCCACCTATGGCTGACTTCGTCCAAGGCGCTAGGTTGGCACATCGGAGAATGACAATGAAAACCCACGCACAGGCCGTCGTGATCGGAGGGGGGCTTGTCGGGTGCTCGATCCTCTACCATCTGGCCAAACTCGGCTGGACTGACGTGATTTTGCTGGAGAGGGATGAGCTGACAAGCGGGTCAACTTGGCACGCGGCGGCCGGTATCCACGGGCTGCATGACAACAACAACATTACCCGCATCCAGCATTATACGATGAACCTGTATAAAGAGCTGGAGAAAGAAACCGGGCAGGGTTGCGGCGTGTTCCAGCCCGGATCGCTGTACCTGGCACAGACCGAGGACCGCGAACATCAACTGCGCCTGCAAGAGGCGAAAGCTAAATTTTATGGTCTGAACTTCTATGAGATCAGCCGTGAACAGGCGATGGAACTGCATCCTCTGGCACAATTCGATGATGTCCGCTGCATCATGTTTGAGCCTGATGGCGGCAACGTTGATCCGTCGGGCGTGACCCACGCTTACGCCGCTGGCGCGCGCGCGATGGGTGCCTCGATTGAGCGGTTTTGCCCAGTGTTAGGGACTGAACAACAACCTGACGGATCGTGGATCGTGCGCACTGAAAAGGGCGATATTCATGCACAGTGGGTTGTGAATGCCGCCGGCCTCTGGGGCCGCGAGGTTGCCGCTATGGCGGGGATCGAACTGCCTTTGCAGCCCACCGAGCATCAGTATTTCGTCACCGACTCTATCGACGAGGTCGCAGCGCTGGGCCACCGTCTGCCGTCAATTGCCGACCGGGATGGCGAATATTACTTCCGTCAGGAAGGCAACGGGTTGCTGATCGGGGCCTACGAGAAAGACATGCGGTTTTGGGCTGAGAACGGCACACCGCTCGATTTCGCCCATGACCTGTTCCCCGACGATCTGGACCGGATCATGGAAAACGTCATCCGCGCCACTGAACGCGTTCCCGTCGCCGCCACCGCAGGCGTGAAACGGGTTATTAACGGCCCAATGATCTGGTCGCCGGATTCCAACGCGCTTTGGGGGCCGGTTCCTGAACTAAAGAACTATTTCTGTTGCACCGGCATCATTCCGGGTTTCTCGCAATCGGGCGGTCTGGGGCTGCTTTCGGCGCAGTGGATGATCGAGGGTGAGCCGCAATACGATATGTTCGCCTGGGATCTGGCCCGCTTTGGGGACTGGGCAGACAAGGCATTTACCAAGGCGCGAGTCGAGGATGTCTATACCCATCGCTTCGCCATTCACTTCCCCAACGAAGAACGCAGCGCCGGACGCCCTGCGCGCATCCGCCCGGCTTATCAGATGCAAAAGGATTTGGGCTGCGTCTTTGGCTTGAATTGCGGCTGGGAACATCCCCTGTGGTTTGCAGACCAGCCCGGAGCGAAAGAAACCAACGGCTTCACGCGTCAAAACTGGTGGCAGCCGGTGGGCCAAGAGGTTCAGATTCTGCGCGATAATGTAGGTGTCATCGATATCTCGAACTTTGCCAACTATGTGATCAAAGGGCCGGGTGCCTATGACTGGTTGGACAAGCTGGTCGCGAACCGTGTGCCGCGCGAGGTTGGACGATCCTGCTTGACTCCGCTGATTTCTGTCCGCGGTGGGGTGGCCGGAGATTTCACCATCACCAAAACCGGCGAAGACACGTACATGATGATCGGATCAGGCATGGCCGAGCGCTATCACCAGCGGTTCTTCAACATGGTCGATTTGCCCGAGGGCACGACTTTTGAGGTCGCGACTGACCGCATCGCGGGCTTCAACGTTGCTGGTCCAAAATCCCGGGATCTCTTGCAACGTTTGACCAATGCTGACCTGTCGAACGAAGCCTTCCGCTTTATGCGCTCAGCGACAATCGAGGTTGGCGGCGTGACCTGCCTTGCCGTCCGCGTCAGCTTTACCGGCGATTTGGGCTGGGAACTTCACTGCGCGGAAGAAGATCAATTCAGGCTCTATTCAACGCTTTTAGAGGCTGCGCGCGACTTTGGCGGTGGTCCGGTTGGCGGTCGTGCACTTGGGTCTTTGCGAATTGAAAAGGGCTACGGCTCGTGGGGTCGCGAATATTCACAGGAATACTGGCCGCAAGAGGTTGGGCTGGAACGGTTGATCAAGCTGGACAAAGAGTTTCTGAACAAGGACGCCTATCTTTCGATCAAAGACAATCCCGCGCGCGAAGTGTTGTCGGTCTTTGAAGTTGAAGCCACTGACGCGGACGCGTCAGGTGGTGAGCCGATCTTTACCCCAGATGGAAAATCGGTCGGGCGTGTTACATCCGGGGCTTACGGATACTCAGTCGGCAAATCTCTTGCCATCGGCTATGTGGATCCGCAGGTTGCCGCACCGGGTGACAGCGTTGAAATCTTCATTCTTGGCAAGCCGCACAGCGCGATAATCTTATCCGAGCCACCTTTTGACCCAGCTGGTCATCGGTTGCGCGACAGCCAACCTGCAACGCGTGAGCCTGCGGAATGACCAGCACCTTCAACCGCGTCGCAATGTTTGCCCTGGGCACTTCTGCCGATCAAATACCTGCCAGCACCAAAGAGGCAGCGGCTTTGATGATGCTGGATACGATGGGCGTTCTGATTGGTGCGGGTCCGATGGAGGCGGGCGTGATCGCGCGGGACACTGCAGCCCTGTTATATGCCAGCTCTTCTGCCGATCACAGCGCGCGGATGTTGTTCGATGGTCGCAAAGTCAGTCTGGCGGGTGCAGCCTATGCGGCGGCGACCCAAACCGACAATCTAGACGCACATGATGGCTATAACCCGACCAAAGGGCATATCGGTGTGGTCGTCATCCCCGCGCTCCTTGCGCTGGCCGAGCAATGCCCGGAACTGACTGGCCCTGACGCGTTGGCTGCTGTGGTTGTCGGTTACGAAATCGCTGGGCGCGCGGGCTTGGCTTTGCACGCATCGGTCAGTGACTACCACACCTCGGGGGCGTGGAACGCGCTGGGCGTTGCGGCGATGGCGGCCCGTTTGCGTGGCCACGAAACTGATCAGCTGCGCCAATCGTTTGGGATTGCGGAATATCACGGTCCGCGCAGCCAGATGATGCGCGAGATCGCTCATCCAACCATGCTTCATGATGGTTCTGGCTGGGGCGCAATGGTGGGTATTTCGGCGGCCATTCTGGCCGAACAAGGTTTCACGGGCGCGCCTGCCCTGACGGTCGAAGAGGATATCGCTGCCCCCTTCTGGGCGGATCTGGGCAACTTTTGGCAGATGGAGCATCAATATATCAAACCCTACCCGATCTGTCGTTGGGCACATGCGGCCATCGATGGTGTCCGCCAACTGATGCTGCAGCACGATCTGAGCCACGATCAGATCGCTGCAATTCACATCAATAGCTTCCATGAGGCAGCCTGTCTGTATTCCGGGGTCCCGAAGACAACATCGCAAGCGCAGTATTCTCTGCACTTTGCCGTCGCAGTGCAGACTGTTCACGGCCGGATTGGCGTCGAACATATATCCGGCCCCGGCTTAAAAGACACCGCGGTCGCGGAGTTTTTGACCCGGATCGCTGTGGTCGAAACTGACCAACACAATCAGCGATTCCCGCAGGGCCGTTCGGCGGATGTCGTGATCCAAACGACGGATGGCCGGGTGCTGGAATCAGGTGACGTTCACGCGCGAGGTGGCCCCGAAGCTCCGATGAACAGGCAGGCCATCATCGACAAATTCATGCAGTTTTCCACCCCAACTCTTGGCCACGCAAGAGCGTCCAGTATCCGGGACGGTATTTTAGATCTTGTACGATCCGGTACACGGTTCTCGGATTTGCAGCCTTTGCTTTTTGACCCGCCCTGAGGTGAATCTGTGTAATTTCTAAAAAATCAGTCTCTAAAACGGGTCATTTTCAAACAGATGTTTGAACGCCGCCAGTACAACATGTTTGCTACGGAGACATCTCTCGACCGGCGTTGTCCATCAAATCTACAATCAGATCGCGCGCATTGGAGCTGTCCTCAAGCAACGTCCGCGCATCCGCTAATGGCTTTCCGGGAGATCGGGCGATCGGTTGAGACAGGGAGAGGCTGATCCGCCGCAGATTCGCAAATTTGCCTATTGGAATATCCTCGGGCAAGTCGTTCCGCTCTGCCAGCCAGAAGTATCGTTGCGCCTTCTCCGCTTCTCCCAGATCGCTCAGAATCTCTGCGGCTTGCGCGTAGTCACCAGCTTGGATCAGGGCCGACACCCTCAATTGCTGCGCGGGTATGGATATGTCATCCGACAGTTCCAGCAGAGCCTGACGCGGCCGCCCCTCCATCAGCGCCGCGCTTGCCCGCAAATGTGCACGGCTTTGCCTGTTCGCTTTGTCCAGAGGACGGTCGGCCAGCGCGTAGGCACGCGCGTTGAAACCAAGCTCCCCTAGGCGCTTTGACATCGAGATAGCAGTATCTAACTCAAGCTTTTCCTGAAGGGTCGGCGCCATTTTTGTCGCATGAAACAGAAAAGTTATGTCATCTGCCAGTTCTGCCAGCACCCGTACGACCTGATCATGGGTTCTGAGCCAGTCTTTATCGATTGGTGCCGCGTGGATAACTTCCATTGCCTCATCGAAGCGCTGGTTCAGCGCAAGAGCGAGCGCATGGGTACGCGCCATCATCGGGCCGCGCTGAGACCGGCGCATCTCGACGGAATAAGCTGCTGCGAGATCGACCTCTCGTTGCGAGACGCCTTCCCGTCGGGACCAGCGTTGTTCAACCAGCCGCGCGAGGGCCAGAGCGGCCTCTTCATCCGCATCAGCAGAGTAAGCTAGGTCAGTCAGCAACTTTTCGGTCTGAACAGCATCCCCTTCAGCATCGGAGATTTGCGCTTGTACAAGCGTCAACGAGGGACCGTCCCGTTCTTCAATGCGCTGCACAGCGCGCAGGATACGCCTTGATGCTTCAAGCTCGTCAGAGTCGACCAGCGTTGCCGCCAATGCGGGTCCGAAATGCCGCCTCAGATGCTGGGGAAGGCGGGCAAATGCTTGCTCAATTGCATTCAGATCGGCGTCGGGTTGCAGTGTCTTTTCGATCAGCACGGCCCAAAGCGCCGCGATGCCATCGCACCGTTGCGCCCCTGAAAATGGGTTGGGGTAGGCTACCGGGAGATTATCCATAGCCTCGGCGATCGCCGAGATACGCCGTGTTTCGGTCGTCTGTGCGGGTAACAGACGCAAAGCTTGACCGGCTTCTGCACCAAACCCGTAGTAAGTATAGAGCTTGGCAAGCGCGACAGAGCGCCCCGGGTCAACGCGGTCAAATTCCTGAAACAACCCGCGGCGTAGCTGCGCTAACTGATGCGGGAATGGGTGTTCTCCGGCCCATGTCTCAAAACTCAGTTCTGCATCTGCGATACATTTCGGTTGCCGGAAAATTTGCGGGTCGGTTGTCGCACCTGCCGCGCGCACCTCACCAAGAATGGAGGACACATGCAGGTTTCTGGCCAAATCAGCGGGAACCTTCACCGGGCCCACAGTTGTGGATTGTCTGGGGCCCGGGGTTGAAAGCTGCAGATCGACAACATCCCGGTCCGCCCCCTGCAGGACCCGCGACATGAGCAAAGACTCCAGTCTGTTGCGGTTCAATTCCAGCAGAGGCAAGGGAAGAATATGTGCCGGGCTTGTGGCAGCGGGTTGACGGTCAGGCCGTCGCTGCGGAAGCCAGATCGGCGCGCCGAGATCGATCTGGCGCGTCGGTTTGAATTCGCCGGGGGCAATGTCGATCACGACCATTGATTCCCGATGTAGGAAAGCGGTCGCAACGCAGTCGCAGCCGAAGGTAAGGTCCAGAGCGGATCCAGGTTCCGCTTGGGACACAGCGGTCAACCGGTTGTCGGACAAGCGATCAAATACGGCGCTGGTTTCAAAAACGGCATCCCTCAGAGCGATATTCAGCCTAGCGCCTTTGACCCGCTGGTGCAGGCTCCATCTGACCCCTTTCGGGATTTGGACGACCAACCGGGTATAGTCTCCATGCTCGCCCGAGCGGACCCGAAGACTCTGTGCGACCACATCTTTCGCAACCGTGATCAGGAAACACGACAGCACCAAAGCCCGGATCATGCCGCCGCCTGCTTGATTTCCTTCAGCGCTTCCTCGAGCGCTGAAAATCCTGGGCGGTTGTGGGTGGGCGTGTTTTGACGGCCAACCTCAATGCACATGGCCGCATTGTGGTTGTGTAGATTGGCGACGAGAACCTCTTTGATCAGCTGATAAAAATGATTGTCTTCCTCGACCACCGCTTTCAGCTTTCCCGCAAACGGGCCGACTAAACCGTAGGCCAGAAACACCCCCAGAAAAGTGCCGACCAATGCGCCACCGATCAGCTTCCCAAGCACTTCCGGAGGCTGATCGATAGATCCCATCGTCTTGATCACACCCAAAACCGCAGCCACAATCCCTAGGGCGGGTAAGCCGTCAGCGACGGTCTGCAGCGCGTGGCTTGAATGCATGGCGTGGTGAAAGTTCGCTTCCATCCGCTTTTCCAGCACCTCTTCGACCTGATGTGGGTCATCGTAGTTCATCGCGGCAGAGCGCAACGTGTCGCAAATCAGATCCACAGCCTCTTTGTCGGACTGGATTTTGGGATAGGCCGAGAACAGGGCCGACGCCTCGGGATCTTCGACATGCTGTTCCAGCTCAACCGGGTTCGACCGAGCGATCCGGATCAGGGAAAACAGCAGGCACAGCAGGTCGCGATAGTCTTCGGGCTTCCATTTCGGCCCTTTGAAAACCTTGCCGATATCCTTGGCAGTGTGTTTGACGGCGCTCATGTCGTTGCTGATCAGAAACGCGCCGATGGCTGCGCCGCCGATCATCATCATCTCGAACGGGAGCGATTTCATTATAATGGTCATCTTGCCACCGGCAGCAAGATAGCCGCCAAAAACCATGACAAAGATACAGGCGATTCCGACAAGTCCGATCATGGGTGGCCTCCGGTGGCTAGCGGGTTAGGGTCGAAAATCATCAGTCTCACTCCTGCGGCGCGCCGGCGTTGCGCCCGGCCATCACGACGCTGACGGTATACGCGGCCTCGGGGCTGAGGCCCGCCATGACCTGTGCCGCAGCATCGGGGGGCATCCGCGACAGAAAACCGGCGGCAAAAACCGGATCCATAGTTTCGAACAGTGCCGAGGCGTCTTTGGGTTTCATATTCTGATAGACGTCGGTCAGTTGTGTCAGATCGTTCTCGGCGGCCGTTTCGGCGATCACCAACGTTTCTCTCAGCGAGGTTTCGGCCTGCTGCAAAGCAGCCAGGCGCGATTCGATCGCCCGTTCGGCAACATCTATCGCCCTTTCCATATCCCGAACCTTATCTTCCCGCGCGTCCAGCTCTTCCTTTCGCTGCAGCAATTCTGACAACAAAACCCGCATTTCTTCTTTATTAGAGCCGTTGGTTTGATCCGGGGACTGGATTTCGTCTGATTCAATTCCGCGCGCCAGTGCCGGTCCGGCCTCGAACCCAAGGCGCAGCGCAGCCGAGCCGATCATAAGCAGGGATATGACGGTTAGAACGCCACCGCGCGGGCGGGACATCGGGGTAACGGGCGCAACGCGTTTCATGTTGCGGCCTCACCATTGGGGCGGGCGTGGCGTAGGAACATTACGCCCTCGGGTGGTTTGGTGGGTGTTTCATCCAAGTGTTCGGCGTCTTGCGAATCGATCTCGTTCGCATCTTCTTCGGCCATGGGAATTTCCGGTTCGACCTTCGGCAAATCTGCCTCAGGCTGAATTGCGGCCTCGGTGTCTGACGGAGCCAAATCATGCATGGACGCCATCATCAGTTCCAGCCGCTGAGCAACCGCTTCAGCCCTTTGCGTCAGGTCCCGAAGATCCTGGCCAGACTGGTCAGACGCAGCCCGGGCAGAGTCCAAAGACTGTTTCAGTTCGTCAGCCTGTGATGACAGCACCGCAACCGCGCCGCCCACACCTTTTTCGAGGTCCGTGAACCGCTTCAGCCGTCGCGCCAGAACAAAGCAGTAAAAGCCCGCCCCGAGCGCACCTGCCACAAGCAGAATATCCGCGATCAATTCCAACCTAACCTCCTAGTTCAACACAAATTCCGACACCAGAACGTCCCGCACCCGGCCTTCGCCAACCACGATTTCGATGCGCCGCAGCAGATGCCCGCGAAGGCGCACCAATGCGAGCGAATCCTCAAGGTCCGACAGTTCGACCGCGCGCAGATAGCTGTTCAGGACATCCATGATTCGGGGCTGCATCTTTTCCACATCGGCGGTGTGTTCGGCATTCACCTCAAGCTGAGCGTGGAATTTCAGATGCCGCGAATCGCCTGCATTGACGGAAACGATCACTGCAGGCAGATCGACAAATCCAATTTCGGGCAAATCCATGACGGCCTTGTTTTCATCACCCTTTTCCGCTGCCAGCGGGGCCTTCTGACCGCCGATTGGCAACATGCCCGACCGAGTTGCGAAATACCCCCCTGCCGCGCCGGCAAATGCCAGAATCACCCACAGAACCAAGGCCTTTTTCCCCGACTTTACAGGAACCTCTGCTGTATCTGCCGTTGCTTCGGTCATCACGTCCTCATCTCTGATTTCGGCATCCGTCATAACCCGACAGGGACTAACCGATTGTTAAGGGCAATCGTTCAAACAAGGGCTGAGCCGCACAGAATGTCGGTGAGTCGGAGGTGAGCGTGCAGCAGATCAGAACTGTCTGGGCAAGTTTGGACAGGCGTAAACAAATCGTGGTTGCCGGTGCGGCGGTAGCGGTGTTTCTGGGTATTCTGGCCATGTCCCGGTTAGCGACGGCCCCGACCATGACACTGCTTTATGCAGGCTTGGAAAGCGGCGCTGCGGGCGACATTGTGCGGGCGCTGGACCAGCGCGGTGTCGCTTATGAAATCCGGGGCGGGTCGATCTATGTTCCCAGCGGCCAGCGGGACGAGTTGCGGATGACACTGGCCAGCGAAGGTCTGCCTGCAAATGGCAATCGTGGATATGAGTTGCTGGATACGCTCAGCGGGTTTGGCACCACTTCGCAGATGTTCGATGCCGCGTATTGGCGGGCCAAAGAAGGAGAGCTGGCGCGGACCATTGTCGGAAGCCCATATGTCAGTCAGGCGCGGGTCCATATCGCCAACAGCTCGGCTAATCCGTTCCAGCGCAGCGTCGCTCCGACCGCCTCGGTTTACGTGGTGCCATCTGGTGCTCAGGTCACCGGTGATCAGGCCAAGGCGATCCGGTTTCTGGTCGCCTCTGCCGTCAGTGGGCTTGCGCCTGAGAACGTTGCAGTGATCGACTCGAGCGGCGCAGTAATTGGCGCACAAGACAGCCCCGCTGCAGCGGCTACGGCCGATGACAAGGCGCGTCAGCTTCGCGAACGCGTTCTGCGATTGGTTGAGGCGCGGGTCGGGGCAGGCAACGCGGTGGTTGAGGTCAGCGTGGATACGGTTACGGAAACCGAATCGATCCGCGAGCGTCGCTTTGATCCGAACGGCCGCGTTGCGATCAGTACCGATACGGAAGAACGGTCTGATAGCGCGCGCAACCTGTCTGCTGATGTGACCGTGGCGTCCAACCTGCCCGATGGGGATGGGGCTGGCGGGGATGAATCGAACTCGACCGCCACGCAAACCCGTGAGCGGGTGAACTATGAAGTCTCGGAAACCGAACTTGAAATACATCGTACGCCGGGTGCGATCAAACGGCTGACCGTGGCGGTGCTGGTGAATGGAGAGCGTTCGGTGGAAGAGGATGGCACAGCGACCTTTGTGCCCATGCCGCAGGCCGAGCTGGACGCTCTGGAAGAACTGGTTGCATCCGCAGTGGGTTATGACGCGGAACGGGGTGACGTGATTACGTTAAAATCGCTGGATCTGCCGGTTGTCGAGCCGCAGGGAACGCTGGCATCGGCCTCGATCTGGCAGCAGGTTCATCTGGATGCCATGTCTTTGATACAAATGGCAGCTTTGGCTTTGGTCTCGCTTGTTCTGGGTCTGTTTGTGATCCGCCCGATTTTGGCGAAATCGGAGGCTGCCCCGGCATTGCTGCCCGCTACTGCACCAGTAACTGACGATACGGCATCGGTACTGGTGGGTGAAGTTGCAAACGGTGAGGCTGCAGAGTTCACGCCGCTGTCCGATCCGGCGCAGCAAAACGTCCCGGCGCTTCCAGGAAATTCCGGCACAGATGCGGTTGAGCGTCTGCGTTCAATGATTGGCGACAAGCAGGAGGAAACCGTCGAAATCCTGCGAAGCTGGCTTGAGGAAAGCGAGGAGAAGGTGTGATGTCGATTGCCCATCTTCTTGAAGATTTTACCAAAAGCAGTACGGGCTCGGGGTTTCATCTGCTGGATGACGACGCCCTGGAAGAACAACGCCTGCAGTCATTCGAGCGCGGCTATGGGGCAGGTTGGGAAGACGCCGTGGTGGCGCAACAACAGGGGCAGGCGCAGTTGAGCGCGGATCTGTCCGCCACTTTGTCGGATCTGTCCTTTACCTATCAAGAGGCGCTGACCCGTATGTCCCTGTCGCTGCAGCCGATGTTTCAGAGCCTGACCCAAGCGATTTTGCCAGGGATACTGGATAAGGGATTTGCGGCCCGGGTGATCGAACAGTTGTGCGAAATGGCGCAGGACCAGATCGGTCAGCCCATGCAGCTGATCGTGCCATCGGGAACCGCCGACAGCATCAGACCTTTGCTGCCGCCCGAGCTTTCCGCCCCGGTACAGGTGGTCGAGGATGCGTCGTTGCATACCGGTCAGGCACGTCTGCAGGTCGGAATCGCCCGGCGCAAGGTGGATTGCAGCGCATTGCTGGATGCGGTCAGCACGGCCTTTGATGCGTATATCTTTGAAGCGAAAGAGGCTTTGTCCAATGAATGACTCTCAGACCCAGCAGGCAGAAAAACCAAACCCGTTCGAAGCTGTCCCGATCGAAATAACCGTATCGGTCGGGCGGGCGCGACCACTGATCCGCGATCTGTTGAACATGGGCGAAAACGCGGTTCTGACGCTGGACAAACGGGTTGAGGACCCGGTTGACCTTTACGTCGGAGACCATTTGGTCGCGCGCGGGATGCTTGAAGAGACCGAGGGCGATCAGCCCGGGCAGCTTGTCGTACGCCTGACCGAAATCTCTGACCTGAGAAACGGGATCGGATGATGCGCCCGCTCATCCTGCTGGTGATCCTGTTGCTCGCACCGTCCATAGCATCGGCGCAGGAGCTGTCCTTGTCGCTGGGTGAGGGCGGTTCGATCTCGGCACGATCCATTCAGTTGATCCTGCTGATCACGGTGCTGAGCCTTGCGCCGGGGCTGGCCATCATGATCACCTGTTTTCCGTTCCTGATCACGGTGTTCGCCATCCTGCGTCAGGGCATCGGGTTGCAGCAATCCCCGCCTAACATGCTCATCGTCAGTCTGGCGCTGTTTCTGACCTATTTCATCATGGAGCCTGTGTTTTCCGAGGCCTGGGTCACCGGCATCCGCCCCATGATCGACGAAGCCCTCGATGTGGAGCCCGCGCTGGAGCGTGCCCTGATCCCGTTTCGCGCATTCATGGCTGCGCGATTGGATGCCGACACATTTCAGGCGATGGCGGCGCTGCGTCCAGGCGGTGCTGATCTTGCGTTAAAGCCCGAAGCGCCCTTGTCTGTGCTGATGCCGTCTTTCATGCTGTCGGAAATTGCGCGGGCCTTTCAGATCGGATTTCTTATCTTTCTGCCGTTTCTGATCATCGATCTGGTGGTTGCAGCCGTTCTGATGTCGATGGGCATGATGATGGTTCCACCTGCCACCGTGGCTCTGCCGTTCAAGCTGGCGTTTTTCGTGATCGCCGACGGCTGGACCCTGATCGCTAGCGCGCTAGTGCGCAGCTATGTGCCCTGACGCCCTACTGCCGCGTGATTTGCAGTCGGGCACGCAAGCCTTGTTCGCCACCTTCAAAGCTCAGCGTGCCGCCATGCTGTTCCGCCACGGTCGACGCAATTGTCAGGCCAAGGCCATAGCCATCCGATGAGCCTGTGTTTGAGCCGCGTCGAAAGGGTATCAGTAAGGCCTCGATATCGGCGGCGGTCAGATCGTTGCCCTTGTCTTCGATGATGATGGTCGCAGTCTGGGCATCGGTTTCCAGGGCAACCTCGGCGTGCCGTCCATATTTCAGCGCGTTGTCGATCAGGTTGGTCAGGGCCCGTTTCAGGGAAATGGGGCGCGCCATTACAAGAATGCGCCTTGTTTCCGGCAGCGACCCGTGTCCGCGCCGGGACATGAAAACCGATGGCGCGCCTTCTACTGCGACCGGCGCGATCTGACGAAGGGTCACGGGCAGGTCCATGTCCTGATAGTCGGCCACCAGCGCTTCGACCAGCGATGTCAGGGATATCTGCCTGGGCTCCTCAACACTCAGTTCCGAGCGTGTATAGGTGAGAACGCTTTCGATCATCCCGGTCATCTGGTCTACATCCGCCTCAAGCTTTTCGCGCAGTTCGGCGTTGGGGATCAGCGCGGCCCGCAGGCGCACGCGCGTGGCAGGAGTCCCCAGATCATGGCTGACACCGGAAAGAACAATGGCGCGTTTTTCCAGTTGCGCGCGTTCGGCATCGAGATGACCGTTAACCGCCGACACGATCTCTTGCAATTCTGTCGGGCCTTCGGCGTCATAACTGTCAGGCCCGCCTCGGCGTTTGCGGTCGCGCAAGGCCTGCGCAAAGCGCGTCAACGTATCCGATACGTTGCCAACCGAGGTCAGGATGACCGCCAGCATGACAATTGCAGCAAGGATGGCGGGCAGGCGGAGGTCGGCGGGCTTTGCTCTGCAGCCCCAGATCGGAGTGCCATCGACTTGCTGCCATGGCCCACGCCCGAAGCGTGCAATCAGGATCGGCTCGCTGCAATAGTTTGCGAGCAGCCGGGTTAGATTGCCCATCTTCTCGGGTCCGGTCTGATCTATCCCTGAAACGATCCCCGACACAGGATAGACCAGGCGGTCAGACATCACGGCCAGTGTCAGTTCCCGCCCGCCAAGGGGCGCGGAACTGTCGGTCAGGATCGACAGGTTGGTGACAAAGCTGCGGTCTGAATACCCTGGAAGCTGCTGAAACAGTCCTGCATCGGCCAGCCTCGCGGCATCGGGGTCCAATGGCGTGATTGTAGTGTCGTCAGGCGGTGCCTTGCCAATGCGCAATTCCTCATAGACGGCAAAGCCCGAGACATAGGCGCGGGTCAAAAACTGATCCCATGCGCGGGCCGAGGCAAACCAAAGGCCTGCGGCAAGGAGTCCCGTGCCAAAAGCGGCCAGTGTCCACAACCACCCCAGACTGCGTAGGCGCAGCGTCATGCGTCCTCTTCCACCGACACATCGGCGGCAAAGATATAGCCGACGCCGCGTTCAGTGCGCAGCATTTGCGGGTCTTTCGGGTTGGTTTCGATCTTCGAGCGCAGGCGACCGACCAGCATGTCGATGGCACGCCCCTGCGCTTCGGGCTTATCGCTTGCGCCGGTGACATCCAGCGCTGCGGCAATCTCGTCCCGTGTCAGCGGAATATGCGGGTTGGCTAACAGCACCTTAAGCAATGCGCTTTCCCGTTGCGACAGCGACACAAGGTATCCCTCAGGCGAAAACACCTCGTCCCGTTTGCCGTCATAACACCAGCCGTCAAAGCGAAAGCTGCGGGTCCTGCGGCGATAGGTCAGCGAGGGTGTGCGCCGGGCGCGTTGCATCACCGCCCGGACACGCGCCAGCAGCAGTTGCGGGTTGAACGGTTTGGCGATGTAGTCATCCGCACCAACCTCGTACCCGGCCATGCGCTGATGATCCGCCGACAGAGCTGAGACAAGGATGATTGGCACATCTTGTTCGCTGCGCAAGCTGGCACATATATCGACCCCGTTTTCGTCGCCCAGCATGACGTCCAGCAGGATCAGGTCGATGCGGCCCGCGGACAGATGCGCCCGAATCTCGCGTTCCGAACTGGCAGGCAGCGCAATAAAGCCGTTTTGTTGCAGGAACTGGGTCATCATTGACCGCATGTCCAGGTCGTCATCGACAACCAACAGGCGCGGAATGGTCACGCTTATCCTCCCCGGTTCCCCTTTGCGCTGCCGTCAATTGTAACGAACGGCAACAGATTCAAGGCCAACGTAACATGGCGTAACAAAAGCAGTGAAAAATTCCGCCCCAGCCCGAGTTTCCACCGGATTGTACATTGCAAGATCGCGATCTGTGGCGGGTAATAACGCGCATCGCTGCCGGTTCGGCGGCACAAAGTTTCTGGGAGGATACCAATATGAAACGTTTTACCCTGTCTGCAGTTTCAACATTGGCCGTGGTGGCGGGCACCTCGGTCGTTGCTGAACCGCAGGCCGAAGTTCTGCACTGGTGGACATCGGGCGGCGAGGCCAAATCGGTTGCAGTTCTGCAGGAAGAGTTCGCTTCGAACGGCGGCACCTGGACTGATATGCCGGTTGCCGGTGGCGGCGGCGATGCGGCGATGACTGCATTACGTGCCCGGGTTCTGGCTGGAAACGCGCCGACGGCCGTTCAGTTGAAAGGCCCCGCGATTCAGGAATGGTATGAAGAAGGTGTTCTGGCCGATATTTCGAACGTGGCCGAGGCGGAAGGCTGGGCTGATGTCCTGCCGGCGTCGATCGCGGATCACATGAAGTGTGAAGGCACTTGGTGTGCCGCACCGGTGAATGTCCACCGTATCGACTGGATCTGGGCGAATGCCGACGTTCTTGCAGCCAACGGTATCGAAATGCCCACCACCTGGGATGAGTTCAATGCCGCCGCCGAGAAGCTGCAGGCTGTGGGTGTGATCCCGCTGGCCCATGGCGGTCAGGCATGGCAGGACGCGACCGTGTTCGAAGCCGTGGCTCTGGGTCTGGGTGGCCCCGAGTTCTTCCAGAAGGCGTTTGTCGAGCTGGACCCCGAGGCGCTGACCTCGGACACGATGGTGCAGGTTTTTGACCAGATGCGTACCCTGCGCGGATATGTTGACGAAAACTTCTCGGGCCGTGACTGGAACCTTGCCACCGCCATGGTGATGAATGGTGAAGCGGCGTTCCAGATTATGGGTGACTGGGCCAAGGGTGAATTCCTGGCCGCAGGCAAAAAGCCCGGCGAGGATTTTCTGTGTGCCTCAACCCCCGGCGACGGTTATCTCTATAACGTCGACAGCTTTGCCATGTTCGAAGTGGAAGGCGACGACAATCGCGCCGGTCAGGAACTGTTGGCCAAACTGATCGTTGCGCCGAACTTCCAGGAGGTTTTCAACCTCAACAAAGGCTCGATCCCGGCGCGGACCGATGTGGCCTTGGATAAGTTCGACATCTGCGCCCAAATCTCGGCCGAAGATATGGGTTCAACCTCGGCTGGCGGTTCGCTGCTGCCGTCCTACGCCCATGGCATGGCGCTACGTGGGTCGCAGGCCGGAGCGATCACCGATGTTGTGACCGCGCATTTCAACTCGGATATGTCCTCGGCTGACGCGGTTCAGCAACTGGCGGACGCGGTGGCAAACAGCTACTGATCCAACCCGCTCTGCCCCCTTTGATGCGGGGCAGAGCATCTTTCCCCGGAGGCTGAAATGTCTGAATGGCTGGAAAACCACCTGCCCAAGGTGGTGCTGGCACCGTCGTTCATCGCCGTATTGATCTTTGTCTACGGCTTTATCGGATGGACGGCTTGGGTGTCACTGACCCGATCAAAACTATTGCCGAAATACGAGATCAAGGGCTTCATCCAGTATGAGCGCCTGTTTGACTCGCCCCGTTGGGATACGGCGATCAACAACCTGTATATTTTTGGTGCTCTGTTCATTGTGATTGCGATGCTGCTGGGGCTGTTGCTGGCCATCCTTCTGGACCAGAAAATCCGCGTCGAAGGGGCGATCCGTACGATTTATCTGTACCCCATGGCCCTGTCGATGATCGTGACAGGCACCGCGTGGAAGTGGATCCTGAACCCCGGTCTGGGGATCGAGGCCATGGTGCAGGGCTGGGGCTTTACGAATTTCGAATTCGACTGGTTGGTGAACCCGGATTACGCGATCTACACCATTGTGATTGCCGCGATCTGGCAAAGCTCGGGCTTTGTTATGGCGCTGTTTCTGGCAGGTTTGCGCTCGGTGGATGGTGAGATCATCAAGGCCGCCCAAGTCGATGGCATCCCCACATGGCGCATCTACACGGCGATCATCATCCCCTCAATGGCTCCGATTTTCCTGTCGGCCTTCATCGTGCTGGCGCACCTCGCGATCAAAAGCTTTGACCTGGTCATCGCCCTGACAGGCGGCGGTCCGGGTTACGCCACCGATCTGCCCGCCACCTACATGTATGCCATGGCGTTTTCACGCGGCGATATTGGTCAGGCTGCGTCGTCCGCAATGATCATGATGCTGGTCGTCTTTGCCATCGTGGTTCCTTATCTCTACTCAGAATTGAGGGCTAAAAATGACTGATCTGTCGATGCCCCAAAGCGAAACCCGCACCCAAAGCGCCACAAGCAAGATTGCCTTGCGCTGGCTGCTTTACATCATGCTGGGCCTGTTTGCGCTCTATTACCTCATGCCGCTGTTCGTGATGCTCACGACCTCGCTCAAAAGCCTTGAGGAGATACGCACCGGATCGCTGATGTCCTTGCCCCGTGAGGTCAGCTTTGATGCGTGGAAAACCGCATGGTCCAGTGCTTGCACCGGTATCCAGTGCGAAGGTCTGCGACCTTATTTCTGGAATTCGGTCCTGATTGCTGTGCCTGCGGTGGCCATTTCGACCCTGCTGGGCGCGCTGAACGGCTATGTGGTGGCGCAGTGGCGGTTCAAAGGGGCCAATATCATCTTTTCGCTGATGCTGTTTGGCTGCTTTATCCCGTTTCAGGTCGTCCTGCTGCCGATGGCCCGCGTGCTGGGCCTGATGGAAATTGCGGGCACCATTTCGGGACTGATCTTTGTCCATGTGGTCTATGGCCTTGGCTTCACCACGCTGTTTTTCCGCAACTACTACGTCACCATCCCGGCCGAGCTGACCAAGGCCGCACGCGTGGATGGGGCCGGGTTCATGCGGATATTCTGGTCAATTTTCCTGCCGCTATCGCTGCCCATCATCGTGGTGACCGTGATCTGGCAGTTCACGCAGATCTGGAACGACTTCCTGTTCGGCGTGTCCTTCAGCGAGGCCGGAACCCAGCCCGTGACCGTGGCACTCAACAACATCGTAAACTCAACCACCGGCGTCAAAGAATACAACGTCGACATGGCCGCCGCGATCATCGCGGGCCTGCCGACGCTGCTCGTCTATGTCGTCGCCGGTAAGTATTTCATCCGCGGCCTGACCGCAGGCTCAGTGAAGGGATAAGACCCATGGCTCCTATTCTCGACATCAACAAACTTTACAAGAATTACGGCGCAACCGAGATTCTCAAGGACATCAACATCTCGATCGAACCGGGTGATTTTCTGGTGCTGGTTGGCCCCTCGGGCTGCGGTAAGTCTACCCTGCTGAACTGTATTGCAGGGCTGGAACCGATCACCGGCGGCACGCTGGCCATCGGTGGCAAGGATATGACCCATGTCAGCCCCAAGGATCGCGACATCGCCATGGTGTTCCAGTCCTACGCCCTGTACCCGACCATGTCGGTGGCCAAGAACATCACCTTTGGCATGAAGGTGCGTGGCGTCGATGCAGCAACGCAAGAGACGAAGCTGAAAGAGGTCGCCTCGCTACTGCAGATCGAGCAGTTGCTGAACCGTCGCCCGAGCCAGCTATCTGGCGGTCAGCGTCAACGCGTTGCGATGGGCCGCGCGCTGGTGCGCGACCCCAAGCTGTTCCTGTTTGACGAGCCGCTGTCAAACCTCGACGCCAAGCTGCGGGTCGAGATGCGAACCGAGATCAAGAAGCTGCACCAGACGCTGGATGCCTCGATCGTCTACGTGACCCACGATCAGATCGAGGCGATGACGCTGGCCACCAAGATCGTGGTCCTGAAAGGTGGCATCGTGCAGCAGATCGGCAGCCCGGCCGAGATTTACAACAATCCGGCCAACCTGTTTGTGGCGGATTTCATGGGTTCACCCGCGATGAACCTGATCCCGGCGCAGGCGTCGAACAATGGCGCTGGCACGCAAATCTCGATTGCTCGCGGCTCGGGTGAGACACTTGTTCTGAACGACGCCCGCGATCTGTCGCTACCGCAGGACGTGATCCTGGGCCTGCGGCCCGAGGACATCGCCGAAGCCGGTTTCCGAGCAGGCGCAAGCGTGCAGGAAGCTGCTTGCATGGTCGACATGGTCGAACCCGCCGGGGCCGATACATATGTAGTGTCTGAACTTGGCGGCAAACAGGTAACGGCGCGACTGCACGCCGAGACCACCGCGCAGGCAGGCAAGATGCTGAACTTGGCCTTTGACATGAGCAAAGTGTCGTATTTTGCGAAAGAAACTGGTGAGCGGTTGAACTAACGAAAATCGCCGCGTGACGGTGTCGCGCGGCGATTTCTATTAATCCAATTCGGTCTTAACTCGACCGGTTCATATCCTTGATCAGGTGGTTCAGATCGCCGCCGCGCGCATCCAGCATTGCGCCGATCTCGGTGCGTTCGGTCAGCAGCATGTTCACGCCTTCGATGAACATATTGAAAAACTTGTCGCGGCCCGATTTGTCCGAGACCAGAAAGGTCACTTCGAATGGGGATGATCCCTGCAGTTTGACCGAGGTGCGAACCTCGTATCCGGCCTTGATCTTGCGGGCATTGCGCACAGTGACCTGACCGCCAATAAACTCACGGAAACGACGACCATATTTGCTTGAGATATAGCCCTGAAACGCTTTGGTGAATTGCCTCAGCTGCGACGCGCTGGCAGAACGTCCGTCAGCCCCCAGAACATAGCGGGCCATGATCGGCACATCGGCATATTGCACGAAAATCTTTTCGAAATCGCGGATCATCGCGCTTTCGGATTTTCCGGATGCGATCACGCGATTGATGTCATCCACAACGCTGACAACAAGTGCCTTGGCGCTGGCCTCGGTCTGGGCAAATGCGGGCAGGGGAAGGGCGGTCAGCGCCAGTCCGGCCAGACCGGTGGCAACAAAATCGCGTCTATTCAAGGAATTATTCGGCATAAGGGTCCTCGTAGGGGTCTAGGTAGGGGTCTAGGTAGGGGTCCCTGACAGGGTCGGTCCCGATTTCGGCATAGGGGTCGTCATACAGACCCAGATAAGCGTCTTCATCGTCTCGTGCCAGTTCGAAGCGGCGATTTTGCAGGTAAATTGTCTGCGCCTGCGCATAGCTGTCTGCGCTTTCGTACAGAATCGAATCCACAGTATCCGAGAACCGGCCCCGATCACCCATGCGACGGACGACCTCGGCATAGACACCTATATTGTCGACCGGACGCACCGGGCTGAAATTGATCGGGTTCGAGAACAGGTTGAACACAACCCCAACGGCGTCGCGCGCAGTTGACGGGCCATAGAACGGAAGCTCAACATAGGCCCCTTCGCCGACGCCCCACACATGCAGGGTTTCCCCGAAATCCGTGTCAACGGGTGGCAGGTTCAACTCATCAGCCGGTTTTGACAGGCCAAAGCCGCCTACGGTGGAATTGATCACGAACCGCAGCAACGCGTTGCCCGATTGCTTGAGGTTGCCCTGAAGCAGATAATCCAGCGCCTGTCCGGGCATCGTCAGGTTTTCGGCAAAGTTGCTAAAACTTGTGACCATCGGATCGGGTACGATTTTCACATAACCTTTCGAGGCCGGCCGGAACAGCAGCCGGTCAACGCCCAAATTGAACTTGTGAATGCCACGATTGGTTCTTTCGTAGGGGTCGAAGACTTCGCCACGGGCAGCTTCATCTGCAGGCTGCGTTGCACAGGCCCCAAGCGTGGCCAACAGGGTCATGACGATCAGGGGCTTAAAGCAGATTTTAGTCAACACGGTCTTTGTCACTCCAAACCGTTCGGACGGGAGGCGCCTGAACGTTCAATCAATACTGCCGTTGGCCGAGATACACGACCCAATTTGATGTCCTTTAATTGTTTCACGCTCATATTGAAACAGCTAGCGTTTAACCTGCCGGACAAGCTCGCGTAAAGTGACAGATGTTCAACAGTCCGGAATAAGAGAAGTTACGCTGAGCGCGCTGGCAAACCACATAATGCCGGTTTCGCGCTTTTCGATCCGGCAGAACCCGGTTAGCGTCGCGCCCGAGTCGAATTTAGGTGAGGACCAAATCATGAGCATCGCAGCGAAACTTGAAAGCCTGGGTGTTGATCTGCCAGACGCACCGGCACCTGCCGCCAACTATGTGCCCTTCGTCCGCGTCGGCAATATCGTCTACGTTTCGGGCCAGATTTCCAAAGCGGATGACCTGATCACCGGCAAACTGGGCGATGACATGGATGTGGATGCAGGTGCCGCAGCCGCCAAGGTCTGCGCCATCAATCTGCTGGCACAGGTCAAGGCGGCCTGTGGTGGTGACATCGACAAGCTGGTGCGGGTGATAAAGCTGACAGGTTTTGTGAACTCGACCGCCGATTTCACCGCTCAGCCGCAGGTTATCAACGGTGCATCCGATTTCCTGGTCGAGGCGCTGGGCGATGCTGGTCGTCATTCGCGCTCGGCCGTCGGTGCCGCGTCGCTGCCGTTGGGCGTGGCGGTTGAAATCGAAGGGATTTTCGAGGTCCAATGACGCCGCTCCTGCCGCAAGTCTTTTTGCAGCGCCCGATTGCACATCGGGCGTTGCATGACATTTCGGACAGGCGTCCTGAAAACAGTCGCGCGGCCATCCGGGCGGCGGTTGAGGCGGGCTATGGGATCGAGATTGATCTGCAACTGACCGCCGACAACCGGGCCATGGTGTTTCACGACTATGACATGACCCGTCTGACGGGACAGGCCGGACCGATCCGGCAGGTGACGTCAGCGCAGGCGGGTGAGACCGCTCTGCTTCATACCGAGGATGGTATCCCGACGCTGAACGAGGTGCTTGAACTTGTTGCGGGCAAGGTCCCGCTACTGATCGAGCTCAAGGATCAAGATGGCGCGATGGGTCCGGCAGTCGGACCTTTGGAGCAGGACACAGCGCGGGCCTTGCAGGGCTATGACGGACCGGTTGCGGTCATGTCGTTCAACCCCCATTCGGTTGCGGAACTGGCAAGAGTGATCCCAGAGGTGCCGCGCGGTCTGGTGACGTGCTCTTACCAGCCTAAGGTCGAGCTTTTACCGCAGGATGTTTGTGACCACCTGCGTGATATTCCCGATTTTGACCGGGTCGGGGCCAGCTTCATCAGCCATGAAGCCCACGACCTTGACCGCCCTCGCGTGGCAGAACTGAAAGCGCTTGGTGTGCCAATCCTGTGCTGGACCATCCGGTCGCCCGAGCAGGAGGCACAGGCGCGTCGTATTGCCGATAATGTGACCTTTGAGGGGTATGCGGCTTGAACCAGCCCCACGCCGTCACAGATAAAGATCAGAGGCGGAGGGCACATGGATCAGGCGCAAATCGAGGTTCAGGTTCTTGGATCGCTCTCGCAGATTTCTGCGGCGGAGTGGGATGCCTGCGCTTGCCCCGAAGCCGCTGACGGCGGGCGACCGCTTGATCCGTTTACCACGCATCGGTTTTTGCTGGCGCTCGAAGAAAGTGGCTCGGTCGGGCGCGGAACCGGCTGGCAGCCGCAATATCTGACTGCGTATCTCGATGGTGTCCTGATCGGGGCCGCGCCAATGTACGCGAAATCTCATTCTCAGGGCGAATACATTTTCGACCATAGCTGGGCTCATGCCTTTGAAAACGCTGGCAGGCGGTATTATCCGAAACTTCAGATTGCCGTGCCCTTTACCCCCGCCACCGGGCGCAGGTTTCTGGTGCGTCCCGGGTATGAGGCGATTGGCATGTCGGCGCTTGTGCAGGGCGCGGTGCAGTTGGCCGCGGATAACCGGATTTCATCCTTGCACGCGACCTTTTGCACCGAGGATGAGGCGCTGGCTGGCGAGCAAATGGGCCTGATGGTCCGCCATTCGCAACAGTTCCACTGGTTGAACAGCGGTTTCGCGGATTTTGACGCGTTTCTGACTGCGTTGTCGTCACGAAAACGCAAGAACATCCGCAAGGAACGCAAACAGGCGAACGAGTTTGGCGGTCAGATTCGCACACTGACCGGCGATGATCTGAGGCCGGAACACTGGGATGCATTCTGGCGGTTCTATCAGGACACTGGCGCGCGCAAATGGGGCGCGCCTTATCTAACACGTGAGTTCTTTGACATCGCGCATCAGACCATGGCTAACGACATGGCGCTGGTGCTGGCCGAGCGGAACGGATTTGCCGTCGCGGGTGCGTTGAACTTCATCGGGCGCGAAACGCTTTATGGCCGATATTGGGGCTGCGTCGAACATCACCCCTGCCTGCATTTCGAGTTGTGCTACTATAGGGCGATCGACTTTGCCATTGCCGATGGGCTGGCCCGCGTCGAGGCCGGTGCACAGGGCGAGCACAAGCTGGCGCGGGGCTATCTGCCGACGCGCACGCACAGCTTGCACTGGGTTGGCGATCCGGGGTTTGCCGATGCAGTCCGGAACTTTCTGGACGCCGAGGCGCAGGCAGTGGGAGAAGAGATCGAGATTCTGACGGATTATGGCCCGTTCAGAAAATCGAACCCGGAGGAACAGCAATGACCGAACTTTTGTCGACCGAGACCCGCGGGCCGCTGCTGGACCCGCTGTTCAAAACCGGCTGGACCATGGTTGAAGGGCGCGATGCGCTGACCAAGACCTTTATCTTTGACGATTTTGTCCATGCGTTCGGCTGGATGACGCAGGTCGCGATCTGGGCAGAGAAATGGAACCACCATCCCGAATGGTCGAACGTCTACCGCACGGTCGAAGTGGTATTGGCCACCCATGACGTGGGTGGACTGTCCGCATTGGATGCCAAACTGGCGCGTAAGATGGACAGTTTGCTTTAGTCCCGATCCTCGTTCGACCCCGTGCCGCCCGCCAGCATCGCCGCCGTGCCCATCTGCTGGAATTCAGCGGGCGTCACGGTGCCATCGCTGACATTGATATTGCGGGCAATTGGGATCGTGCGACTTCCGATCGAGCGCACCGTGCGCGCAGCGGGGTCAATGCCCAGACACCGGTTTTCATAACAGGTCAGCCCATTGGTGTTGATCTGGATACGTGGCTGTTCGTCCGGTCCGGTCACAATCGGCGCCTGCGGAACGTCGCAGGCCGCAGTTATGGCCAGCAGTCCCAATCCAATCCACTTGTTCATGCCAAACTCCTGAGTTTAATCCAGTTGGCCGTTCCCATCCTTATCTGCCGCGCCGAAATCTTCCGCCATCTGCGTGTCGTATTCGGCCCGCGAGATAAAGTTGTCATTGTTACGATCTGTATTCTGAAACTGCTTTATGTCCAGAAAGGGTTTCGCTTCATCCAGACCCAAAGTTCCGTTCTTGTCGTCATCCATTTCCTGAAAGGCATAATCGGAAAAGGCGTTGAATTCGTCTTTTGACAGAAACCCGTCATTGTTTGTGTCGATGGCCTTCAACTCTTGCTCATTGAGTTCTGCGACGGTTTCCGCGCTGGCCATCCCTGCCAGAGCGATGGCTGCTGCAGCAATCATCTCACGTTTCATGGCACCACTCCTCAACATGCGTATCTCTGGCCCTGCAACCCGCCTGCCGCCGCTCCTGCGGCTGTCAGGATCGTCTTGCCAGATCCGCCACCAAACTGGTTGCCGATCACGCCGCCAATCAAAGCGCCGCCCAGTGTGCCGGAAAGGCAGGCAATCTCGTGCTGCCGCGCCGCCTGTTGCTGCGGTGTCGGTGCTGGACCGCAGGCGGCCAACAGGCTTGCAGCGGTCAGGACAAATACAAATGGCTTTATGCTCATAAATGAACTCCCCAGTAAGATAAGCGGACTATTCGCCTATTGGGGGGTGCTATCAAGTTAATTAACGCGCCGCGGCCCCGGACCATCCGGGGCCAGCAGATATCAGATCGCCTCCAGCAGGCTTTCGCCAGCGGAAACTTCGCAGACACCGGGGTTTTCTTCCATGTTCAAAACCGTAACCTTGCCGTCCTCGACCAACATTGCATAGCGCTTGGATCGCGAGATCAGACCCACCGGCGGGGCGTCGAAATCCATGCCGACGGCTTTGGTAAACTCCGATGTGGCATCGGCCAGCATGGTCAGACCGGCCTCGGTCGCGCCGGTGGAGTCTCCCCATGCGCCCATTACAAATGGATCATTGACCGATACACAGATCACCTCGTCCACACCTTTGGCGTCAAACTGACCCTTGGTGCGGATAAAGCTTGGCACATGTGCCGTGGTGCAGGTTCCGGTAAACGCACCCGGCACAGCAAAGATGACCACCTTGCGGCCCTTTGTCTTTTCGGAAATCCGCACTTCTTCCGGCCCGTCGGCACCCATCTGGATCAGAGTGGCATCGGGCAGAGTCTCTCCTGTTGAAATCATTCTTGTCCTCCTGACGATTGGATTTGCAGAGTCAGTCCTAGCCGCAATATAGGTTAGCAAACGAAAGTAACCACGCAAATCGTCAGGGTCGCAAGAAGATGAACCACATAGTCGTGATCGGAGCTGGACAGGCAGGGGCGTCGCTGGTTGCAAGGCTGCGCAAAGATGGGTTCGAGGGTGATATCACCCTGATCGGGGCAGAGCCGCATTTGCCTTACCAGCGTCCACCTTTGTCCAAGGCCTATCTGCTGGGTGAAATGGAGCTGGAACGCCTGTTCCTGCGACCCGAAAGCTTTTACGCCGAGAACAACATCACCTTGCGTCTGGGTCAGCGTGTGACAGGTATCGACCCGCAGGCCAAGACCGTGACCGTCGGGGATGAGGTGATCTCTTACGACGAACTGGCGTTGACGACCGGGTCCGACCCGCGCCGCCTGCCTGCGTCGATTGGTGGTGATTTGGACGGCGTGCATGTGGTGCGCGATCTGGCCCATATCGATGAGATGGAGCCGCGCGTGACCGACGGTGCCCGGGCGCTGATCGTCGGTGGTGGATATATCGGGCTTGAGGCCGCCGCCGTATGCGCCAAACGCGGGGTCAAAGTGACATTGGTCGAGATGGCCGACCGCATCCTGCAACGGGTCGCGGCACCGGAAACCAGCGATTACTTCCGCGCCCTGCATACCGAATACGGCGCTGATATCCGCGAAGGGGTGGGGTTGGATCGTCTGATCGGGGAAGATGGCCGTGTCACGGGGGCCGTTCTGACGGATGGTTCAGAGCTGTCGGTGGATTTTGTGATTGTCGGCGTCGGCATCGCGCCCGCGACTCAAATGGCCGAAATGGCCGGTCTTGAACTGGACAACGGCATCAAAACCGACGCTCATGGCCGCACCTCGGACCCGTCGATCTGGGCGGCAGGCGACTGCGCATCCTTCCCGCATGGCGAGGGGCGCATTCGGCTGGAAAGTGTCCCAAATGCCATCGATCAGGCCGAGATCGTGGCGCAGAATATGCTGGGCGCGGCCAAAGATTACACCGCGACGCCGTGGTTCTGGTCTGATCAGTATGATGTCAAACTGCAGATCGCCGGACTGAATACCGGCTATGATCGTGTCGTCACCCGCAAGGGGCAGGGCGCAACGGTGTCCTTCTGGTATTACAAGGGTGATCAGCTGATTGCCGTCGACGCGATGAACGACCCGCGCGCCTATATGGTCGGCAAGCGCCTGATCGACGCCGGCAAAACCGCTGATCCGGCAGTGGTCGCCGACCCGGATGCGGACCTCAAACCGCTGCTCAAAGCGTGAGGATCATCGCCGGAGAGTTCCGGGGCCGCGCCTTGACCTCGGTCGGCAAAGGCGACGCAGGTGCGCATCTGCGCCCGACTACCGACCGTGCGCGCGAAAGTCTGTTCAATGTTTTAACCCATCAGATCGATTTTGATGGCCGTCGTGTACTTGATCTGTTTGCAGGCACCGGCGCTTTGGGGCTTGAGGCGCTGTCGCGCGGCGCAGCCCATGTTACTTTCGTGGATGACGGGCGTGTGGCTCAGGGTCTGATCCGAAAGAACATCGATCTGACGGGAAGCAAAGAGCGTGCAGACCTGATCCGTCGCGATGCCACCCGGTTGGGGGACAACCCCGGGGCAGCATATGATCTGATCTTCCTTGATCCGCCCTACGGCAAGGCGCTGGGTCAGAAAGCAATCGCCGCGCTGTCCGGCGGTGGCTGGCTGGCGGCTGGTGCCCTGATCGTCTGGGAAGAAAGCGATCCGATGACTGCGCCCGAGGGGTTCACGTTGCACGACACGCGCAAATATGGCGACACGCATATCTCGCTGATGTGGAAGGACAGTCCGGATGCATGATCTGGTGATTTTTGATTGCGATGGTGTTCTGGTCGATAGCGAGGTGCTGTCAAATCAGGTTATGGTCGACAATTTCACCCGCTATGGCCTGCATCTGAGCCTCACCGAATGCATGTCTTTATTTGTCGGCGGCACGATGAGCGGCGTGCGGGACAAGGCACGCGCGCTGGGCGCTGATCTGCCTGATGATTGGACCGAGCAGATTTACGCGGAAATCTACGCGGCGTTGAAGGCAGGCACGCCGTTGGTCGAAGGCATTCCCGACCTGCTGGCGCAACTGGACGCGCAGGGCATCCCCTATTGCGTCGCCTCGAACGGTCGCCCCGAGAAAATGCAGATCACCCTCGGCCAAAACGGGCTGTGGGAACGGTTCAAGGATGTGATGTTCTCGGCCCATGAACTGGGCACCGGCAAGCCCGAACCCACGCTGTTCCTGACCGCCGCACAGCATTTCGGCGCGCAGAATCCGGTGGTGATCGAAGATAGTGAAAACGGCGTCATCGCCGCGATCCGCGCCGATATGCGCTGCCTTGCCTATGCCGCCCATGACGACGGCGCGCGCCTGGCTGCTTTGGGTGGTGAGGTCTTCACGAACATGTCACAGGTGCCCGCGCTTTTGAGACTCTGACCCGCAAACATGCTATGCTCTGGCCATGGACCGCGCCATCTCACCCCCGCTCTGGGCCTTTTCGAAGGATACGGACACGACCACCGGGCCGCCGCCCAAGCCGATGCGGGCGCCGGTGTTTATACACGATGCGGTCATCCCGTGGCGGGATGAGACGTTGCTGCTAAAGCTGCTGCGCGATCAGGGCGCAGATCAGGACGAATAGGTCGGGTGATATTTGCCGCCCGGTGACAGGGTGAAAATCTCGACCCCATTTGCCGTTACACCTACTGAATGTTCAAACTGTGCCGACAGCGATTTGTCGCGGGTTACGGCGGTCCAGTCATCGGCCAGCGTCTTGGTTTCAGGCCGTCCCAGATTGACCATCGGTTCGATGGTAAAGAACATGCCTTCCTCTAGAACCGCACCTGTGCCCGGACGCCCGTAATGCAGCACGTTCGGCGGAGCGTGAAACACCCGGCCCAGACCGTGACCGCAGAAATCGCGGACAACGCTCATCCGGTGCGCCTCAACATAGGCCTGAATCGCGTGGCCGATATCGCCGAAGGTGTTGCCCGGCTTGACCATCTCGATGCCCTTGAACAGGGCGTCATGCGTGACCTGAATCAGACGTTCGGCCTTGCGTGGCAGCTTACCTGCCACATACATGCGCGAAGTATCGCCAAACCAGCCGTCGACGATGACCGTGACGTCGATATTCAGGATATCGCCATCCTTTAGCTTTTTGTCGCCGGGGATGCCGTGGCAGACCACATGATTCACACTGATGCAGCTTGCGTGCTGATAGCCCTTGTAGCCGATCGTGGCGGATTCTGCGCCTGCATCTTCGACCATCCGGGTGATGATCCCATCAATCGCGCCAGTGGTCTGGCCTACAAACACATGGCTTGCGATGTCATCCAATATCTGCGCAGCCAAGGCCCCTGCCGCGTGCATCCCGGCAAAGTCCCCCTGTTCATAGATGCGGATGCCGTCCTTGGTCAGGCGGCCACGATGTTCCTTCATCGACGCTAAGCTCCAAATGTTGCGCGCAGCATTCCTTTTACGCTGCTTGTGCAGAAAGTTCCAGAGGCTGCAGGGTCGCGGGTTTTCTCGATCCTTCAAATGGCGCTGAGGTACTCGGTTTCAAGTTCCAGCATCCCAATCTCGCTTTCGGTGAGTTGATTTGAGCCCACGTTCTAGAAATGAGAAGCTGGTGCGATGTTAAGACTGTCTTTCCTTGTAGTGGCCCTGATGCTGAGCGCCTGCAGAAACGATGTAGAATATCTGTCGGGTCAGGAACTGTCGTCGCTTTTTACGCACGAGCGAAAGATCGCGTTTGAAAGGACCGGATATACCGGCACAGCCTTGCTGGCTGCAGACCGGACCTTTGAAGTCACTGTTCCACGCCTTGGTCGCGATACGGGCGAATGGTGGTTAGATGAAGACCAAATCTGCAGTCGCTGGGTACGATTTCGTCAGGGACGAACCCTATGTGCCATAGTTGGAAAAACTCCCGACGGCACATATCAGGGGTTCACGCCATCGCAGAAAGTTTACGTTGGAGATTTCCGGTTTCTCGACTGATCAAGCTGTTTAAGCGATCTTCCAAGCCGCATTCGGGTCAACCCTAACCCCATTAGGCGAAATCTGGGTTCCAATGACGAGCCGCTCAACCCCCGTCGCCGCCTCAAACGCCGCCGCATAGGCCGGATCAATATCCGCCGCCAGTGCAAAGCGGTCGCAATCGGTGCGCTGCACCAGATACAGCATGATCGCCCGGTTTCCCTGCGCCGCCATCTCTGCCAGCTCGCCCAGATGCTTGGTGCCGCGCGCCGTCACGCTGTCGGGGAATTCAGCAAGGCCGGGTTTGCGTGAAAGGGTCACGCTTTTGACCTCGACATAGGCATCTGGCAGACCCGGTTGGGTCAGTAGAAAGTCGATGCGACTGCCCGTTCCGTACTTCACTTCGGCACGCACGGTTTTGTAAGCGGCAAGTTCGGGAATCTCGCCTGCCTCCAGCGTTATACGCAGAGCTTTGTTCGGGACAGACGTATCGACGCCTGTATAGTGGCCATTCTCATGATCGACCAGCCGCCAGCCGTATTTCAGCTTTTTCTTCGGATCGTCGTTTGGTTCCAGCCAGATTTTCTCGCCCGGTTCCGCCAAACCCATCATCGAGCCCGGATTGGCGCAATGTGCTGTGACCTCGCGCCCGTCCTCCAGCGTGCAATCGGCCAGGAAACGTTTGTAGCGGCGGATCAGTCGGGCGGGGACAAGGGGGGTTTCAAATCGCATGGCCTAGGGCCTATACCTGCCACCAGGGCCGATCAAGAGGGAGGGCGCGCCATGGCCAATCCAACCGCAGCAATGCTGGTGATCGGGGATGAGATTCTCTCAGGCCGCACCCGCGATGCCAACATGCACTATCTGGCGCAGGAATTGACCAAACACGGCATCGATCTGGCCGAGGTACGGATCGTCAGCGATGACGCCCCGGCTATCGAAGCCGCGGTCAAAGCGCTGTCTGACAGGTTTGCGCATGTATTTACCAGCGGCGGCATAGGGCCGACCCATGACGACATCACCGCCGATTGCATCGCCCGTGCCTTTGGGGTGCACATAGATGTTCGGGACGACGCGCGCGCGTTGCTTGAGGTACATTATGAAAACTCCGGCCTTGAGTTGAATGCCGCACGGCTACGCATGGCGCGTATCCCGGCGGGGGCGGCGCTGATAGAAAACCCGGTTTCGACCGCACCGGGCTTCACCATTGAAAATGTGCATGTCATGGCCGGTGTGCCTGCGGTGTTTCAGGCGATGGTGGCCAGCATTTTGCCGACCCTGACCGGTGGTGAGCCGTTGTTGTCCCAGACTTTGCGTGTGGATCGGGGTGAGGGCGACATAGCGGCCGCATTGGCGGATTTGGCCGAGGATTTCAGCGACCTTTCGATCGGGTGTTACCCGTTCCAAACCAACGGGGTCTTTGGTGCGAATGTCGTGGTTCGCGGCACCGACGGCAGCCGTATCGATGCTGCGATGACGCGACTGGCGCGGGAAATGCAGGTTTGAGCGTCAATTGGGCAGACATCGTCGACGGCACCTGGCCCGCCGCGCGGTATGAGACCGTCGGGCCATTTCAATTGCGCGAAGGACTGGGCGGTGGCTCTCGTGTTTCTGCTGCCAATCGCATCGGCGACATTGGCGCAGGCGATCTGGAATCTGTCGAGGCGGCGATGCAAGCGATGGGCCAAAAGCGGATCTTTTGCTTGCGCCCCGGAGATGAGGTGCTGGATGCTGATCTCGCCAATCGGGGATATGATATTCTCGATCCGGTCAATATCTACTCCTGCCCGGTGGATCACCTGACCGATATCCCAATCCCACGTGTCACTGTCTTCACCATTTGGGAACCGCTGGCCATCATGCGCGAAATATGGGCGCTGGGTGGTATCGGGGCCGCACGTCTGGCGGTTATGGACCGTGCTATCGGACCAAAGACCGGGCTATTGCTGCGGCGCGCCGATCAACCGGCTGGAACAGGGTTTGTCGCCCTTCACAACGGTGTCGCCATGGTTCACGCGCTTGAAGTTCTGCCCGATCATCGTCGGCACGGTCTGGGTCAATGGGCAATGCGCGCCGCGGCCTTTTGGGCGCTGGACAATGGTGCCCATACCCTTAGCGTGATCTGCACCAAGGCAAATGCGGGTGCGAACGGCCTTTACCATTCTCTCGGGATGCAGATCGTGGGAGAGTACCATTATCGCCAGCGCCTGCAGGGAGACTGAGCCGCCGTGACAGATGAAACCAACCCTACCGCGCTGAACCTGCCGATGGTCGATCCCTTGCCGCCCGAGACGCAGAAGTACTTTGATATCTGCGTCGAAAAGCTGGGCATGGTGCCGAATGTACTCAGGGCCTATGCGTTCGATATCGACAAGCTGAACGCCTTCACCGGCATGTATAACGACCTGATGCTGGCCGAGAGCGGGCTTTCAAAGCTCGAGCGTGAGATGATCGCGGTTGTGGTCTCTTCGATCAACAAGTGCTTTTATTGTCTGGTCGCTCATGGTGCGGCGGTTCGGCAGTTGTCGGGTGATCCGCAACTGGGCGAGATGCTGGTGATGAACTATCGCGTCGCCCCTTTGGATGTGCGTCAGCGTGCGATGCTGGATTTTGCCGCCAAGATGACAACCAGCAGCGCCACCATTGAAGAGCCTGACCGCCAAAGGCTGCGCGATGCGGGGTTTTCGGGTCGGGACATTTGGGACATTGCCAACGTGGTCGGGTTCTTCAACATGACCAATCGTGTGGCCAGCGCTACTGGGATGGCTCCCAACCCTGAATATCACGCGCAAAACCGATGATCCGCCTGTTTTCGATCTGCTTCGCCCTGTTGGCCAGTGCGTCCTTTGCGCAGGATCTGGCCCTGCCATCCAACGCGCGCCAGATCAGCGAACGGATCAGCCCGCTGGACAGTTATGATTTGCCGACCGGCGTCTTTGCCAACGGTGCCGTCCCATCGCGCGCAGTCGAAGGGCGGGTCGAACGCACCACATGGCGTCTGCAATCCGGCTCCAGCACCACGTTGCAGATACTCGCCCCGTTGCGGGACCAGCTAGAGGCGCAGGGTTATGACATCCTGTTCGAATGCGAGGCGCGTAGCTGCGGCGGTTTCGATTTCCGCTTTGGCACCGAGGTGGTTCCGACCCCGGACATGTATGTCGCCATTCAGGACTACAGGTTTCTGTCGGCCACACGCGGGGATGATGTGCTGAGCCTGCTGATCAGCCGGAACCCGCCCGACGGGTTTGTTCAGCTGATCCGCGTGACCCCGGTTGCCACTCCCTCGCCCCCGCCGCTGGTTATCGAAGACGCGGTGGATGGGACGCAAGGCCTGTTGCAGGTTCTGCAGCGCGACGGCCATGTGATCCTTGATGATCTGCACTTTGCCACTGGCGAGGTGGCGTTGGGACCAGGCCCCTTTGACTCGCTTGCTTTGCTGGCGGGCTACATGGCCGACAACCCCGAAGTCAGGCTGGCGCTGGTCGGGCATACCGATGATACCGGCAGCCTCGAGGCCAATACTAGCGTCAGTACCCGACGTGCGCAGGCGGTCAGGACTCGATTGATCGAAACACACTCGGTCGCGGGCGACCGGATCGAAGCCCAGGGAGTAGGATACCTTGCCCCGATCACATCAAACGCCACGCCCGAAGGCCGGGATACCAACAGACGGGTCGAGGCGGTTCTGGTGATCAACTGATCTGCTCTGCTGTCGCAACAGGCGTGATCCCGTTTTGACCGATTTTGAAATTTCGTGGGAACATGATCCTGCGGGCAGAAAGGCTGCCCGCAGGTGCAAGGTGGCTTTGACCTATTGCGATGCTGTCATCGCTGTCCGCAGCAGTTGCGGACGGTCGGCTTGTGAGGGCAGGAACACGGCCTGCGATCCGGCATCAAGTGCCGACAGGCTTGCGTCATACCACTGCATTGCCAGATCGCGGCGTTGCTGCACGCCAAAGCCCTCGCGCAGATGGTGCCCGATCAGCTCGCCATAGGCGGGCTCACCCATGGCGACCAGCATCAGCGCTGAGCCGACAGCGGTATCCATGTTGTCCTGAAGATAGCCCATGGCCAGACAGACTTTGCTGGTCGCGGCAAGATCTTCGGGGCTAAGCCCGGTATCCAGCGCAAACTTGCGCATCTGAGATTCTGCGTCTGCCTTTGAACTTAGTGACAGCGAAACAACCTGCGGCGTCAGCATGTCTCCAAAGGATTCGCACTGTGCTGAAATCTGATCCGGGGTCAGTCCTTGAATGTCCTGCATCAGATCCTCACCGCGCGCCATGGCATAGCTGCGGGCCAGACAAAACTGTTCGCTGAGCGCGAAATCAGGATCGGACATGTTTGCCAAGGTGGTGTAGCCGCCATTGGTCGAGGTCTGCAGCATAACCGCGCTGCAGCGATTGGCCAGCGACGGCCCCGTTGTTCCGCCGGCAAACAGGCTGGGCAGGCTGGCAGACGTTGTTTCGGTTGTCTCCGGCGCTGCGGGCGTTGCCTCCTGCTGGGTGATGAATTGCTGAGGGGTCACAACCGGGGTGGCCTGTACCGGAGCCTGCGGTGCCGCTGCGAGCGAAGTGCCGGTCTGAAGTTGCCTGCGATATTCCATCAACAAGGGTTGGCCTGCAAGCTGTGTTGTCGCCTGTCCGCCGCTTGTCGCCCAATAATAGGCCTGCATCAGAAAATCGCGCTGATAGGGCTGGAAGTCCCGGCCGTTCACAGGATAGCCCATCGACGCCTGATAGCGTTCGATTGCGGACCGCGTGCCCCGGCCAACCTGACCATCAACACGTCCGGCATTATACCCAAAGTAATTCAGCGCCGTCTGGGTCTGCGCGCCCTGTGATGTCGAAGGTATGCCCGAGCGATAGGTTCGGGTGCTAGTCTGGGCCTTTTTCTTTTGTTGGTCTTTGCCGATCACATAGCCGACAACGCCGCCAACCACGGCCCCGCCAATAAAGTCACCGGCATCCGCCCGCGCCGTCTGCGGTGTGGATATCGCAAGCGCAAGCGCGATTCCGAGCGTTGAAATTATTCGAATAATCATGACTTACCTCCTAAACAAAACAACAATTTTTAATGAGTATAGCACAGCCATTGGGCCGCGTAGGAATTTAGCACATCTGTGTCTAAAGCCTTGGTTGGGCATTGGTTTTCATCCGCCGGGAACATTGGAGGCCCGTAGTACAGATCAGAATCGCTTCGGTGTTTTGCTGGCGCAGATACTATTTTTGGCCTTCTGAAACACGTAGCCGCAGAAACGTCTTCGAAACAATGCACTCAACAAAAGCGACTGGAAAGTTCAAAGCCTGCCCGGGATGAAATGATAAAAGCAGGCACCTGTAGAAAACGGCACATCAAACGCGCCTCGGGAAGTCGCAGAACAGGTAGGTGGCGGAGACGAAGGGATTCGAACCCTCGAGACGGTTTCCCGCCTACTCCCTTAGCAGGGGAGCGCCTTCGACCACTCGGCCACGTCTCCGCTGGCGGGTATATCCTTGCCTGTCCTGCAGATACAAGGCGATTTTCCGGAGTGAGGGCAATTTTCTGATGCATGTGTTGGCAAACCTCGTTGACGCTGCCTCTGGGTCTGGCGCTTGTAGCCGGTTTCTTGTGGAATTAGCGGGACGCAAAGCCCGATTCGGCGACCTGCACGGCTAACCGATAGAGGTTGGGATTGACCGGGTGCTTGCCAAACACATCTGTTTCGGTGCATATTTGCGCAGTTTTTATAATCAAAATGACTAAGTAATTTAGTTTTCTGAGGCAAACAGTCGGGCGCGGGGTGATTTAGCCCCTCGGGATCCTTTTGGGGGAAAGGGACTTGGTTTTGGCCTGGTTAAAAGTATTTGTTTTCGTCCTGATTTCTTTGGCGCTGCCTGCGCCGGTCTTAGCCGCAATCGGGAAAGTTCTTAGCGTCAAGCAGGGTGCCGAGGTCATCCGCGCGGGGCAGACCATAACTTTGCGAAAAGGGATGGACGTGGTCTCGGGTGATACGATCACCACCAATCGCTCGGGTGTGGTGCAACTGATCTTCACAGACCAGACCAAGATCGCCGTCGGCCCGAATGCGCGCATGATGCTGGATGTGTCGATGATGCGCGGAAACCGTAAAGCCAAAAGCTTTGCGGTGCAGGCATTAGGGGGGAGCTTTCGCTTCATTTCGGGCAACAGTAAGAAACGAGCCTATTCGATCAAGACGCCAACGGCGACGATGGCCGTGCGCGGGACGACATTTGATATCTGGGTGCCGACAGGTGATCAGAGCGCCATGCTGGTTCTGGAAGGAACGGTGCAAATGTGCAGCCTGCGCGGCGGCTGCCGCTATGGGGACCAGCAGTGCAGCATGTTTGCCACCGGTTCCAGCGGCAGAGTGGGCCGTCCGGCCAATGTCGCGCAGTATGATAAGGCACTGAAGAGCGGATTCCCTTTCCTGCAGCAGCAACAAAGGCTGTTACCCCCGTTTCACGTCAACATCGGCGGTTGCTCGGGCGCAGAGGCGCTTGCGCCACCGGTGCGGACGGAAACGCGTGAATCCAGCCCAGGCCGCGAACGGGACGTCACCGAACCCGCGCGCGCTGCGGGTGCTACAAGATCCGCCAGCCGGTCCGCACCATCGCGGCCTGAGCCGATGGGCACCCGCGCCGAGGCCAATGCCGGGGGGTCGTCCACCCGCGCCTCTGCCAGCGCCGGAAGCGTCAGCGTCTCGGTCGATCTATCGGGGGACGGGTCTGATGGATCGGGTACCTCGGCAAGTGCCACGGCTGGCGGCGTCTCGGCCCATGCCGACACAAGATAATAGCGGTTAGAACCATACCATGTGACAGGAGAGGCTGGCGTGGCGGTTAAAACAAAAGACAGATTCGCGCGGAGGCTGGCATTCCTGCTGGTCGGACTGGTGCTGATCCTGTTTGGCTGTTTCATCCGAGTCTGGGATCCCTATCCGGTTCAGATGTCCCGCGCGATCTATTTCGACATGTTGCAGAGGGTCTCTCCGCGGGCATACGATCCCGATCTGCCGGTGCGCGTGGTCGATATCGACGAAAGATCCCTGTCGGCCTGGGGTCAGTGGCCGTGGCCGCGCACGCAATTGGCGCAGATGGTTGCTCGCTTGGGCGAATACGGGGCGGCGGCGATAGCGTTTGACATGCTGTTTGCCGAACCGGACCGATATTCTCCGTCGCGGTTGTTGCAGGATCCGGAGATGGCCAGTGTCCTTCGTACCGACGACGTGGCCATTCAGCGTGACAATGACGTCGAATTCGGGGCCGAGATCGCCAACTGGCCTGTTATCATGGGGGTTGCCGCCCGGCAGACCGACAGCGGCGATGATGTTGCGCCCAAAGCCGGATTGGTCGAAATCGGAGAGCACCCCGCCGCCGGTTTGATCGAGGTTCCACACTGGACGTCTCTAGCCCCTCCTTTGGGTGATGCTGCGCTGGGGATCGGTGGCGTCAACGTGTCGCCTCTGGGCGGGCTGGGCGTGGTCCGGCGCGTGCCGGTGCTGTGGTCAGGTCCGGGCGGTGTGATGCCGGGTCTTGGCGTCGAAGCGCTGCGGGTGGCGATGGGTGAACCGGTCTTCTTTGCCGAGGGCGCACAGGAAGAGGCAGGTATCATGTTGGCGATTGGAATCGGGGATTTCTTGCTGCCAACCACAGAAAACGGTGAAATCTGGGTACGGTACCGGCGCGACAATCCGGGCCTGTATCTGTCGGCGGATGACATCATGCAACGGGGCGACGACCCGGCGCTCCGATCCGAGATCGAAGGGCGGATCATATTGGTCGGTACCTCGGCCGCAGGCCTTTTTGATATGCGGGAAACAACACTGGGCGAGTCGGTGCCCGGTGTTTCCATCCATGCCCAGATCATCGAACAGATCATTCTGGGCGACATGCTCAGCCGGTCCGACGTGACCGCTGCGCTTGAATTGCTGGCTTTTGTCGTTTTGGGCATTGTGGTGACTTTTGTAATGTCCCGATACGGTGCCGTGGCTTCATTCGTGGCGGGGGGCGTGGCGGCTGCGGTGGTTATGGCGATCAGCTGGCTGGCATTCCAGAACCACTCGGTCCTGTTTGATGCGACCTTTCCGCTGGCGGGCGGAATGGCGAATTTCGGGCTTTTGGCAGGATACCTCTTTATCTCGACTGATCGTGAGAAACGGGTCATCCGGCGTACGTTCTCGCACTATGTCGCGCCCGAGATTCTGGACGATATGGAGGCCAGCGGTCACAAGCTGCAACTTGGAGGTGAGTCGCAAGACATTACAGTCATGTTTTCCGACATTCGCGATTTCACTCCCTTGTCCGAGTCCGTGACGGCGACCGACCTCGTCAAGTTGCTGAACGAGCTATTTTCAGAGATAGGGGACCAAATCTTGATCGAGCGCGGGACGATCGACAAGTTCATCGGCGATGCAGTCATGGCGTTCTGGAACGCGCCCTTACCGGTCGAAAAGCACCCGCTGCGGGCCGCATGTGCGGCGCTCAAAATGCGGGCGGCTCTGCAAAGGTTCAACGCCTCACCCATTATGGAAGGGCGGCCAAAGATCGCTTTGGCAACGGGCTGCGCCACGGGCGCGGCCTGCGTCGGCAATATCGGTTCGCGCCGGCGGTTCAACTATACGGTCATTGGGGACGTCGTGAATGTGGCCGCGCGTATCGAACAGAATTGCAGGCATGTGGACTACGATATCCTGCTATCCAGTGCCGTACGAACGGCCGCACAGGCTGATCTGGCTGCGTTGGAGGCTGGCTATGTCGACCTCAAAGGTAAAAGCGATCCCGAACCGGTGTTCATTCTGGTGGGCGATCAGGCCGTGGCCCAATCGGTGCAGTTCCAGAGCTTGCAGGACGCACATCAGGGGATGATCCGGGGCATTCGGGCCCGAATGTCTCAGGCAGAGCTGACAAGTCTATGTGCTGAGTGTTCAGATATGGCGGCTGGGGTCGAACCCGGGTTGATCCGGTTTTATCAGGCTCTGCCGGGTCGTATGGCAGATTTCCGGGCCGAGTTGCATTCAGGGCAGGCCATCTTCAGCCATCAGGGTATCGCGGGCAACGGGGCCGCGCTGCGGTCGCGATCGCAAGGTTAGAACAGAAACGGGCCGCGGCGCTTTCACGCTGCGGCCCGTTGTGTTCGGTCAGATGGATCGTCTCGCCCCCTCGAATACTATCTACAAAAAAACCGGCTAAAACTTTCGATATATTCGAGACTGATCTGACATCCGAACCGGAACACCCCCATACTGTAGTATCGCGACGGGGCGTTCAGTGAAGAAGTTCACATTAAGGTAAAATTTTTCTAATCGCGCCAATCGAAAAAGCCGGGCCCTGCTTTCTTGAGCAGGGATTCGGCCAGTTCGCGGCCCATAGCCGGGCCATCGGTGGCGGATCCTGTGATCTTTTCGGCAATCGTTTCGGACCCGTCCGGGCGCAAAACTTCGCCGCGCAGATGCAGGCTGTTGCCGTCGAACTCTGCCAGGCCGGCGATGGGGGTCTCGCAGGAACCATCCAGCCCGGCCAGTAAGCTGCGTTCGGCGGCAAGACGGTCTGACGTCTGCGTGCAATGAAGTGCCTCAAGCATCATGGCAGCGCGATTGTCATCCGCCCGCCGTTCTATGCCGATGGCGCCCTGCGCGATGGCGGGCAGCATGTCATCCGTAGAGATCGCGGTTGCAGGCACGTCGTCCATCTGCAATCGGCGCAGGCCGGCCATCGCCAAAAACGTGCAATCTGCCACACCGTCAGCCAGTTTCTTCAGCCGGGTCTGCACATTGCCGCGAAACTCGACCACATTCAGATCCGGGCGGCGATTCAAAAGCTGAGCGCGTCGGCGCAGCGATGAGGTGCCCACCACAGCCCCTTCGGGCAGATCCTGAATCGCGCTGAGACGGGGAGAGATAAACGCGTCACGCACGTCTTCGCGCGGTAGAAACGTGTCCAGCACCAGCCCCCGCGGTTGGTCCACCGGCATGTCCTTGGTCGAATGTACCGCAATGTCGATGTCACCGCACAGCATCGCCTCTTCGATTTCCTTGGTGAACAGACCTTTGTTGCCGATCTCTTTCAGCGGACGATCCGCATCGATCATGGCGCGGTTGTCGCCGGTGGTCTTGATCACCACGATCTCGAACGCGGCCTCGGACAGCTCGAAGGCGTCGCTCAGACGTCTGCGGGTTTCGTGGGCCTGGGCCAGTGCCAGCGGCGATCCACGGGTGCCGATTTTCAAAGGTGATGCGGGGGTGGGTAGTGTCAGACTCATGCGCACAGCATTAATCGCGTCACATTGCCCTGACAATGGGGGCAGAGCTTGACAAATTGCCACTGAGGACCGACCCGTTTGCGACATAGCGGATGAATAGGGGCAAACATGGCCGAGAAAAAGAAATTGCTGCGCGCACTGGCGGGCGAAGTTCAGGATGTTCCGCCGATCTGGATGATGCGGCAAGCTGGCCGGTATCTGCCCGAGTATCGCGCCACGCGGGCGCAGGCGGGGGATTTCCTGTCGCTCTGCTACAACCCCGAACTCGCGGCTGAGGTCACGTTGCAGCCGATCCGCCGCTATGGCTTTGACGCCGCGATCCTGTTTGCCGACATTCTGCTGGTGCCGCAGGCGCTGGGGGCCGATCTTTGGTTTGTCACCGGCGAAGGACCGCGCCTGTCGACCATCGCGCAGCAGTCGGATTTCGACGCGCTGAAACCGGTTGAGGACATTCACGATACACTATCGCCCATCTATGAAACGGTACGCATCCTGTCGCGGGAATTGCCGTCCGAGACCGCTCTGATCGGGTTCGCGGGCGCGCCCTGGACGGTGGCGACCTATATGATTGCGGGACGCGGTACGCCGGATCAGGGTCCGGCCCACGCGCTGCGCGAACAGCACAACGCTTTGTTCGAGGCGCTTTTGGACCGCATCACTGCCGCCACAATCGAATATCTGTCCGCGCAGATCGAAGCGGGGGCCGAGGTGGTCAAGACCTTCGACAGCTGGGCCGGGTCGCTCAAGGGCGACGACTTTCGCAAATATGCGCTGGAACCGTGCCGGGTTATCACTGAAGCCATCAAGCAGCGGCATCCCGGTATCCCGGTGATCGGCTTCCCGCGCGAGGCAGGTGAAAGTTATGTGGGCTTTGCCAAGGCGACCGGTGTGGATTGCGTGGCTTTGGACAATTCCGTTTCTCCGGCCTGGGCTGCCGAGCATGTTCAGGTCGATGGGTGTGTGCAGGGCAATCTGGCCTCCTCACATATGGTCACGGGCGGGCAGGCATTGGTGGATGAGACGCGTGCAATTGTTGAGGCCTTTTCCAGGGGGCCGCACATCTTCAATCTGGGGCATGGGATCACGCCGGATGCTGATCCTGAAAACGTTCAACTCATGATCGATACTGTGCGTGCGCGGTGAGCAAGGGAAGGGGGCCAGCCCCCTTCTTGGCCTGCGGCCAATTCATCCCCCGGGATATTTCTGGACAGATGAAGGGACGGATCAGTTCGGGTTTGTGAGTTCGGCTAGAATGTCTTTTGTATGCTCTCCGCGTTTCGGACTGGGTCTGGGGATCCAGTCGTAGGTCGAAAACCGCGGCGCGGCGGAGGCTTGCAGCGTGCCATCGATGTGTTGCCAAGTGTTACGGGCGCGATTCATTTCATGTGCAGCAGCCTCGGTCGGGCTGAGCACCGGGGCAACGCAGGCATCGGATCCCACGAAAAGTGTAGCCCAATGATCGCGTGATCTGGTGGCAAACATGGATGCAAGCCGATCTGTCAGCACGGGCCAGAGGGTCGCATCGAATTGCCGTTGGAACTCGGGGTCGTCGGACAGGTCCAGCATCTTCAGGAAGATGGCATAGAATTTGGGCTCAAGACACTGCACCGAGATATGGCCGCCATCGGCGCAGGTGTAGCATCGGCTCCAATGTGGGCCGTCCAGCAGGCTTTGGCCGCGCGTTTCAGACAGGTTTCCGGTTTGGCCCAGGCTCATGAGCAGGTTCATCATATGGGCTGAGCCGTCATAGATTGCGGCATCAACGACAGTGCCTTGGCCCGTACGCTGTGCGTTCAAAAGAGCCGCAAGGATGCCAGTGACCAGATACATGGCCCCGCCGCCGATGTCGCCAACCAATGTGGCGGGCGTCTGAGGGATCTGGTCCGGGGTTGAGGCGTACCAAAGCGCGCCCGACAGTGCGATATAGTTCAGATCGTGGCCTGCTGTTGCGGCGTTCGGGCTGTCCTGCCCCCAACCGGTCATGCGTCCGTAAACCAGTTTGGGGTTGTCCCGATGGCAGTCCTGCGGCCCTAACCCCAGCTTTTCCATAACGCCGGGCCGGAACCCTTCGATCAGCGCATCGGCCGAGGCGATGAGGCGGCGGGCGATATCCAGATCTGTTGGCTCCTTTAGATCCAAAGCAATGGATCGTTTTCCCCGGTCCAGAAGCGAGCGATCCGGCATTCCCGGTGTTGCCGGGCCACCAGTTCGATGAATGGTGATGACGTCCGCGCCCAGATCAGCAAGCAGCATGGCGGCGAAAGGGCCGGGGCCCAAGCCTTCGATTTCAACAATGCGCAGCCCGTTCAGCATGATGATCCTCCAATGCGCACAAAGTTCCGGCGGCGGGAACAGAATGCAAGGCCGGATTTGTCGGGCAGAGCCGCTTAGGGTGACGGCGCTTGTTTTCCATAAATGCGCAATGGTATGTGCGGATATGGCCTGTTCCGTCCCCGTCCGGCGAAGTAGGGTCCGGTTAGAACAGGAAACTGCATGACGACCATTCTCTCGATCAAAGAACTGCGTAAATCCTACGCCGGCGGGTTTGAAGCGCTGAAAGGCGTCTCGCTGGATATTCAAGAGGGTGAGATACTGGCGCTGCTTGGGCCGAATGGTGCTGGAAAAACCACACTGATCTCAACCGTATGCGGGATAACGACACCATCATCCGGAACTGTGACGGTGGGCGGTTACGACATTCAGGCAGACTTTCGCGCTGCGCGGAAGATGATCGGGCTGGTGCCGCAGGAAATCGCGTTGGAACCATTCGAGAAAGTATGGAACACCGTGCGCTTTTCGCGCGGCTTGTTTGGATACAGCAGTGACAACGCCCGGATCGAAGAGATTTTGCGCAAACTATCCCTTTGGGACAAACGCAAGAACGCGATCAAGGAATTATCGGGTGGTATGAAGCGCCGCGTGCTGATCGCGAAAGCTCTGGCCCATGAACCGCGCATCCTGTTTCTGGACGAACCCACCGCTGGTGTCGATGTCGAGCTGCGCAAAGACATGTGGGAGATCGTGGCCGAGCTGAAACGCGCCGGTGTCACCATTATTCTGACCACGCATTACATCGAAGAAGCCGAGGCAATCGCCGATCGTATCGGTGTGATCGACAAGGGTGAATTGTTGCTGGTGCAGGACAAGGATGTATTGATGGCGCAGATGGGGAAAAAACAGATCGAGGTCATGCTGACCGAGCCGATCAGTGTGATCCCCGAAAGTCTGTCCGAGCATGGATTGACGCTGAACGGTGCGGGCGATGTTTTGATCTATACCTATGACATCCATGCCGAGCGCACAGGTATCACCACGTTGCTGAACGATGTGGCGCAGGCCGGACTGGTATTGCGGGATGTTCAGACGCGTCAATCGAGCCTTGAGGAAATTTTCGTCAATCTGGTATCGGGAGAGCCTGCATGAACTGGGCCGCCATCGCCGCCATCTACCGGTTCGAAATGGCCCGGTTCTTTCGGACACTGGCGCAGAGCTTTCTGTCGCCTGTTCTGTCGACATCGTTGTATTTTGTCGTCTTCGGCACCGCCATTGGCAGCCGGATACAAGAGGTCGAAGGCGTATCCTATGGCGCGTTCATCGTCCCCGGGCTGATCATGCTATCGGTGGTCATGCTGGCGATTTCCAATGCATCCTTCGGGATCTATTTCCCGAAATTTCTGGGCACGATTTACGAATTGCTCTCAGCCCCGGTGAATTTTATCGAAATTGTGATCGGGTATGTTGGCGCTGCGGCGACCAAGTCTCTGTTTGTGGGGCTGGTGATTTTGGTGACGGCCACGTTCTTCGTGGACATACGGATTGAACATCCTTTTGCGATGGCTGCTTTCCTGATCCTGTCCTGCCTCAGCTTTTCGCTTCTGGGCTTCATCATCGGGATCTGGGCCAGCAACTTTGAGCAGATGTCTCTGGTGCCGCAGCTTGTGGTGACGCCGCTTATTTTTCTGGGCGGAACGTTCTATTCGATCTCGATGTTGCCGCCGCTGTGGCAGACGATAACGCTGTTTAATCCGGTGGTTTATCTGATCTCGGGCTTTCGCTGGTCGTTCTATGGACTGGCGGATGTGCCGATTGTGCTCAGCCTTTTGGCGATCCTCGCCTTTACCGGAATTTGTCTGGCGATCATCGGCTGGATTTTCAAAACCGGCTGGCGCATCCGCAGCTAGGGCGTTGCATTTTTGCCCATGAGATGTGTTATTTTGGTTATCGCCGCAATTCTCAGCCGAAGGTTCCCTTGTTTAACCGATGGGTGCACTCTACATCGGCTCCCATGAAACTCAGCCTGCCGTTTGTGAAAAAGCCGCCGCTTGTGGCCATTGTCCGTCTGTCCGGGGCCATTGGGATGGCCGGGCGCGGATCGTTGAATGATGCCTCTCTTGCGCCGGTGCTTGAGAAAGCCTTTCGCAAGGGCAAGCCTGCGGCGGTTGCGCTTGAGATTAACTCGCCCGGCGGGTCTCCGGTGCAAAGTTCGCTGATCGGTGCGCGGATCAGACGTCTGGCCGAAGAGCTTGAGATCCCAGTTTATGCCTTTGTCGAGGACGTGGCAGCCTCGGGCGGGTATTGGCTGGCGGCGGCTGCGGATGAGATCTGGGCCGATGACAGCTCGGTTCTGGGGTCCATCGGTGTCATTTCGTCGGGGTTTGGTGCGCATGTGTTTCTCGCACGGCAAGGCGTTGAGCGGCGCGTGCACACAGCCGGGCAATCCAAATCCATGCTCGACCCTTTTGCGCCGGAAAAGAAAGAAGATGTTGCGCGGCTCAAAGTGCTGCTGGATGATATTCACCAGAATTTTATCGCGCATGTGAAATCCCGCCGTGGCGACAAGCTTGATGAATCTGCTGATCTGTTCAACGGTGAAGTCTGGTTGGCGCGTCGGGCGCAGGCGCTGGGCCTGATTGATGGGATCGCGCATCTGAAACCCAAGATGCAGGATCGCTTTGGCAAAAAGGTCAGGTTCCGCCGATACGGTCTGCGCAAGCCCATCTGGTCGCGTTTTGGCGCTTCGCTGGCGCAGGACGCCGTTGCAGGTCTGGAGGAGCGCGCAGCCTATGCGCGTTTCGGTTTGTGACGTGATCATCAAAGCGGTCACATTTTTTCTGATCGGCATGGCCGTGTTGGCGATGTTCGGCAAACTGCGGTTTCCTGGGCAGCGCCGGTTGAGTTCTGCCAAATGCCCCCGCTGTGGACGGTTCAAGATTGGCAAAGGGCCCTGCGCCTGTGAAAAAGGAGGCCGCGTATGACGGCGTGGCTGCTTTCAGGCCTTGGGCTGCTGATCCTTTTGCTGGCAGGGGATGCCTTGGTGCGCGGTGCAGTCAATCTAAGCCTGCGGCTGGGGGTTCCGGCGCTGATCGTCAGCCTGACTATTGTGGCCTTTGGCACCTCGGCGCCCGAGTTGCTGATCGCGATCAGTGCGGTCAAGGAAAACGCGCCGGGGATTGCGCTGGGTAACGTGGTGGGGTCGAACACGGCCAATATCCTGCTGGTTCTGGGTATACCGGCCTTGCTGGCAACTCTTCACACCAGCGAATGCGACAGCCGCAAGAACTATGTTTTCATGTTGCTGGCCTCGGTTCTGTTCATCGGGCTGGCATTCTGTGGTGTGTTCAATCTGTTCAGCGGGGCAATCCTGCTGGCAGCGCTGGCGCTGGTTTTGATGAATGCTTTCCGCGAGGCCAAGGCGCATCGCAAAGCCTGCGGAGACGCCTGCGCCGATGAGGATGAGCTGGAAGGCATGGAAGAGGTCGATCCGGACATGCCCTATTGGAAGCTGTCCGTTTATCTGATCCTTGGCCTGATCGGTCTGCCCATGGGGGCACATTTGCTGGTGGACAACGCAACCGTAATCGCCCGTACCTATGGGGTCAGTGAAACCGTGATCGGTCTGACGTTGATTGCGGTCGGAACCTCGCTGCCGGAACTGGCCACAACTGTAATGGCTGCCCTGCGTAGGCAGGCGGATGTCGCCTTGGGCAATGTGATCGGGTCCAACATGTTCAACCTGCTGGCCATCATCGGGATCGCCACCCTGTTTGGCCCTATCCCTGTAGACCCCGAGTTCCTGTATTTCGATCTTTGGGTCATGCTCGGCGCGTCGCTCTTGCTTGTGCCATTCGTGTTTTTCAAGCGCGACATAACACGCGTCTGGGGCATGATCCTGTCCCTACTCTACGTGGTTTATGTCGTAATCCTGTTGGCGTGATCTGATAGACGGAGGCCCCGATGTCCCGAGCTTTGGTAACAGGTGCCGGACGGCGATTGGGACGAGCGATGGCGCTGTATCTGGCACAGCGGGGATATGATGTTGCCATCCACTACGCCTCATCGCGCGAGGGCGCGGATGAAACCGTGGCCGAGATTCAGGCGCTGGGCAGAAACGCGGTGGCGCTTCATGCTGATCTACTGGACGAAGCGGCGGTCAGCGCCTTGCTGCCACGCGCGGCCAAGGCTTTGGGTGGTCCGATCACCTGCCTGATAAACAACGCCTCGATCTTTGAATATGACAATATCCACACCGCCACACGGCAAAGCTGGGACCGCCATCTGGACAGTAATCTGCGCGCGCCGTTTGTCCTGACGCAGGCCATGGCAGAACAGGGGCTGAAGCCCGAAACGGACGAAGCGGGCGAACCGGTTGCCACCGGGCTGATTGTCAACATGGTCGACATGCGGGTGCGGAAACTGACGCCCGAGTTCATGACCTATACCATCGCCAAAATGGGCCTGTGGGCTCTGACTCGCACCGCGGCACAGGCGCTGACACCGGCAATCCGGGTCAATGCGATTGGACCGGGTCCCACGATCCGAGGGCACCGCCAAAGCGAAGGTCATTTCAAGGCGCAGCGTAAAAACACGATCCTGGAACGCGGTGCAAACCCTTCGGATATCACCGCTGCCCTGGGGTATTTTCTGGATGCCCAAGCGGTGACGGGCCAGTTGTTATGCGTCGACGGAGGCCAGCATCTGGTCTGGCAAACAGCAGACGTTCTGGGCGTTGAATAGATAAAACACAGTCAAGTTTTGCACCGCTCTCGTTTGTGTTACCTGTGCGTTACAAAAATGTCTTGTTTATCATACACTTGTTTCCTATTCAAAAAAATATCGTTCAAAAACAAAAGGTTAATTAAGTGCCTAATTTTTGTGCAGATCGGGGAAATGGCAATGATTCAAGGGAAAATCGAGCAGCTTAAAAACTTATCTCCACAGTTATCCACAGAAAGCGTGGATTTGTTTTCTCTTGATCAATGGTGCGCAAGATTGCAGCCAGTGGCAGAGAATCATATCTCTGACCTATGACGATCCAGAACGACTCGGCCCAGAACACGCCGCCAACCGGGTATCCCTGCATTCAGCGGTATGCAAAAACGCTGGACAACTCGCCCGGTGTGTATCGGATGCTGGATGCGGATAGCCGGGTTCTGTACGTGGGCAAGGCGCGGAACCTCAAGGCACGGGTATCGAACTATTGCCGCCCCGGACACTCTGGGCGGATCGAGCGGATGATTGCGGCCACCGCCTCGATGATGTTTCTGACCACCCGGACCGAGACCGAGGCTTTGTTGCTGGAACAGAACCTGATCAAACAGCTCAAACCCAAATACAATGTGCTGTTGCGGGACGACAAAAGTTTTCCGAACATTTTGGTCGCCAAGGATCACGCCTTTCCTCAGATCAAGAAACATCGCGGCGCGAAGAAAGAGAAAGGTGCTTACTTTGGCCCCTTCGCCAGCGCAGGCGCGGTGAACCGGACGTTGAACCAACTGCAAAAGGCGTTCCTACTGCGCAATTGCTCGGATTCCATGTTCGACAGCCGCACGCGGCCTTGCCTGCTCTATCAGATCAAACGCTGTTCGGGGCCCTGTGTTGGGCTGATTTCCGAGGCGGATTACCGCGAAAGCGTACGAGACGCCGAACGCTTCTTGTCCGGCCGGTCGACCAAGGTGCAAGAAGATCTGGCCGAACAGATGATGGCTGCGTCTGAGGCGATGGAGTTCGAACGCGCCGCAGGTCTGCGTGACCGTATCCGCGCGTTGACGCAGGTGCAGACATCCCAGGGTATAAATCCGCGCGGTGTGGCCGAGGCGGATGTGGTCGGGCTCTATATGGATAGCGGTCAGGCCTGTGTGCAGGTTTTCTTTATCCGCGCCAACCAGAACTGGGGAAACAAGGACTTCTACCCGCGGGTCGGTCCGGATGTGTCCGCAGCCGAGGTGATGGAGGCCTTTCTGGGTCAGTTTTACGACAACAAGGAACCGCCGCGTCAGTTGATCCTGTCGGACGGCATCGAAAACGCCGATCTGATGCAAGAGGCTCTGTCCGAAAAAGCCGGACGCAAGGTTGAAATTCTCGTCCCGCAGCGGGGCGAGAAACAGGAACTGGTTGCCGGTGCGCTGCGCAATGCACGCGAATCTCTGGCGCGGCGGATGTCGGAAAGCGCGACGCAGGCCAAACTGCTGCGCGGCGTGGCAGAGGCGTTTGATCTGGATGGTCCGCCTCAGCGGATCGAGGTGTATGACAACTCTCACATTCAGGGCACCAACGCGGTGGGCGGTATGATTGTGGCCGGTCCCGAAGGCTATATGAAAAACGCCTATCGCAAGTTCAACATTCGCGGCGATGACCTGACCCCGGGCGACGATTTCGGTATGATGAAAGAGGTGCTGACCCGCCGCTTTACCCGCCTGCAAAAGGAAGACCCCGATCGCGACAAGGGGCATTGGCCCGACCTGCTGTTGATCGATGGGGGCGCAGGGCAGGTCAGCGCCGTGCACGAGATCATGGTCGAACACGGCGTCGAGGATATCCCGATGGTGGGCGTCGCCAAGGGCGTTGACCGCGACCACGGCAAGGAAGAATTTCACCGCATCGGCCAGCGCCCGTTCGCTTTGAAACGTAATGACCCGGTGTTGTACTTTATCCAGCGCCTGCGGGATGAGGCGCACCGTTTTGCCATCGGAACGCACCGCGCCAAGCGCGCCAAGGCGGTAGGCGCGACCCCGCTGGACGAAATTCCCGGCGTGGGGGCGGCGCGCAAACGCGCGCTTCTGGCGCATTTCGGGTCAGCGAAGGCGGTTAGCCGGGCCAATCTGACGGATCTGAAAGCTGTGGACGGTATCTCAGCCGGGTTGGCGCAAAAGGTTTATGATTTCTTCCACGATAAGGGCTAGGCCCGCCGCCCGCGCCACAGGATATAAAGCCCCGAGGCCACGATCAGCGCGCTACCGATCCACATGGTCCGGTCCAGCGCCTCGCCAAACAGGACGACCCCAAGCCCGATCCCGAACAGCAGGCGCGAATAGCGAAAAGGCGTGACCGAGGACACTTCGCCCGTTCGCATCGCCTTCATCAGCGAGGCATAAGCCAGCGCGCCAAGCATGACCGCTCCGCCTAGGTGCAGCGATGTATGGAGGGTCATGGGTTGGGCCGGAGCAGTTTCGATAAAGCGATAGGCGATCCCGGCGACAATGACGCAGAGAAAGCCGTAAAAGCCCAGCACTTCGGTGCCGAGGCTGGCCGGGGCTGCCCGGCTGGCCAGATCGCGCCCGGCAAAGCCCAGCATCCCAAGAACGGCAAGGACGGAGAGGGCCGAAAAGCTGTCTCCGGTGGGTTGGATGATGATCACCACGCCCAGCAGACCAACGCAGATCGCGCTCCATCTGCGCCAGCCAACGGTTTCACCAAAAAACAGAGCTGCTCCGGCGACAACGACCAGAGGTGTGGCTTGCAGGATAACGGTGGCGGATGACAATGGCGTCAGGGCGATGGCCAGAACATAGAAAAGCCGCCCGAAAATCTCGAAGAAGACTCGCACGATCATCGGTTTCGACATCACGTCAGGATGCAGCACACGCGATCCGCGCACTGCCGCAACGGTGCCAAAGATCAGCGATCCACCCAGCCCGAACAGCACCAGAATCTGCCAGATCGGCAAGGCGCCAGAGGCTGTTTTCAGCAGCGCGTCCTCGATGGCGAAACAGGCCATGGCGGCGATCATCCACGCGCTGCCCATCAGGTTGGACCGGGGATCGGTTTGAATATGGGTCGTCAATGCTATGCGCGCTCTTGTGCCAGTTTCAGTCCGCACTCTGACCACAATCGCCTTTGGGGCCATGTGGCATTTGGACCGACCGGCAGGGTCGCGGCGCTTGGACAAGCATCTGGGATCGGTGCAGTTTTTTGTCACGCCGTCTTTTCTGTCCGGAACCGCCGATGTAGGGTCCGAGCCATGAAGTGGAACTTGCCAAATATCCTGACCGTCCTGCGCCTGCTGGCTGCACCCGGTCTGGCCGTGATGTTTTTGTATTTCACCCGGCCCTACGCCGACTGGTTTGCGCTGATCCTGTTCCTTTCGGCGGCCATTACAGACTGGTTTGACGGCTATCTGGCCCGCGCCTGGAAACAGGAAACCAAGATGGGTGCGATGCTGGACCCGATTGCCGACAAGGCGATGGTGGTGATCGCGCTGATGATACTGGTGGGATACTCGGCAGAACACTGGACCCCATGGCTGGTTCTGCCCGCAACCGTGATCCTGTTCCGCGAGGTCTTTGTCTCGGGCCTGCGGGAATATCTGGGGGATACGGCAGGCACGCTCAAGGTGACGAAGCTGGCGAAATGGAAAACGACCGCTCAGATGGTCGCCATCGCGGTATTGTTTTCGCAAGGAATCTTTGAACACTATGCCGTGATGGCCACTTTTGGCATGGATGCGAATCTGGTCGAGCAGATCGTTTCAGGGCAAGTCGAAGACGTGAACAATCTGGTCTGGAACCTCAATGGCATGTTCTGGGCCGGCCGGATCGGGCTTTGGTTGCTGTGGATCGCGGCCGCGCTGACATTGATCACTGGCTATGACTACCTACGTAAAGCCATGCCTCATCTGAAGGAGAGCTAAGCGATGGATGTCCTCTATTTCGCCTGGGTCCGGGAACGCATCGGTCTGCCCAAGGAAACGGTCGAAACACAGGCCGCAACGGTCAACGATCTGGTGGCGGAACTGAGCGCGCGCGAGGATCGGTATGCTGCGGCCTTTGCCGACCTCTCGGCTTTGCGGGTGGCGCTGGATCAGGAACTGTCCGACTTTGATGCCCCGCTGTCCGGCGTGCGCGAGGTCGCATTCTTTCCACCGATGACGGGCGGCTGACATGCGCATCATTGTGCAAGAGGATCCGTTCGATCTGGGCGCCGAGGCCAACGCCTTTGCCGCCCGAGATAACGCCAATGGGGCCATTGTGACCTTCACCGGTATCGTGCGCGATCTGGCCTCGGGCGATCTGGACGTGATGGAGATCGAGCACTATCCCGGCATGACCGAACGCGCCCTGACCAAGATCGCGCAAGAAGCGCAGGAGAGATGGTCACTGGGCGATGTTCTGGTGATCCACCGGCACGGTCGCTTGGCCCCGGGGGATCGGATCATGATGGTCGCAACCGCCGCGCCACATCGCAAGGATGCGTTTGAAGCTGCCGAGTTTCTGATGGATTACCTCAAATCCCGCGCCCCATTCTGGAAGAAGGAAATCACCAAATCCGGTGCGGAATGGGTGGCTGCGAAGGATGAGGATGAGGATGCGTTGGGCCGGTGGTAAGCGCCCGGTCTCAATCCGCGTTATTGATGCGCCCGCGCAGTTCCTCGGCCTCTTGCCGGGCGGCTCGCAACCCGTCCATGGCGGCGGCCAGCTCTGCTTCGGACTGGGTTAGCTGGTTGGTCAACTCGGCCTCGCGCTGCTGTAGATAGGTGATCGCCTGGTCGCGGGTTTCTTCGGCCTCGTGCAACTCCTGGCTCATGCGGTCCAAATCGGCCACGTCACTTTGGCGGACGCGGGACAGGCGGTGGGCCAGCCAGTTGGCGAACCAGCCCATGCAAAAGGCTGCAAACAGTATGATTGCTGTGGCGATGACAAATTCGATTCTGTTCAACTTACTGGTCCCCTGCACCCGTTTCCGGAGCGGCTGCGTCCGTTCCATCGGATTCTGAAGTTTCGGCCCCGGATTCCAACGCCTCCAACCCGGTTTCGGTTTGAGTAATGGGCTCGGGGCGGATCAAAACAAATTCGATCCTGCGGTTTTCTTCACGGCCTTCTTCGGTGCCATTGTCGGCGATAGGCTGCGTCTCGCCATAGCCCACCGCCGAATAGCTTGAGGTCGGGATCCTGCGGCCACGCAACTCGTTCAGGATCGATTGCGCCCTCGCCTGGCTGAGCTGCTGGTTCATTTCCTCGCGCCCCTGACTGTCCGTGTGGCCCTGAATCTCCAGCCGGATCGGCCCGCATTCGCGCAGGATGTCGGCGATCCGGTTCACCGTATCACGCGAGTCAGACGAGATCGTGGCCGAGCTGGGTTCAAACGCGATCTTGCTGGCGGACTGAACCTCTGCGATCTGTTCCTCGCACAATTCAGGATCGGGCAAAGCATCTTCGGGTTCAGGCGGGGCCTGATAGGTGATCGACAAGTTGAAATCCTGCGCCTCGCCCAATTGTTCAGACAATTGTCCGGCGATCCGGGCCTTGGCATCGGGGTCGTGGCTGATGCCCGACAGTTCCACCAGATCGGGGGTCACGGTAAGGGCCCCGTTATGCAGTTGCGACAGGGCATCCAGCCCCGACAAGACCCGGACAGACCAGTCGGCGGGCAAGTCGGGAACAATGCGGGTGGCCATATGTACCTGCTCGGACCCGAATGCGGCCCGCGCAAAACTGTCGACCATGTCGCGCAGCGTGTCATTTCCAAGACGTCCGCGCAGTTGCACCAGACCTTCGGGGCTGCGCGTTGCGGAAAATTCAACCGGGCCGGTCGGTTTGTCGGTTTCGGGCTCGGGCAGGACCGCGTGCAGGACAAAGACATCGGGCAGGGTGTTTTCCAGCTCACCCACAACGCGGTCAAACAGGGCGGGATTGGTGTTTTGTGCTGCAACCAAAGTAATGTCGGCATCGGACAGTGTTACCGAACCCTGACCCAACTCGGACAGCGCCCGGATGCTGAGTTGTGCGGCATTCGCCCAGCGTGGGGATGGGACGCCCAACCCGATGGTGCAGGTGTATGTTTCAGCCATCCCTGCCTTTTGGGCCGCTTCGACAATCAGATCGCGGGCTTCCTCGTCCTGCGCCGAACAGGCATCAAACTGTCCGCCTTCCTCGTTGATCAGATAGCGCAGCGTGAACGGCGTGATCACCGGGCGCGGCGCGGATATGGACAGGCCGATGCGCAGGCTGGGTGGTGCGTCGCGGGTCAATTGCTGTTCCAGCCGATCTTTCTCTGTCTGGCTGTCCGCAATCGCCGTGATTCGAACCAACCCCGGGCTGGCCGAGATTTTCGAGCGCGGCAAACCAGACAGCGCCTCGATGGCATAGTTCATCGCCTCGTCCCAGCCCTTGGGCTTAGGGTAGTCTGCGGTTTCCAGCAGGTCCGAAACGGTTGCATCCGGGTCCAGACGCTGAAGGCGCGCCATAAGGGCGTCGCGGTCCACACTGGTTGGAATCAGTCCGATCAAAGAAATGCCGCTGTCATTGCGCAGGATTTCTGCCGAAAACCGGGGCGGAGCCAGATTGGCTGTCGGCGCGACCTGCATCTCGTCGATCACGCGCGAGGTGTCGACCTCGGTTCCGGCTGCGGTCAGCGCGTTAAAGCGGATCGCTTCGGTTGGCGCGGTGCCGGTCAGAACCACGCGCAGCCCGTCGGATTCGACTTCGGCCCAGTCATGACCCTGCAGGTCCAGCGCCCGGCGCACCGCCAGTTCCGATGCATCTTCTATCCGGGTCACGGCCAGACCCGCGGCCACAAGGGACAGCACGGCTGATACGACGAATATCAGGGCAACGGCGATCGCATAGGGCAGGCGCATGGATTGGATCGTGACTCCTCGGTCGTCTGGTCCCGGACTCATACAGAGCCCGAGCGAGAGGTGCAATCAGAGCAAAAGGGCGACGCAGAGGAAGATAAGCGGAATAAGGCCGGTATCGCGATTGGCACGAAACAACTGCAATAGCTTGGCGTTGTCCTCGGTATCCAGACCGCGCAATTGCCACGCCATATGCCACCCCATCGCCCATGGCCCCGCCAGCGCAACCGCCAGCGCGAGAATCGAGGCTTGCGATAGCGCTGCGTCGATAATTGCAAGACCCATCAAACCAACAGTCAGCACCAGAAAGTACTTGAGCCATCTGGCTGTATCCTCGCCGAATAGCCGGGCCGTGGATTTTATGCCGACAAGCTCATCATCTTCGGCATCCTGATGGGCGTAGATCGTGTCATAAAACAGAGTCCACGTGATCCCTGAAAGATACAGAACGATGGCGGGCCAGCCGACTGTACCACTATGGGCCGCCCAGGCCAGCAAAGCGCCCCAGTTGAACGCCAGCCCCAGAAACACCTGCGGCCACCAGGTAAACCGCTTGGCAAAGGGGTAGATCGTCACCGGCAGCAGCGACAGAACGCCCATGGCGATGGCAGCCCGGTTGAAGGTTAGCAGAATAGCAAGGGCCAGCAGGCATTGCAGACCCATCCAGATGGTCGCTTGCCGTACACTGACTTGACCTGACGGAATGGGGCGCGACCGTGTGCGTTCAACCTGAGCATCGAAATCGCGGTCGGTGATGTCGTTCCAGGTGCATCCCGCTCCGCGCATCAGAAAGGCTCCGATGGCGCAGCCTGCGGCAATCCACAAATCGCCCCAGCGCGGGTCGCCACCGCCGAGGATCGCAAGAGCCAGGCCCCACCAGCAGGGAATCAGCAGCAGCCAGGTGCCAATCGGCCGATCCGCGCGGGACAATCGCAGGTATGGTCGCGTGAAGGCGGGCGCATAGGTGTCGACCCAGTTGCCACTTACGGCATCGGCGACCTGACCGTCTGGTGTTGGGGCATTGCCTTGCATATGTAGGGTCCCATGAGTGCAAAGATCAGACTGTATGTAGATCACCCGTTGGGTCAGGGGCAATCGGTCCCTTTGACGCGCGAACAGGCGCATTACCTGTTTGGTGTGATGCGCCAAACAGCAGGTGGACAGGTCGCCCTGTTCAACGGGCGCGATGGTGAATGGCTGGCCGAGATTGCCGAGGCTAATAAACGTGGTGGCGTGCTGCGATGCCTCGAACAGACCCGTGTTTTGCAGATGCCACCGGATCTATGGTTGCTGTTTGCACCAATCAAAAAGGCGCGCACGGATTTCATCGTTGAAAAAGCAGCCGAAATGGGCGCGGCGCGTATTCTGCCTGTGCAGACGGAGTTCACAAACTCTGAACGCATTCGTCAGGACCGCCTGCAGGCCCACGCGATCGAAGCGGCCGAGCAATGCGGTGGCACTTATGTACCAGAAGTTGCTGAATTGCAGCGATTGGACCGCGTGCTGGATGGATGGGACAGCGACCGCCAGCTGATGTTTTGTGACGAGGCCGAGGTTGGGTCTGCCCTGCGTCTGGCCGATCAGCAAAAGGACCAGCCCTGGGCCATTCTGATTGGCCCCGAAGGCGGGTTTTCCGAGCGTGAACGCGCCCGCCTTGCGGCTTTGCCCTATGCCCATGTCGTCAGCCTTGGGCCGCGTATTTTGCGGGCCGACACCGCAGCAGTGGCCGCTTTGACGATGTGGCAACAAGCCTTGGGGGATTGGTCGTGACCTGGCGACTGGCACAGCAAGACGATGTGCCCAGCATCGACGGCTTTCTGACTCGGCACATCCAGACCTCGATGTTTCCACTGGCCAACCTGCGAGACTATGGGCTGGGCGCAAGCGACCCCCGGGCGCTGAACGTCTGGCTATTGGATGATGGTCCCCGCGCGATATTTGCGATGACCAACGAAGGAATGGTCTTGCCGCAATGCCCGGATTGCTCGGATCACGAATTGCAAGAGGCGATTGCCCTGATCCGCGGGTGCGGCCTGTTTGGCATCGCTGCCGAGGCCGGTCAGGCCCGCCGTATTATGCGGCTGGCCGGTTGGGAGGATCGACCTGCGACCCTGAACAGCGACGAGCCGGGGTTTTCTTTGCAACTGGATAAGCTTGTTCTGCCTGATGCCACCGGCGCGGAACTGGTGCCGCTGGACGCAATGGATCGCTCAATCCCTGAGGAATGGCGCTATCGCTATCTGATCGAAGCCATGGATTTTGATCCCGACCGCGCCAAAGGGCAGGCCATGCAGGATATTGCGAACTATGTTGACCGCGACTCTCACCGGGTTTTGCTGATCAATGGGCAGCCCATCGGCATGACCGGCTTCAACGCACGCCTGCCCGAAGTCGTACAGGTTGGCGGCGTCTATGTCCCGCCAGCGCTTCGCGGACAGGGGTATGCGCGTTTGGCGGTTGGATTACATCTGCGCGAGGCAAAATCCTCGGGCGTAACACGCGCAGTTCTGTTTGCCGCTTCCGAAGCCGCCGCGCGTGCCTATATAGCATTAGGGTTCCGACCTGCTGGTCACTATGCGTTGATCCTGTTCAAAGACCCCAAGGAGGCAGCATGAGTTTCATCCGACCCGAAGCGAAATTGGCCTTGTGGCGCTGGCGCGAGGTGCTGGTGGCTGTGGTCGTCCTGTTGGTCGGGCTCAGCTGGTACAGTGGTCCGGGCGGATTGCTGGGCTGGCTCGGATTGGTGCTTGTGGCTGTGGCGTTTGCGCTTGCGGTGATCGGTTTTCAGCGGGCGCGCTTTCGCAGCGGGGCAGGCGGCCCAGGTGTGGTCACGGTTGATGAAGGGCAGATCACGTATTTCGGCCCACTGGACGGCGGTATCGTTGCCACGCGCGAGATTGAGCGTCTGGCGCTGGATCCCACATCCAACCCGCCGCACTGGGTGCTGGACCAACCGGGGCAACCCACGCTTCACATTCCGGTGAACGCCGAAGGCGCCGAGGCGTTGTTCGATGTGTTCTCGAACCTTCCGGGGCTGAAAACCGAGCGGATGTTGTCGGAATTGAACGGCGGCGCAATCCATCCGGTGGTGATTTGGGAGAAGACGCCGATGCGTCCTGCCCACCTTCGGCTGCATTGACACTGGCGGCATTTGCCCCCACGACTGACCCAAAGACAGACACATCAGGATCGGAGAGCGGTTCATGTCCATCCCCCAGTCCGGCGGCGGGCCGATCGAACGTCACGAGCAACTGGCCGAATATCTGGAATCCGGCTGCAAGCCCAAACAAGATTGGCGCATCGGGACCGAGCATGAAAAGTTTGGTTATTGCAAGGACACTCTGAAACCGTTGCCGTTTGAGGGCACCCGCTCGATTGTGGCTGTGCTTGAGGGGCTGCGCGACCGCCACGGCTGGGCCGAGGTGCGCGAAGCCGGTCATCTGATCGGGCTTGAGAAAGACGGCGCCAATGTCAGCCTCGAACCGGGCGGCGCACTGGAATTGTCGGGTGCTCCGCTCGAAACCATCCACGAGACCTGCGACGAGGTGAACACCCATCTGCGTGAGGTCAAGGACATCGCCGACGAAATCGGTGTGGGTTTCATCGGTCTGGGCGCGGCTCCGATCTGGACCCATGATGAAATGCCGCTGATGCCCAAGGGCCGTTACCGGCTGATGAACGACTATATGGAGAAGGTCGGCACCATGGGTCGCGCCATGATGCGGCGCACCTGCACGGTTCAGGTCAATATCGATTTCGGCTCCGAGGCCGATATGGTGCAGAAACTGCGCGTGGCGCTGGCCTTACAGCCCGTGGCGACGGCCCTGTTTGCGAATTCTCCGTTCTTCGAAGGCAAGGTCAACGGCCAGAAAAGCTGGCGCAGCTACATTTGGCGGCATCTGGACGATGCGCGCACCGGGATGTTGCCTTTCGTGTTCGAAGACGGCTTCGGGTTCGAGCGCTACGTGCAATATGCGCTCGATGTGCCGATGTATTTCGTCTATCGCGACGGCCAGTATATCGACGCGCTGGGTCAGTCGTTCCGCGATTTCCTGCAAGGCAAGTTGCCTGCCCTGCCGGGTGAAACGCCGACTCTGTCCGACTGGGCAGATCATCTGACCACCGCCTTCCCCGAGGCGCGGATCAAGAAATTCATGGAGATGCGCGGCGCGGATGGCGGCCCGTGGCGGCGTCTGTGCGCCTTGCCTGCATTCTGGGTTGGCCTCACCTATGATCAGGGGGCGCTGGATGCCGCGTGGGATCTGGTCAAAACCTGGGATGCGGAAACACGCGAGGCTTTGCGGGTTGAGGCCGCCAAAGACGGGTTGCAAGCGCGGGTTGGAAATATCAACATGCACGATCTGGCGCGCGAAGTTGTCGCGATTGCCGAGGCCGGGTTGAAATCCCGTGCTTGTCCCGGTGCGGGCGGGCTTGTGCCGGATGAGACGCATTTTCTCAATGCGCTCAAGGACAGTATCGAAACCGGCAAGGTTCCGGCTGATGAGTTGCTGGAACACTACAATGGCGACTGGAACGGCGATCTGACCCGGATTTTCCCCGAATACAGCTATTGATCGCAGCCGTCCCGCTTGCATTCGCGGGGCGGGGCCGATAGCAGGTTGGCGACCAAATTCAGAGGGCGTCATGGACGATCTTAAGGCAAAATATCTGGGCCAAATCGCCGAGGCAGGCGACGAAAACGCGCTTGAGGCGATCCGTGTTGCCGCCGTGGGCAAAAAAGGCGAGGTCGCGCTGAAGATGCGCGAGCTGGGCAAGATGACGCCCGAAGAACGTCAGGTTGCAGGCCCCGCGCTGAACGCCCTGAAGGACGAGATCAACTCGGCCCTGTCCGCCAAAAAGGCCGCTCTGGCCGATGCCGCGCTGGATGAGCGTCTGCGCACCGAATGGCTGGACGTCACCCTGCCGACCCGCGCGCGCCGTCAGGGCTCGATCCACCCGGTCAGCCAGGCGACTGAGGAACTGACCGCGATCTTTGCCGAACTGGGCTTTTCGGTGGCCGAGGGGCCGCGCATCGAGACCGATTGGCACAATTTCGACGCCCTGAACATCCCCGGCCATCACCCTGCGCGGGCCGAGATGGACACGTTCTACATGCACCGCGCCGAGGGCGACGAGCGCCCGCCGCATGTGCTGCGGACGCATACGTCTCCGGTGCAGATCCGCTCGATGGAGAAACAGGGCGCGCCGATCCGCGTAATCTGTCCCGGCGGCGTGTACCGCGCCGATTATGACCAGACCCACACGCCGATGTTTCATCAGGTCGAAGGACTGGCCATCGACAAGGACATCTCGATGGCGAACCTGAAATGGGTTCTGGAAGAGTTCGTGAAGGCATTTTTCGAGGTCGACGACGTCGAACTGCGCTTCCGCGCCTCGCACTTCCCTTTCACCGAGCCGTCGGCCGAGGTCGATATCCGCTGTTCCTGGGATAACGGTCAGCTGAAGATCGGCGAAGGCGACGATTGGATGGAGATTCTGGGCTCGGGCATGGTCCACCCCAAGGTGATCGCCGCCGGTGGGATTGATCCGGACGTCTATCAGGGCTTTGCCTTCGGGATCGGCATCGACCGTCTGGCGATGCTGAAATACGGCATTCCGGATTTGCGGGCGTTCTTTGATAGCGATTTGCGGTGGTTGAGGCACTACGGGTTTGCGGCGCTGGATATGCCGAACCTGCATGGTGGTTTGTCGCGATAAAATGTGGTCACTCACATTCTATCTGAGCAGATACCTAGATTGGCATTATAAGCTCGCAAAACGAACGCCGCGTTGGTCAGGTATGGCGGTTCAGGTGGCTACTCCGCTGGGTTTGATTTTGGGGGTCCTACTGGCACCCGGCTGGGTGACCATCCTCTATCTTTTCCTCGCCGTTACAATTGCGGTTCCTTTCGCATTTGCGGCGGACAAGCTTTCTAGGGAGCGAGCAGAACGGATGCGACACAAATCAGATCAGTTAAAAGCGGGAATGAAGACCCGTGAGTTAATTGATCGAGACAATAAATCTGACAGAGATTGATCTGAAGGCAGTCTTGCTGCTTTAGGCTGATAGATCCGCTGCGCGGAGCAAAGGCCGACAGGCCGCCGCGCTATCGCCAGACCGCCCGGACGGGCTGGCGATTTGTCTCCGTCAGCGCAACGCTCGTACAGTACGCGGATTTGGCAGGCATAAAGTGCGCAGCACAGCCCGAAGATCGCCACCCCGCGGTCTGGCGACAGCGCGGCTTGGGGCGAGGTTGGATGTAGGGTGGACTTTCAGCCCACCATGCCTCGGTTGCCGGGCTGAAGCCCGGCCTACGTTCGTCGCGCGAAGAAAGGTGGGGTGAAACCCCACCCTACACCAATATGTTATGTGACAGCGGGCAAAGGCTCGTTAGGCTCCGGCCTATGATCTATAGACTGCTTCTCCTTCTGCTGATCGCAACCCAAGCCTCTGGCGGCGAGACCTGCAACGGTGATACCGCCTGCGAGGTCGCCGACCGCTCGTACCATGTGCTGGAACCGGACGGCTGGGACGGCGAAAGCCCTCTGCCTGTGTTGCTGCATTTCCACGGCTGGGCGCGGGATGGGACGGTTGTGATCAATCATGAACGCATCGCCGGGGCGACCAAGCTGCGTGGTGTGTTGCTGGTGGCCCCGAACGGGCGCGGCAAAAGCTGGGATTTCTGGTCGGCGGATACCAGCGATGTGCCGTTCGCGGATGCGGTGCTCAAAGACGTCGCCAAACACTATCCGGTTGATCCGGACCGCATCTATGTCTCGGGCTATTCCTTCGGCGGCGCGATGGCGTGGCGCTATGTCTGCCAGTCGGGCAATGACGTCACCGCATTGCTGGCCGTGGCAGGCAGCATCCGCCAAACCGAAACCTGCCCCGAGGCCCCGCGTGAGGTGCGCCATGTGCATGGGCTGGACGATACGGTGATGGATTTCCCGCTTGGGCCGGGTGGAGATATCACCTATCCGGTGGCGCTGTGGAAGGCCAAGTTCGACTGTCATACGGCCACTCCGCGCGGCGATTGGAGCGTAAAGCCCTTCCTGACTCTCAGCCGTATGGAATGGACCGATTGCACGAACGGACAGGTGGTGTTGGACACCCATCCGGGCGGGCATTTCATCCCGCACGGCTGGATCGGCTGGCAATTGGACGAACTTTTGGGCCGCACCCCGACCTATCCGTAGGCCGCAACGCTTGCACCTTGGCGCAATCTTTGCCATTGCCTGTGCCGACTGGATATCTGCCAAAAAAGGCCCCGAGCAATGAAATTCACTTTGTCCTGGCTGAAAGACCACCTCGACACGGATGCGTCGGTTGATGAGATCGCCGAGGCGCTGACCGACCTCGGCCTTGAGGTCGAAGAGATCGTGAATCCGGCGGATCGGCTGACGGGCTTTACGCTTGGCCACGTGAAACATGCCGAGAAGCACCCTGATGCGGACAAGCTGCGGGTCTGCACGGTGGAAACCGATGAGGGCGATCTGCAGATTATCTGCGGCGCGCCGAACGCGCGCGAGGGCATCACCGTCGTGGTTTGCAAACCGGGCATGTACATTCCTGGTCTGGACCTGACCATTAGCGTCGGCAAAATCCGGGGTGTTGAAAGCTTTGGCATGATGGCATCCGAACGCGAGTTGGAGCTGTCGGACGAGCACGATGGTATCATCGAGCTGCCCTCGGGCGCGGTTGGCGACAAGTTCGTAGATTGGCTGGCTGAGAATGAGCCGTCCAAGGTCGACCCGATGATCGAGATTGCGATTACACCGAACCGCCCGGATGCGCTGGGTGTCGAGGGGATAGCACGCGATCTGGCAGCGCGGGGTGTGGGCACACTGAAACAGCGCGATTATGCGCCGGTGCCTGGAGATTTCGAAAGTCCGATCAAAGTGACAATCGACGAGGATACTCTGGACGGCGCGCCGCATTTCACCGGCCGCCTGATCCGGGGCGTCAGGAACGGCCCCAGCCCGCAATGGCTGCAGGATCAGTTGAAGGCGATTGGCCTGCGTCCGATCTCGGCGCTGGTGGATATCACCAACTATATGACCTTCGACCAGAACCGCCCGCTGCATGTATTCGACGCGGACAAGGTGCAAGGCAATTTGCGCGTGCACCGCGCCGAAGGTGGCGAAAAGCTGGTGGCGCTGGACGAGAAGGAATACACCCTGCAACCCGGCATGATGGTAATCTCGGACGACAAAGGCCCGGAATCGATTGCGGGCATTATGGGCGGCGAGGAAACCGGTTGCACCGAAGAAACGGTGAATGTCTTCCTCGAAAGCGCGTTCTGGGATCATGTGCAGATCGCGCTGACCGGGCGAGCGCTGAAGATCAACTCCGATGCACGCTATCGTTTTGAACGCGGAGTGGACCCTGAATATACTCGCGAAGGGTTGGAACATGCGACGCAGATGATACTGGACATCTGTGGCGGTGAGGCCTCGACCGTGGTTGAGGCTGGCAAGGCCCCGAACCATGCGCGCGCCTACAAGCTGGATGCAGCGCGAGTGCAATCGCTGGTCGGGATGGATATTCCCGAAAGCGAGCAGCGCCAGACCCTGACGCGCCTTGGCTTCCGTCTGGATGGTGAGATGGCGCATGTGCCCAGCTGGCGGCCCGACATCATGGGTGAGGCCGATCTTGTGGAAGAGGTTGCGCGGATCGCGTCGTTGACCAAGCTGCAGGGCAAGCCCTTGCCGCGTATTTCGGACGGTATTCCGAAGCCGGTAATGACCCCGACGCAGCGCCGTCAGTCGATGGCGCGGCGCACTTGCGCAGCGCTGGGGTACAATGAATGTGTGTCCTATACATTCATCGATCAGGCCTCGGCGGCTCTGTTCGGTGGCGGTGATGCGGCCACGCAGTTGGAAAACCCGATCTCATCCGAGATGAGCCATATGCGCCCCGACCTGCTGCCCGGCCTGCTGCAGGCCGCTGCCCGCAATCAGGCGCGTGGTTATGCGGATGTGGCCCTGTTCGAGGTTGGCCCGGTGTTCCATGATGGTGAACCGGGGGATCAGCGAACCCAGATTACGGGTCTGTTGGTGGGGCGTGATGGCCCCAAGGATGTGCACGGTGTATCGCGCCCGGTCGATCTGTTCGACGCCAAGGCGGATGCCGAGGCGGTGTTGGCCGCCATCGGCGCGCCTGCAAAGGTTCAGATTCTGCGCGGCGGCGACGGCTGGTGGCATCCCGGACGGCACGGCAAAATCTGTCTGGGCCCGAAGAAGGTGCTGGGCGTGTTCGGTGAACTGCACCCGCGCATTCTGCAGGCGATGGATATCAAGGGCCCGGCGATGGCCTTTACCATCTGGCCGGACGAGGTGCCCTTGCCGAGAAAATCCGGTGCCACACGCGCGGCGCTGGAACTGCGGGATCTGCAAGCGGTCGAGCGGGACTTTGCATTTGTGGTCGACGCCGACGTCGAGGCACTGACGCTGGTCAATGCGGCCGCAGGGGCCGACAAGGTGTTGATCGAGGAGGTTCGGGTCTTTGACGAATTCATCGGCGGCGGTCTAGGAGAGGGCAAGAAATCTCTGGCGATTGCGGTGCGGCTGCAGCCATCTGAGGCGACGTTGAAGGAAAAGGATATCGAGGCGGTCAGTGCGAAGATCGTTGAAAAGGTGGCGAAAGCCACCGGCGGTGTGCTGCGGGGCTGAGGTTGCATCCGCCTCCGGCGGGAGTATTTTTGAAAAGATGAAGGGGCGGGGCGCGCCCCTTTTTCGTGGGAGGAGAACAAGATGTTGAAAGTTTATCTGTCTGGTGAGATTCACACGGATTGGCGCGAGCAGATTATCGCGGGGGCCGAGGGGCTGGATGTGTCGTTCAGCAGCCCGGTGACCGATCATGGCGCCAGCGATGATTGCGGGGTCGCCATTCTGGGGGTCGAGCCGAATAAGTACTGGCATGACCACAAAGGCGCGATGGTCAACGCGATCCGGACCCGCAAGGGGATTTCGGATGCGGATGTCGTTGTTGTACGCTTTGGTGACAAATACAAGCAGTGGAACGCGGCGTTCGATGCCGGTTACGCCGCTGCATTGGGCAAGTCGATCATCGTGTTGCACGGCCCCGATCACCAGCACGCGCTGAAAGAGGTCGATGCCGCCGCGCTGGCCGTGGCGGAGGAGCCACGGCAGGTGGTGGAGATTCTGCGCTATGTCTTGTCCGGTCAGTTGCCGGGCTGAGTTTTGCCTGCCATACGAACGGTCTTTGCAGGCCGTTCGTATGACGTCGCGCGTCAGTCGCGGGGCGGGGTGACGAGCCCTTTCTGTACCGCTGGGCGGTTAAGGAAGCGCTCCATATAAGCTTCCAGATTGCGGTGTTCGTCCCAGCCGACAAGCTCTTTGGCCTCATAGAAATCCAACCCGCGCAGCCATGGCGCGATGGCGATATCTGCGATGGAATAGTCTCCGGCGACCCAGTCCTGACCTTCGAGCTGCGTGTTCAGCACGTTCAGCAGCCGTTTTGCTTCGTTGACATAGCGTTCGCGCGGGCGGGGGTCCTCGATTTCGCTGCCGGCGAATTTGTGGAAGAAGCCCAGTTGCCCGAACATCGGGCCGATGCCGCCCATCTGGAACATCAGCCACTGGGCCGCGCGGTGCTTGTCAGCCGCGTTTTTGCCGATGAACTTACCTGTCTTTTCCGCCAGATACAGCAGGATCGCGCCGCTTTCGAACAGGCCGATGGGTGTGCCGTCGGGGCCGTTGGGATCAATGATGGCGGGGATCTTGTTATTCGGGTTGAGCGACAGGAATTCGGGGCTTTTGACATCCGCATCCGCCAGCGTGACCCGGTGCGCCTCATACGGCAGCCCGGTTTCCTCAAGCATGATCGAGACCTTGACCCCGTTGGGTGTCGGGAAGGAATAGAGCTGTATGCGGTCCGGTGACTGCGGCGGCCATTTGGCCATGATCGGGAACGAGGTTGTGTCCAGCATCTGGGGCTCCTTTATCCGGTGTGTTGGTATCATTTTGTCAATTCCCGGCTGAATTGTCAGGGTCCGGTTTGTGCATGACCGGTCAGCGACTGTGTGTTCAGGAACAGTTGGGGGGAAAACGGGGAAATTCGCCCCCTAGACCGGGACGGGAATATCGCCCACACTTTCTTGTGATCCCGCGCTTTTTGGCGCGGGTTTGCCGTTGCAGTAAAGGAGATACGCGTGGAAGACGTCGTAACACAGGTTGGGGCTTTTGGCCCGCTGATCATGAGCGCGATCAAAGCGCTGATCGTCTTGGTACTGGGCTGGATCGTGGCCGGGGCAATTAGCGGGCTCGTGCGCCGTCGGATCAATGCGACACCGCATATCGACCCGACATTGGGAAATTTTGTTGCCAGTCTCGTGAAATGGGTGCTTCTGGCGATCGTATTTGTCGCCGTTCTTGGCATCTTCGGGATCGAGGCGACCAGTATCGTGGCCATTCTGGGTGCCGCATCGCTGGCCATCGGTCTGGCGTTGCAGGGGACGCTCAGCGATCTGGCGGCGGGTGTCATGCTGGTGGTATTCCGGCCCTACAAGCTTGGTCAATATGTGGATATCGGCGGTACGGCAGGGACAGTGAAGGATCTGAACCTTTTTACCACTGAACTGGTGACGCCGGACAATGTGCAGATCATCGTTCCGAACGGGCAGGCCTGGGGTTCGGTGATTACCAACTATTCGGCACATGATACGCGCCGGGTGGATCTGGTGTTTGGTATCGACTATGGCGATAGCGCAGATGAGGCGATGCAGATCATTTTGGATGTGGCCAGGGCCGATGAGCGGATCATGGGTGAACCAGAGCCATGGGTGCGGGTGACCAATCTGGGCGACAGCTCGGTCGATCTGACGGCGCGTCTGTGGTGCGCGGCGGCAGACTACTGGGATGTAAAGTTTGAACTGACCAAGGCGATCAAAGAGGCATTTGACGCCAAAGGCGTGTCGATCCCCTATCCGCATTCGGTGGAGATCCACAAAGAAGGATAAGTCCTCCCGTCCATCGTACGGGCATTGGAAATGCCCTTCTCTGGTTGGGCCCGGCGCCGCGCCTTTGCGCGGCGCCGTTTCCTTTGTATGTACCGCTGCGTTTGGATTGCACCTGCAGCGGCAGAAGCCTTACTTGATGACAACCGATGGCGAAACGACGTCGATGCCCAGTGCCTTGCCGACGGCATAGTAGGTTAGCTGGCCCGCATGAACGTTCAGACCCGCCAGCAAGTGGGGATCGTCCTGACAGGCTTGCTTCCAGCCCTTGTCGGCCAACGACAGCAGGAACGGCATCGTGGCGTTGCCCAAGGCGATGGTCGAGGTGCGCGCAACCGCGCCCGGCATGTTGGCGACGCAGTAATGCATGATGCCATCAACTTCGTAGATCGGGTCGGCGTGGGTCGTGGCCTTGGACGTCTCGAAACAGCCACCCTGGTCGATGGCAACGTCCACCAGAACCGCGCCGGGCTTCATAGTCGACAGCTGTGCGCGCGTGACCAGTTTGGGTGCGGCAGCACCGGGGATCAGAACCGCGCCGATGACCATATCGGCATCCTGGATCAGCTCGGCGGTTGCGCCTGCAGTTGAATACTGGTTCTTGAACTGACGGCCAAATACGTCGTCAAGGTAACGCAGACGGGGCAGTGAACGGTCCAGCACGGTTACATCCGCGCCCATGCCTGCGGCGATTTTCGCTGCGTGGGTGCCAACAACGCCGCCGCCGATAACAACAACCTTGGCAGGCCCGACGCCGGGCACGCCACCCATCAGCACACCACGACCGCCATTCGCCTTCTGCAGCGTCCAGGAACCGACCTGAGGTGCTAGGCGACCAGCAACTTCGGACATTGGCGCCAGCAGGGGCAGGCCACCATTGGCATCTGTTACCGTCTCATAGGCAATCGCGGTGCAGCCCGATTCCAGCAGGTCATGGGTCTGGTCCGGATCGGGTGCCAGATGCAGATAGGTGAACAGCAATTGACCTTCGCGCAGCATCTTGCGCTCAACCGCTTGCGGTTCCTTTACCTTGACGATCATGTCGGCGGTGGCAAAGACCTCTTCGGCAGTGTCCACGATGCGCGCACCAGCAGCGATATACGATGCGTTGTCAAAACCGGACCCCATGCCGGCATTGGTTTCGATGATGACCTCATGACCACGGGCGACGGCTTCGCCAGCGGCGTTCGGGGTCATACCGACGCGGAATTCCTGAGGTTTGATTTCCTTGGGGCAACCGATTTTCATTAGGGCTCTCCGTTCATAAACTGCCCAAATTATGTGCAGAAATCAGCGCAATTTTTGTGAAACTCTGACTGGAAAGGCGCTGAATCGCGGGAAATTATTCGACACTTATAGAAAGCTGTGCAACATACGTGCGCAAATGACTTTAGATGCAACCGATCGCAAGATTCTGGCCGCGCTGCAGCGCAAAGGCCGTATGTCAAACTCTGAACTGTCCGAGCAGGCGAACCTGTCACCCTCGGCCTGCCATCGGCGTGTGCAGCGCCTTGAAGCTGAAGGCTATATCAAAGACTACGTCGCCCTGCTGGATGCGCGTAAACTGAAGGTTCCGACAACCGTATTTGTCGAGATCACTTTGCAAGGTCAGGCCGAAGAGGTGCTGGAAGCATTTGAAAAAGCCGTGGCCCGGATACCGGATGTTCTTGAGTGTCACCTGATGGCCGGAACCGCCGATTACATTCTGAAAGTTGTCGCCGAAAACACCGAAGATTTCGCGCGCATCCACCGCCAATACCTGTCGCGCCTGCCCGGTGTGGCGCAGATGCAAAGCTCGTTTGCGCTGAGGACCGTTTTTAAGACAACTGCTCTGCCGGTCTGACGCGGCGATCCGGCAAATTGCGTCAATACTGAGACTTGTATCCCCTGTCCCCTCGGGCCACATTCAGGGTCCGGCACGTGTGGTCAAATTTCTGACGGCCGGATTCAGCGGCAGGTGGCGACCCCGCTGACATCTGCCTTTTACACAACGCCGATACGGTCCGAACCCAAAACCGATAAGGAGCCGACCTTGGCACACGATAGAAACGACGCCGCGCAGGATTGGTTGGAAGCCGAACTGGAAGATACGCTCGACGAAGATTTCGAGATTGAATTCAACGAGCCGATGCTGTCGATGGAGATCCGAAAGATCTATCAGGATCAGCATCCCGATATGCTGGACCGCAAGGTCTATTTCCGCAATCTTCTCAGGCTTCAGGCCGAGCTGATCAAGGTGCAGGATTGGGTTCAGCACACCGGTGCCAAGGTGTGTATCCTGTTTGAAGGTCGTGACAGCGCCGGAAAGGGTGGTGTGATCAAGCGGATCACGCAGCGGCTGAATCCGCGCGTGGCGCGGGTGGTTGCGTTGCCTGCGCCCAGTCGCCGTGAACAAAGCCAGTGGTATTTCCAGCGCTATGTTCCACATCTGCCAGCAGCTGGTGAAATCGTGTTCTTTGATCGGTCCTGGTATAACCGCGCCGGGGTCGAGCGGGTGATGGGTTTTGCCTCGGAAGATCAGGTCGAGCAGTTCTTTCAGGACGTCCCCGAATTTGAACGGATGCTGGTCCGGTCCGGAATTATCTTGCTGAAATACTGGTTCTCGATCACCGACGAAGAACAGCAATTGCGCTTCCTGATGCGCATTCACGACCCGATGAAACAGTGGAAACTGTCGCCGATGGATCTGGAATCCCGCATCCGCTGGGAGGCCTATACAAAGGCCAAGGAAGACATGTTCTTCCGCACCAATATACCCGAGGCTCCGTGGTATATCGTGGAAGGCAACGATAAAAAGCGCGAGCGGCTGAACTGTATCGAACATCTTCTGACCAAAATCCCGTACGAGGATTTTCCGCAGGAAAAGGTCAATCTGCCGGACCGCCGCTACAATCCGGAATACGAGCGTCGAATCCTGCCGGATGAGCTATACGTGCCCAAGGTCTACTAAAGGGACCGAAGGTGTGATGCGGGGCGAAGTGCCCCGCATCCATTGATTTTAGACGAAGTCGAATCCGCAGCTCGTATCGATGAACGGCACGCAGCAGAAGTCATCGGTGGTGTCTTCGACGGGATCGGCCTCGGCGACGTCACTGTCATCCGAGAACTCGAAGCTGAAGGTGAACTCAAAGCTGTTCGGGTCCGAATCGTCCTGATCCTGCGCTGGTACGTTCCAGTCGAACTGATCAAAGCGGGATTGCAGCGCGGTGACGAAGGCTTCGATCTCGGCCAGAAAGGCCTGAACGTCGAATCCTTCGATCTCGGGCATCTCCGTGTCCACCACATCTTCGGGTTTGTCGGTATCTTCGACCGGCTCGGCGATCTCCTCCTCGACGGGCTCGTCCGTGTCTTCGACCGGCTCTGCGACGTCTTCCTCGACGGGTTCATCCGTGTCTTCGACCGGTTCTGCGACGTCTTCCTCGACGGGTTCATCCATGTCTTCGACCGGTTCTGCGACGTCTTCCTCGACGGGTTCATCCGTGTCTTCGACCGGTTCTGCGACGTCTTCCTCGACGGGTTCATCCGCGTCCTCAACCGGTTCGGCGACGTCTTCCTCGGCGGGTTCATCCACGTCCTCAACCGGTTCGGCGACGTCTTCTTCGACGGGGTCATCCGTGTCTTCAACCGGAACGACAACATCTTCTTCGACAGGATCTTCCACGTCCTCGACTGGTTCCGCAACGTCTTCTTCAACCGGCGGCGTCACGTTTTCGCCTGTGTCCAGCATGACGTCGGCACTGGTCGCGGCGAAGTTCTGCGTGACCATCACTGCGTCATAGCCCTGCATGTCGCCCGTTTCGATGCCGATCCCGATATATCTGAAATCAGGGTTCAGGATATTGGCGCGGTGGCCGGGGCTGTTCATCAGGTTCTCGTGTAGCTGAGCTACATCGTCGCTGATGCCCGGCGCGCCACGTTCTGATTGCCACGCGATGTTTTCGCCGGTGCGCCAGCTGCCTTCCAGATCAAAGCCAGCCGCTTGCATCCGCTGGGTCGCGGTTGAGCCACCCTGACCGGTGTGGCTAAAGCGGTCCGTATCCAGCATCCAGGTGCTGTGATCCTCGGACGAGTCGTTCAGTTGTGTCTCCAGTTGTAGGGGGGTCAGCCCACGGGATGTGCGTTCCTGATTGATCAGGGCCAGCATTTCCCGCTCGACTGTGCTTGCTGTCGACATGTTTGCCTCCGTTTGGTTTGGGTCTTTGCAGACCGGGCCAGTTACAGGGGCGCTGGGCGGGTCGAAAAGGGGCCGGGTTCAATCAGGGCGGGTATTGGCGGGCGGGTGCTGGCAGAGGTGATTCGCTGCGCTGCAAAATGCCGGTCCAAATGATCGGACCAAAGGTCGGCATATTCCTGCACAAGAAGAAGGACCCGATTGGCGGCAAAGCCCGCCAGAAACGACAAACCCCCGGGCGGGGCCTCGGGGGTCGTCAAATAGTGTCATCCAAAGCTGGACGAGCGTCAGGTGCTTAGAGCAAACCTTCGCGCTGTGCTTTCTTACGTGCCAGTTTACGGGCACGGCGGATCGCTTCAGCCTTCTCGCGCGCTTTCTTCTCGGACGGCTTCTCGAAATGTTGCTTCAGCTTCATTTCACGGAACACGCCTTCGCGCTGCAGCTTTTTCTTCAGGGCACGAAGCGCCTGATCGACGTTATTATCGCGAACACTAACCTGCATGTGGTTGTCACCACCTTTCTAGATAGAGTTGCAAGGAAATTGCAGGAAGTGGCCGTATAGCAAAGCCGGTCTAACTTGTCTAGTACTGGGTCCAAGCACCGGAGAACTGCCATGACAGTGACATATGAAGACGCCAAGCAGAAATTGCTGGATGCCATGCTGGACCATGTCCCGTTCGATGGCTGGTCGGAAACCAGCTTTCGCGCGGCGGTCGCAGAGTGCGACATGGATGAGGGTCTGGCCCGAGCCATCTGCCCCCGCGGGGCGGTTGATCTGGCGCTTGCCTTCCATGCACGTGGGGATGCGGCGATGTTGGAACGGCTAAAGACAGAAGACCTGAGTGATCTGAAATTCCGCGACAAGATCGCGACGGCCGTCCGGTTCCGGTTGCAGGCTGTTCAGGACAAAGAAGCCGTGCGCCGTGGTGTCACACTGTTTGCTCTGCCGATCCATGCGGCGGATGGGGCCAAGGCGATCTGGGGCACCTGCGATCAGATTTGGGATGCGCTGGGGGATACGTCTGATGACGTGAACTGGTACACCAAACGGGCGACGCTGTCGGGGGTCTATTCCTCGACCCTGCTCTATTGGTTGGGCGATGACAGCCCTGATCATCAGAATACGTGGGCATTTCTGGACCGCCGCATCGAAGGCGTGATGCAGTTCGAAAAGCTCAAGGCGCAGGTGAACCAGAACCCGCTATTCAAGCCGTTCCTGTCGGTCCCCAATTGGTTGGCAGGGCAGGTCAAGGCACCGATGCGGATGCGCGCCGATCTGCCCGGATTGCTGAACCCGCGCAAGTAGATGCAGTTGCATCTGGGCCTTTCAACCGATGCCTGCTAGGCATTGGACAAAGGAGATTTGCCGATGACCCAGATGATGCGCGCCGTTGAAATCACAGCCCCCGGCGGCCCGGACGTTTTGCAGCTGACGGAACGTCCAGTGCCTGAACCGGGCAACGGGCAGGTCATCATCAAAACGGCCTATGCTGGCGTCAACCGACCGGACGCGCTGCAACGGGCGGGCGCCTATGATCCGCCGCCCGGGGCCAGCGATCTTCCGGGGCTTGAGGCGTCAGGCGAAGTTGTGGCTGTTGGCTCGGGGGTCGACAATGTGGCTGTCGGCGATCAGGTCTGCGCCCTGTTGCCCGGCGGTGGCTATGCCGAATATGTTGCGACACCGGCGGCGCATTGCCTTCCGGTGCCTGTGGGAATGGGCTTGAAAGAGGCAGCGTGCCTGCCCGAAACCTTCTTTACCGTCTGGTCCAATGTCTTCACGCGTGGCGGATTGAGGGCCGGAGAGCGTTTTCTGGTCCATGGCGGCTCGAGCGGCATTGGGACCACGGCGATTCAGTTGGCAAACGCATTTGGTGCGCGCGTCTTTGCAACCGCCGGATCAGACGAGAAATGCGCCGCTTGCGTCAAACTAGGGGCCGAAAAAGCGATCAACTATCGCGACGAGGATTTTGTGGCCGCGATGCGTTCCGAAGGCGGCGCGAACCTGATCCTCGACATGGTGGGTGGCGACTATATCCCGCGCAACATCAAGGCGCTGGCCGAAGATGGCCGTCTGGTTCAGATCGCTTTTCTGCAGGGTCCGATGGTCGAGGTGAATTTTGCCCTGATGATGGTCAAACGCCTGACCCTGACCGGCAGCACATTGCGGCCGCAAAGCGACTTGGCCAAAGCAAGCATTGCTCAGGAATTGCGCGAGGCGGTCTGGCCTTTGCTGGAGGCCGGGAAGGTGGCCCCCGTCATGGACAGCGAGTTTGACCTAGCCGAGGCTGCCGCTGCTCATACGCGCATGGAAAGTTCCGGCCATATCGGCAAGATCGTCTTGAACGTCTCGGGCTAGGCTACCGCGCGGCGATACAGATGCCAGGTGGCATGGCCCAGAACCGGCATCACGACGATCAGGCCCAACAGCATCGGAATTGCTCCGATGACCAGTAATGCTGCAACCAGGAAACCCCAGGCAAGGATGACGCCTGGGTTATGCCGCAGAACCCGTACCGAAGTCACGACCGCAATGGGCAGCCCCACTTTGCGGTCCAGCAGCAATGGAAAACTCACCACGCTGATGGCCAGCGCCATAAGCGCAAACAGAAAGCCGATGGCGGTGCCGATCAGGATCATGGCCCAACCTGCGCCCGTAGTCAGCGTCGCGGTGACAAATGCCCCGAATGAGGACGGAGGCTCGGGTCCAAGCGTTTGAACGTAAAGGCTCTGCGCGACCATCAGCCAGACCAGCAGCAGCATGACCAGATAAAAGCCCAGCGCCAGAATCGCACCGAATGAGGGCGAGCGGAAGACGCCGAGCGCATCGAGCCAATGCACCTCGCCGCCCTGTTCACGTTTGCGGCTGATTTCATACAGCCCAACGGCGGCGACTGGTCCGATCAGGGCAAATCCGGCGATCAACGGGGCCAGCAGCGGCACCATGTTCCTGTTCAACCCGATCCCGAACATCAACAGCCCTGCAATCGGGTAGACCAAAACGATAAACACCGCATCCGCGCGGGTTTCCAGAAAATCACGGTATCCCGCCTGCAGGCAGGCGCGCAGATCCTGCATCGTCAGGGTCTGTACCATCGGCATTTCGCGGGTGTCTGAACTGCCGACTGTTGATACGCTTTCAGCAATATGTTCGCTGGTCGCCCCAAGGTTCCGAGCGGCCCAGCTGATTGGATTACCGATTGTCTTGTCCATCATCATCCCCTTCCCTGGCATGGTCACGCCGCGGGGTGCATCCGGCTCTCTGGTTGTCCGTGACCGGATGTTCCGGCAACGCCTGGTTGTAGTATAGCACATTTCTGCGCTCACGTCCGATCACACATGCCAAAGCAAGTGGATTGCCCTGTTTCACAGGCGTGTTAGCTTGGCCCAAAACCTTCAGGGAGAGCATCATGCAGCAAACGGCACGCACCGTAGTCATTCACGAAAGCGGCGGCCCCGAGGTTCTGCGGATCGAAGACCGCCCGGTCGGCGATCCCGGCCCGGGCGAGATCAGAATCCGCCATCAGGCGTGTGGGTTGAATTTCATAGACGTGTATCAGCGCAGCGGGCTTTATCCATTGAATTTGCCGCACGCGCTGGGCATGGAAGCGGCCGGAGTTGTCGAGGCCGTTGGCGAAGGTGTCACGCATCTGGTGCCCGGTCAGCGTGCGGCCTATGCAGCCGCCCCGCCCGGTGCTTACACGCAGGCACGGGTGATGCCCGCCACGCAGGTCTGCCCTTTGCCCGAGAGTATATCGTTCCGAACAGCGGCTGCGATGATGTTGAAGGGCATGACCGTCGAATATTTGTTTCACAGAACCACGCCGCTAAAGCGCGGGGACACGGTGTTGTTTCACGCCGCAGCGGGCGGGGTAGGGCTGATCGCCTGCCAATGGGCCAAATCCGAAGGGATCACCCTGATCGGAACGGCCGGGACGGACGAAAAATGCTCGCTGGCGCAGTTCAACGGAGCGGCGCATTGCATAAACTACCGGACCGAGAACTTTGTGGACCGCGTGGCCGAGATCACGGGCGGCAAAGGCGTCGATGCGGTCATGGATTCCGTAGGGGCAGATACGTTTGAAGGGTCGCTGGATTGCCTGAAACCATTGGGCATGATGATTTCGTTTGGCAACGCATCCGGCCCCGTTCCACCTGTGGACCTTGGAATGCTTGCGCAAAGGGGCTCGCTGAAACTGACGCGGCCCACATTGTTCACGCATATCGGGGATCACGCGGTTTGTCAGGCGATGGCACGTCGACTGTTCGGCAAGGTCGAGGGGCGCGAAGTCAAGATCCACGTAGATCAGACCTTCCCGCTGGATCAGGTGGCCGACGCGCATCGCGCGCTTGAAGCGCGGCAAACCACCGGAAGCACGGTACTGGCACTCTGAACAACAGGCCCCGGCAGGACATGCCGGGGCCGTTGAACGCTCAGAACCGGTAGGCGGCGCGGATCTGGAATGTGGTTGCGTCCACGTCTACGCCGCTTGAGTTGAAGTTGTTGAACTCGTGGTACAGGATCTCTCCCGCAAGGCTGACATTGGGGGCGATGATCTGTTCATACCCGGCCCCAAGGAACCAGCCATTGTCGCTACCCAGATTGTCGGTGCCCGCGTCCGCATAGCCACCGACTCCATACAGCAACCCTTGCGGATTCACCTTGTATCCGGCCCGCGCCTTGATCCGCCAGACATCTTCAAGCGTTGCCGCGCCCGACAGATCGATATCAGCCCAGTCATAGTCAAAGCCGCCACCAACGACCCAGTCGCCAAGGTCATAGTCATAGCCAAGAAGGATACCGCCAATCGCACCGTCGCCATCGACGCCTGTTGCGTTGGTATCCACGTCGGCATAGCCAAGCTGCCCACCTGCATAGAAGCCGGTCCAGTTGCCCGAAGCCTGTGCCATGGCCGATCCTGCCGCCAAAGTTGCGACAGTGGTTACAAGAGCCAGTTTTGCTGTCATTGTTTCTTCCTTCCGTTCAAAATCGCAGCGCAGATGCCCCCTGTCAGAGGTGCGCATCGCGTGTCTGATCCCACCCAATTGGGTGGGATTTCTGATGGATTAGGTGTTCCGTACCGAAGAACTCACCGCCCTCTCGAGCAGGCGGCGCGCGGTCCGTTTTTGGACGCTTCTATTGAAACAGGATTTAGGAAGGGAAACGTGTCTTTCAAATGAAATCGGCGGCAGGGGTAAGCCTGCCGCCGGTAAATGCAGTTTGGTCAGCGGATTATTGCTGCTGCAGCTCTGCGGGGGATTTGTCTGCGATGGTTTCCCAGTTGGTGCTGGCCTGTTCGATAAAGCCCGGGATGTCGCCTTCCCAGCGTTCCTGAATGTCTTTGGAAAGGTTCAGGTACAGCTTGTTGTCGACGATTTTCCAGTGGTTCGGGTCGCCATCGAATTTAAAGCCCATCGCCGCGCCGAATGCGCAGTAGCCGCCATAGGCAGGCAGGTATGCGTCTGGGTTGGCTTCAAACGCGGCTTTGTTTTCTTCGTTGGCAAAGCGGTACATGGCTTCGTCATGCAGCGCGGTGATGCGGTAATCACCCTTGGTGGCTTCGCCTTCGGTGAAATAGGCAACCGGGTCATAGCCCTGCATTGCCAGACCGGTCGAGCTTGCGTTCAGTTCGACACCAGCCGCCAGGGCCGAGCTTGCGATGGCGACAGACAGCGCGACGCCGCCAATGATGGATTTGATCTTGTTCATGACTTCACCTTTCGTGAATAGGCCCGCGTTCGAGCACCTGAATTTTGCTCCGGCGAACCGGATTTGTTTTTGCGACGCCGGTAATTGGCGGTCACGGAACCGAATTGGGACTTGCCCCCATCACGTTCAAAACAATCAATTGTGAATGTGTATTGGTGAACGGGACATGTGCATCTGTGCGTTGCAGGCCATGGGTCTGGGATGGGTTTCAGACCCGGTACCGGCGCGGTTCCAGCCACCCGACAATCGGTTTGCGCCGGGCCGAATAGCCATCGACCGTTCGATCCAACCGGTCGGCCAGCACCGGCAGCCGGCTTACCGGAACTTTGGGAAACAGGTGATGTTCGCGATGATAAAACATCAGATAAGCCAACCGGGCCAGAATCCCGCGCTGACTGCGGGCGGCGATGCCGCTGTCATGGGTTCCCTGATGCGTTATCCAGACCGCAAACAGGGCCGCAAGGGATTGGGCGACCACCATCGCCAGCACGTGCAGGACCAGAGCCTGCGACATGCTCAGAAACGCCGCCGCGACCACAGCTATAACCAATAGCCAATCGATCAGGATTCGCCTGCGGAGTTTCCAGGTTGAGGCGCGCCACGCCGCGCGGTTGATATCAATGGGAAAGCGCGGCCCGTACAAAAGAACCTGCAGAAGGGACATATGCCCGCAACGCCCTTCGCAATCTCCGGGGCCCATTGCGTGTTTGTGATGCCGCAGATGGCACTGGCAAAACGCATGGTTCGACCCCAGCATCAGCGCGCTCAGCGCGTGCATGACCAAACTGTCCCAGCGACGCGAAACGCCCAAATTGCCATGGATCGCCTCATGGTTCAGGCGAAGCCCGCACAGAAAGAACATGAAACTGGCAACAAACCCCAGTGGCCACCATTGGGTGCTGTAAAGCCCGATCGAAGAAACCAGCCATGGCAATGGCAGCATCAATTCCTGAACTTTGTCCCAACGGCTGAGAGGGACCAGATCGGCCCAAATCACACCTTTCGGTGCGCGTTCCTGATGATGAGAAATGGGATCGGTCACAATACACTCCTAGCGATGACGTTAAATACAGAGATTTCTGTAGTGACAGAAATTACGAGGTAAAATTTTTTACTCAGATGACTCTTCCGTTCCTTTGGGCAGTAACCGTGCAATGCGTCCGCCCAGTTTAACGATGGCAAGCTGGATGCGACGTGGCAGTCGGTTCACATCGACATACCAGTCGTCGAACATCTGCATGGTGTCCAAAGTCGCTTCTAGACGTTTGCGGACTTTGTCCGGGGTGCCATCCTCGCGCGCATCTCGTGCGGCGGTCTGCATGGCGGCAAGCGTTGGTAAGAACTCGCGTTCGCGGCGACCTACGACAACTGCTTTGGTCAGATCAAACATGTCCCGGATCGAATGGAAGTGATCGCGGCGATCTCCTAGTTTTCGGCTGGCCTTTACCAGTTTCCAACTCTGAAGCTCTTTCAACCCGTTCGAGACATTCGACCGTGCCAGCCCAAGCGTGTCGCATATTTCTTCAGCCGTCAGAGGGTCCGGAGAAATATGCAACAGGGCATGGATCTGCGCCACAGATCGGTTCACCCCCCATTTGGAGCCCATTTCGCCCCAGTGAAGGATAAAGTCCTGCATGGCTTGCGTCAGTTGCATCAATAATTCCATTCTTTTCTGTCATAACAGAAATTACAGGAATAATTGATTCGATCAACCCCGACGCGCGCCGTTGTTCAGACTACGACTTTCCGATTTTCGGCTCGGTTCCGGCCTTGATCCGCGCCAGATTGGCGCTGTGTCGCCAATAGACCAGCAAGGTCAGGACAATGCCAAGGATGAAGGTTGAACCGTCGGTCAATACCATCACCCATGTGGTCGACAAAGCCGCCGCCACCAGCGCACCCAGCGACGAGATCCGCCAGATCAGGGCAGTGACCAGCCATGTCAGACAGCACGCCACCCCGACGCGCCAGTCCAGCGCCAGCCACAGGCCCAGAAAGGTTGCAACGCCTTTGCCACCTTTGAACCCCAGCCAAACCGGGAAACAATGGCCCAGAAAAGCCATCAGCGCGGCGATCTGGGCGGCGTCTTCTCCGGCCATCGCACGTGCCAGCAGAACAGCGACCGCTCCTTTCGCCGCGTCAAAGATCAGCGTCAGCGCGGCGGCGGCTTTGTTCCCGGTTCTCAGCACATTGGTCGCGCCGATATTGCCCGACCCGATCTGGCGCAGATTTCCCAACCCCATCACGCGGGCCACGACCATGCCAAAGGGAACCGAACCAATCAGATATCCCAGCGCAGCCCAAAGGATGAGCTGTGTGATCGAGCTGTCAAAGGGGGGCATCAGGGTCTCCGGTACACTTCTTGGCCTGCGACATAGGTCGCCGTGACCTTACCTTGCATCCGCTGCCCGTCAAACGGTGTGTTCTGCGATTTGGATTTCAGGGCAAACCGATCCAGCACAAAGGGCACATCCGGATCGAACAACACCAGATCAGCGGGCGCGTCCTTGGACAGACGCCCCGAATCCAGCCCCAGCCGTTTGGCCGGGTTCAGCGCCATGGCGCGGAACAGCGTGGGCAGGTCCAACAGGTCCGAATGATAGAGCCGCAGCGCCGCAGGCAGCAGCGTTTCCAGCGCCACGGCGCCCGAGGCCGCCTCTTCAAACGGAAGGCGTTTGCTTTCTTCGTCTTGCGGCGTGTGCATCGAACTGATCGTGTCGATCAGGCCAGTCCGCACCGCCTCGATCACCGCCTGACGGTCATCTTCGGACCGCAGGGGCGGTTTGACTTTGAAGAAGGTGCGATAGTCGGCCACGTCCAGCTCGTTCAGTGTCAGATGGTGGATCGAGGTTCCGGCGGTAATGTCCAGCCCGTTGCGCTTGGCGCGCTCCAGCGCGGGCAGGGCGCGGGCGGTGGTAATCTGGTCGGCATGGTAGGCGGCTCCGGTCATTTCCAGCAGGGCGATGTCGCGATCCAGCCCCATGCGCTCGGCCATGGGTGAGACGGCGGGCAAGCCGTATAACGCCGCGAACTTGCCGCTGGTGGCCGCGGCCCCGGCGCTCAGACCCGGTTCTTGCGGGTGGGCGATGACCAGCGCACCGCAGGACTTGGCATAAGTCAGCGCACGGGAAAAAACCTTGGTGTTGGTGACTACGTGATCGCAATCGGTGAAGGCAACTGCGCCTGCATCTTGCAAAAACCCGATCTCGGTCATCTCGCGGCCTTCACGCCCTTTGGTCAGGGCAGCCATAGGCAACACATTAACCGGCGTGTCTGCTTGCGCCCGCCGGGTGACAAATTCCAGACTTTCCGGTGTGTCCGTAGCCGGGCTGGTATCGGGGCGGGTCACGATCGTGGTCACCCCCCCCGCTGCAGCGGCCAGCCCGGCGGACTTATAGCTTTCCTTGTGCCGCTCGCCGGGTTCACAGACCTTGACGCCGATATCGACGATCCCTGGCGCAAGGCAGTGACCGTTACAATCGATGACCTCGGCATCCGAGGCCGGGGCGTCGCCTTCACCGCGCGCCATGATCCGGCCGCCGGTGATTTGCAACCAACCGAGGTCGTCAGTCCCGGCTTCGGGATCAATCAGGCGGGCGTTGGTGAAAACTAACGAAGTCATGTCGAGGCCTCTCGGGCTTGAGTCAATGCTTTCAAAGCGGCATCGGGGTCGGATAGGTGGGAAAAAGTGAAAAACGGATGTCGGCTGAACAGGATAGCACGGCGTCCAATACGGAAGTTGAGAAACTGGTTGATCTCAAGCTTCTTGGTTTTGAGGCCCTTGTTGATTTCCCATGCATTTCGCGAAGTCACGACGTACATACGCTGCGCCCGAACAAAACGATCTGCCCAGATCGCGAAGCCCAAAAGCATCGTGGCACCGGCGAGCTTCCAAAAATCCCTGATGACGTCCAGAAACCAAGGGCTGAATAGCCAAATAAGGACGAGGCCAGCAATACAAGCCTTGTATGCCCACCCGAATCGAGGCGGGAAATACCCCTGATCCGGCCGCCCTTGCCACAGAACCTTTTCGGTCTCAGGTATCCGCTGACGCCACCACTCGTCGCTCATGCCACGGCCCTTTCGATGGCTGTTTTGGTCGCGGCGGGATCCGCTTGATACTTGATCAGGTGCTTGTCGCCACCCTTGGTGACAATCTGGACAAAGCTGCCCATGGTGTTGACGGCCTCGATCTGGTTCAGCGCTACCGTACGCGGGCCGGGGCCGGTTAAGGTGGTGTCGGTCATCTGCCATTCTGCGGCCAGCTCTTCCGAGGCCAGATACCATGCGCGAATTCCAATGGCGGCCAACCCGGCTGGCGCTCCGGTCCAGACATAGGGATTGCCGATCAGCAACAGAACCAACATCGCAGCCGCCATAGCAAAGGCGGCGAGCCATGTGTTGGTGCGGAAATACGCGCCTTTGTCAGCGCGGAAGATCACAGGATCAGCCACAATGCGCCTCCGATGGCCATCAGGATCGCCAGTGCCAGAATGGCAGACCCGACGCGGCGGCGCTGAGTGCCCTCGGGCGCAGGTTGAGGGGCAGAGAACGGTCTGGCGCTTTCTGTTTCTATCGTGCCGCCGGACCAGTTCGTTGCCTCTTCGGTGTATAGCCCGATCAGGTGTAGCCTTGGATCAGGGGCAAGCGTCACGGCGTGCCCTCCAAACGCAGCGCTGCGCACTACCATGACCCAACCTTCGATGGCCTCTAGCGCGGCACGGTCCAACTGATCCTCGGATACACCGCAGCCTTCGTTCAGATATCCGTAAAGCCCAAGGTCTTCGAGGTCCGAGGCCGGGAAAATGTCGATCTGGTCTGGGTCCAGACCGTTGACCCCCAGAACCTGATCAGCAGCCCCCGGTTCGCGCAGGAACTTCGCCTCTTCCGGGCGCATGTCCAGCGAGAACAGGCGGATCACACCGCGTTCATGGGGGGCGACGGTCAGATCGCTCATGCGGCCTCGGCCAGATTGCGGGCCAGCAGTTCCATGGCGGCCATGCGCACGGCGACACCCATTTCGACCTGTTCCTGAATGACAGACCGGTTGATGTCATCGGCCAGCGTGCCGTCAATCTCGACCCCGCGATTCATCGGGCCGGGGTGCATGACGATGGCATCCGGCTTGGCCAGTGCCAGTTTGGCCGCGTCCAGACCGTAGCGGTGATAATATTCGCGTTCGGATGGGATGAAACCGCCATCCATCCGCTCGCGCTGAAGGCGCAGCATCATGACGACGTCCACGTCTTTGAGACCTTCGTTCATGTCATCGTAAATCTCGGCACCAAATTCGGCGAACTGACGGGGCACCAGCGTCGGAGGGCCAATCAGGCGTATGCGGTTTTCCATCTTGCCCAACAGGATCAGGTTCGACCGAGCGACGCGGGAATGCGCCACATCTCCGCAGATCGCGATGTTCAGCCGGTGCAACCGACCCTTGGCGCGGCGGATCGTCAAGGCGTCCAGCAGCGCCTGCGTGGGATGTTCATGCCGTCCGTCGCCTGCATTGAGCACGGCGCAGTTCACCTTCTGCGCCAGCAAATCCACCGCGCCCGAATGCGGATGCCGCACCACCAACAGATCGGGGTGCATCGCATTCAGCGTCAGCGCGGTGTCGATCAGCGTTTCACCCTTTTTGATCGAGCTGGCCTGCATCGCCATGTTCATCACATCCGCACCCAGCCGCTTGCCAGCAATTTCGAAACTGGCCTGCGTGCGGGTCGAGTTTTCAAAGAACATGTTGATCTGGGTCAGCCCCGCCAGCACATCGGAATGCTTGGTCGATTGCCGGTTCAGGTCGACGTATTTCTCGGCCAGATCAAGGATGGCGGTGATATCGGATTGCGACAGATGCTCGATGCCAAGTAGGTGACGATGGGCGAAACGCATGGGCGGGCTCCTGTCTGACAATCGGGCCGCTTATAGAAAGCCGCGCCGCCGCTGGCAACCTAAGGTTCCGATCCTTCGGGCAGTTTCTCGCACCCGCCCTCGGGCAGGCATTGCTCGCCGGGTTTGCACCATTTGCCATAGCCACAGTCGACGGCCTTGACCGGCACGCATCCCTGATGGGCCGAGCATTTGAAGCCCGGTCGACATTGCGAGTCTGTTTCTTCGCACAAAAACCAGCCGGGGCGCGAACATCCGCCACCCGGCAGGCAGGACGATCCGCGCGCGCAGGTCAAACCGTCCTCGCATGTAACCGGGGGCGCGGGGTCGAACTCGGGAGAGCTTCGTTCGCATTCTCCCCGCGCGTTGCAGAAACTGTCGCCGGGGCAATCCAGACGCGAGGCACATTTGTTGCCTCCGATCGGCGCACAGCGGGTTCCGCCTGCCGTGCAGCGCTCAAACGCGCTGCAAGAACGCCCACCGCCGCAATAGTTGCCGCCCGGTTGGATGCAATAGCCGTCAAAGCTGCAGCGCTGACCAGCTGAACAACAGCGGCTGCCGCAGGCAAACTGACCGCTTCTGCATTGGCCGGGTCTATCAAGTAACTGCGCAAATGCAGGGCCGCTGGTCGCAGCCAGCAACATACCGATCAGAAGGAATCGCAGGATCAACAGCATGGTTGCGCCCATGGTCGAGGCGCAGGGCGACCAAGGCAAGGTCTATTCGCTTTCCCTCAGCCCTCATGGCGTTAAATTGAGGGCATGGAATCGGGTCTGGACTTTCACACCGCACGGGCTCTGCTGGACTGGCAGATCGAACTTGGCGCGACCGAGGCAATCGGCGACGCGCCGGTGGATCGTTTTGCCTTGCCCGATACAACGCCGAAGCCCAAGAAAGCCGAGGCTGCAAAACCGGCACCAGATGCACCTGAGAAAGTCGATCCGGCAGAGGTTGCGCAACATGCCGCGAAAGGGGCCGGTTCATTGCCCGAACTGCGCGCCGCGATGGAGGCGTTCGGCCTGTGCGATCTCAAGCGCGGAGCGCGACAGTTGGTCTTTGCCGATGGCACCCCCGGCGCGCGCGTGATGATCATTGGTGAGGCTCCGGGCCGGGATGAGGACCGTGAAGGCAAGCCCTTTGTCGGACGCGCGGGACAATTGCTGGACCGGATGCTGGCGGCGATTGATCTGGATCGGACGGAAAACGTCTATATCACCAATGTGCTGCCATGGCGGCCACCGCAGAACCGTGATCCGAAACCGGAAGAGATCGGCATGATGAAGCCGTTTCTGGAACGTCATATCGCTTTAGCCAAGCCAGAAGTTCTGGTGGTGATGGGAAATATTTCCTGTCAGGCGGTGCTGGGCAAACGCGGCATCACGCGGTTGCGCGGCAACTGGGATCAGGCGCTGAATCTGCCGGTGATCCCGATGTTCCATCCAGCTTATCTGCTACGTCAGCCGCAGATGAAACGGCAGGCTTGGGCGGACCTTCTGGAACTCAAGGCACGGCTGGAGGCGGGCGCATGAAAGTTCTGGCCTTTTCCGACCTGCATCTTGCGCGCAGCCGCGCCGCGGATCTGGTCGCCGCCAGCGCCGAGGCTGATCTGGTGATCGGTGCCGGGGACTATTGCAACGGACGGCAAGGTCTGGATGACGCGATGGCCATGCTGTCTGATATATCCGCTCCGCTGGTTCTGGTGCCCGGCAACGCCGAAAGCGCCGAGGAATTGATGGATGCTGCACCGGATGGTGTACATGTGTTGCACGGAACCGGGATGACTCTGGACGGGTTGCGCTTGTTCGGGCTGGGCTACGGCGTGCCGGTCACGCCCTTCGGCGACTGGTCCTGCGACCTGACCGAAGGTGAGGCCGCCGAGTTGCTGGCGCGATGCGACGGCGCGGATATCCTGATTGTGCATTCTCCGCCCAAAGGGCATGGCGACACGACCTCGCAAGGGATCTCGATTGGGTCCGTTTCCATCAGGGACGCGATTGAACGGTTGCAGCCCGAATTGGCGTTCTGCGGTCATATCCACGACAGCTGGGGCTATCGCGGGCAGATCGGGCGGACGCAGGTGGCTAATCTGGGGCCAAAGGTCAACTGGTTTGAGGTAGGGGAATGATCGAAACCATAACCCTCCTGGCATTTGTGCCCGCTGCCATCGCATTGAACCTGACGCCCGGTGCCGACATGATGTTTTGTTTCGGACAGGGGCTGCGATCAGGCGGCAGATCTGCCGTCGCAGCCAGCGCGGGCATATCCGCCGGATCCATGGTTCACGTTCTGCTGGCGGGTCTTGGGCTTGGCGCTGCGGTTGCGGCGCTGCCGTGGCTGTTCGATGTGATCCGCTGGGTCGGTGTTGCCTATCTGCTATATCTGGCCTGGGGCGCGATCCGCCACGGCGCGATGTCGGCGAATGGTCCGGCCAAGCCGACACGGTCGTCCTTTCGCGACGGGATGCTGGTGAATCTGACGAACCCCAAGGTCATCCTGTTTGTGCTGGCTTTTATTCCCCAGTTTGTTGACCCCGCCATCGGCTCGGTTCTGGGCCAATTCCTGACCTTTGGCCTGATCATCGCCGCCAGCGGCTTTGTCGTGAACGCGCTGGTCGGCGTCTTTGCCGGAGGCGCGGGGAAAGTGCTGATCTCGAACCCGCGCGCCTCGCGCATTCTGGGCTGGTTCACGGGCGGCATCTTTGCCGCGCTGGCGATCCGGCTGGCCATCATGGAAAGGGCCTGATGCCTCATGTCGCGCATTGATGAAACTCTTGAATTCATACCGATCCGTATCGCGGTTCTGACCGTATCCGACACACGCTCGCTTGACGAAGACCGCTCGGGCCAAATCCTTGTGGACCGGCTCGAAAAGGCGGGTCACATCCTTGCCGACCGCCAGATCGTTCAGGACGAACGCACCGAGATTGCCGCACGGTTGCGCCTTTGGGTGGCGGACCCGGAGATCGACGTCGTGATCTCAACCGGCGGCACCGGTCTGACGGGGCGCGACGTGACGGTCGAGGCGCACCGGGATGTCTATGAAAAGGAAATCGACGCCTTTGGTACCGTGTTCACCATGGTGTCGATGGAAAAGATCGGTACATCGGCAGTGCAATCCCGCGCTACGGGGGGTGTCGCGGGCGGCACCTATCTGTTTGCACTGCCCGGCAGCCCCGGTGCCTGCAAGGATGCATGGGACGCAATCCTTGAAAAACAGCTCGATTACCGGCACCGCCCTTGCAATTTCGTGGAAATACTGCCCCGATTGGACGAACATCTGCGACGGAAGTAGACTGAGCGTACGTATAACATCTCATGAACGTATTGTGGCTTGGCAATTTGCGCAGCCCGGCTACCATTTGAGTCAGGCGGTATATGCGACCGGAGTTGATTGATATATGCGATTTCTGAGGCAAAGCCTTGTTGGGGTATTCCTGGCGTTTCTGACGTTGGGCCTGTTGCTGGTGGCGGTGCAGATGATCACCGGCGCGGTTCAGGATGTGCTGAACCGCGATACACAACCGCCCGCAGCGCGCGAACGTATCTTTGCCGTCAGCGTCCGCACCGCCGAGCCTGAAACAGTCACACCCTATCTCGAAGCCTTTGGGCAGGTACAAAGCCGCCGCCGTCTGGAACTGCGCGCCGCTTTGGGCGGTCGCGTGGTGTCACTGGCCGATGATTTCGAGGATGGCGGCACCGTGACCGCCGGAGAGTTGCTGGTCGAACTGGACCCGGCCGATATGCAATCCGCACTCGACCGCGCCAAATCCGATCTGTTGGACGCGCAGTTCGAAGAACGCGACGCGGAGCGCTCGTTGCTGCTGGCGCAGGACGAATTGAAATCCGCCGAAGCGCAGGCTGAATTGCGCGAACGCGCCCTGCAACGCCAACGCGACCTGCAGGAACGCGGTGTCGGGGCGGCGGCCAGCGTCGAAGAGGCTGAACTGGCCGCCACGTCGGCGCAGCAGGTGGTGCTGTCCAGACGGATCGCGCTGGCACAGGCGGAATCACGGGTGGATCAGGCCACAACGCTGCTGTCGCGCGCCCGGATCGCGCTGGACGGGGCCGAGCGTGATCTGGACGATATGACGATCCATGCCCGGTTTGCGGGTACGCTGACTGGGGTCACTCTGGTCGAAGGCCGCTTGGTCTCGGCGAACGAAAAACTGGCCGAACTGGTCGACCCCAACGCGCTTGAGGTGGCGTTTCGCGTCTCGACCGCGCAATATGTCCGGCTGTTGGATGATGCAGGCGAATTGATCAACGCGCCAGTTACCGTGTCATTGGAAGTAACGGGAACTGACCTGACCGCAACGGGCCGGATCAGCCGCGACAGCGGCTCGGCGGGTGAAGGGCAAACCGGGCGGCTGGTCTATGCCCGTCTGGATGACGCGCCGGGATTTAAACCGGGGGATTTCGTGACTGTCACGGTCGAGGAGCAGGCGCTGGACAATGTGGTGCGCCTGCCCTCCTCGGTTCTGGATGCCACTGGCAACGTTCTGCTGCTGGGTGAGAGCGACCGGCTGGAGGCGCTGCCGGTGCAGCTAATACGCCGTCAGGGCGACGAAGTGCTGTTACGCGGCAGGGGACTGGCGGGCCGCGAGGTTGTCATTGGTCGGACGCCTCTGTTGGGCTCGGGTGTGCGGGTGCGCCCGCTGCGGGCCGAACCCGGTGCTGCAGCCGAACCCGAGATGGTCGAACTGACTGACGAGCAGCGCGCGCGCTTCGTAGCGCAGGTCGAGGCCAGCCGCCGGATGCCGCAAGCGGTCAAGGATCGGGTGCTGGGGCAACTCAGCAAGGACAGTGTTCCGGCCTCATTGGTGCGCCGCCTTGAAAACCGGGCCGGAGGCTAGGCCCGATGATGCGTGAAATCCCCGGCGCGGCAGGCGGCATCCTCAGTTACTTCACCCGCCACCGAACCGTTGCGAACCTGCTGCTTCTGGTGATGCTGGTTCTCGGGGCCGCGGCCATCCCCAACATGCGGGCGCAGTTCTTTCCGGACGTGATCCTCGAACGTGTAGATGTGAACGTCGAATGGGACGGGGCTGGCCCCGAAGACGTCGACAACGGCATCGTGCAATTGCTGGAACCTGCCCTGCTGGCCGTCGAAGGGGTGGCCAGCACCGAATCGACCTCACGCGAAGGGTCCGCACGCATTCGGCTTGAGTTCGAGCCCAACTGGGACATGTCCCGCGCCGTCGAAGAGGTCAGGACCGCCGTTGATGGCGTCAACAACCTGCCCGCCGATTCCGAAGAACCCACCATCCGGCGCGGTGCTTGGCGCGACCGGGTGACGGATGTGGTCATCACCGGCCCGATCGAGGCGGAACAACTGGCAAAGTTCACTGACGAGCTGATCAGTCGCCTGTTTGCTGTTGGCGTGACCCGCACTACGATCCGGGGTTTGGCCGCCCCGCGCGTTGTGGTCGAGGTACCGACCGCGCAACTGATCGCCAATGACATCACCCTGTCCGAGATCTCTGATGCCATCGCGGCCGAGGTCACGGCAAGCCCGGCAGGCGATGTAACCGGCGCGAATGCCCGCATCCGGACTGGCGCGGAAAAGCGCACGCCCGAAGAGATTGAAGGCATCGCGCTGCGCACCTTTGCGGATGGATCAAAGCTGGTCATCGGCGATGTGGCCCAGATCAGGGTCGAAGGCGTCACCCGCGACCGTAGCTATTTTGTTGGCGAAAACCCGGCTATGTCCGTGCGCGTGGATCGCTCAAATCTGGGCGATGCCATCGAAATCCAGCACACGGTCGAGGATGTGGTTCTGGACATGCAGGCCAGCCTGCCCGAGGGGATCACGATCGAACTGATCCGAACCCGCGCGCAGGCCATCACGGACCGTCTGGATATTCTGGTCGACAATGGCCTTGTCGGGCTGGGGCTAGTGGTCTGCCTGCTGTTTCTGTTCCTGAACGCCCGCATCGCCTTCTGGGTGGCCGCCGGTATCCCGGTCGCCATGTCCGCTGCAATTGCGCTGATGTATCTGGGCGGGTTGTCGATCAACATGGTGTCTTTGTTCGGCCTGATCATCACGCTGGGGATCGTGGTGGATGATGCCATCGTCGTGGGCGAACACGCCGATTTCCGCGCCCGCCGTCTGGGCGAGGCACCGATGGTCGCCGCCGAGAATGCCGCGCGTCGTATGGCAATGCCGGTCTTTGCGGCCACGATCACCACTGTGATCGCCTTTTTTGGCCTGACACTGGTGGGTGGCCGGTTCGGAGAGTTGATCCGTGATATTCCCTTCACGGTCATCGCGGTTCTTGCAGCATCGCTGATCGAGTGTTTCCTGATCCTGCCGAACCACATGGCCCATGCCATTGCGCATTCGGCCAAGGAACATTGGTATGATCTGCCCAACCGCGTGGTAAACCGGGGCTTTCGCTGGGTGCGGGATAATCTGTTCCGCCCGCTGATCGCATGGGTCGTCTGGGCGCGCTACGTGGTTGTGGCGGTGATGGTGGTGATCCTTGCCAGCCAGATCGCGCTTTTCATCAAGGGCGACGTGAACTGGCGGTTCTTCAACGCGCCCGAGCGTGGCTCGGTCACAGGCAACTTCATCATGGTCGAAGGCGCGACCCGCGCCGATACGCTGGAAATGATGCACATGATGCAGCGCGCGACCGAGGAACTGGGCGAGATTTACGAAGAACGCCATGGCCGCAACCCCATCGATTATGTTCTGGCCGAGGTTGGCGGCTCTGCCGGGTTTGGTCTGGCGGCTGCCGAGGGCAAGGATAGCGATCTTCTGGGCGGCATTTCGATTGAACTGATCGACGCCGATCTGCGCCCCTATTCCAGTTTTGAATTTGTCGGCGAGCTGCAGGATTTCGTGGCGCGCCATCCCAAGGTCGAACTGCTCAGCTTCCGCGGCTGGCGGTCCGGTCCCGGTGGCGATGCGATCGACGTGCAGTTCTATGGCGCGGATGTGAACACGCTGAAATCGGCCTCCGAGGATCTGCAGACCGAGCTGTCGAAATACGCCGAAGTCTCCGCGCTGGAAGATAATCTGGCCTATGACAAGGAAGAGTTCATTCTGGACCTGACCGCGCAGGGCGAGGCGTTGGGTTTCCGCATCGAAACGCTTGGCCGCGTGCTGCGCAACCGCCTGAACGGGATCGAGGCCGCCACCTTCCCCGACGGCCCGCGCAGCGCCGAGATTCGCGTGGAACTGCCAGAGGGGGAACTGACGGCAGATTTCCTGGAACGCACCCTGATGCGCACCCCGGATGGGGTTTATGTGCCGCTGGCCGACATTGTCTCGGTTGAGCAGAAATCCGGCTTCTCGACAGTTCGGCGCGAGAATGGTTTGCGGGTGATTTCCGTCAACGGCGACATATCCGAGGATGACCCCACACAGGCCGCCGAAATTGCGCGCGCCATGCGCGAGGAAATCCTCCCCAATATTGCCGCCGAACGTCAGGTCGAATGGCGCATGGCGGGGCTCAGCGAACAAGAGGATGAATTTCTGTCCGAGGCGCGCACTGGCCTGATCCTGTGTCTGACCGGCATCTATCTGGTGCTGGCCTGGGTCTTTGCCAGCTGGACACGGCCCCTTGTGGTGATGGCGATCATTCCCTTTGGTCTGGTCGGCGCGATCTGGGGTCACTACGTCTGGGATGTGCCGCTGAGCATGTTCACAGTGGTTGGTCTGCTGGGCATGACGGGGATTATCATCAACGACTCGATTGTGCTTGTGACCACGATTGACGGCTATCAACAGGAACGCGGGCTTGTGCCTTCGATCGTCGAGGGCACGGCTGATCGATTGCGACCGGTGATGCTGACCACCCTGACAACGGTGCTTGGGTTGACCCCGCTGCTGTATGAAGGCTCACAACAGGCGCAGTTTCTGAAACCAACGGTGATTACGCTGGTCTATGGGCTGGGCTTCGGGATGCTGCTGGTGCTGCTTCTGGTTCCCGCGCTGCTGGCCATTCTGAACGATGTATCACGCCCCATGACAGCGATGCGCCGCGCCCTGCGCGCCCCGGATCGCGTGGTGCAGGGGGCCGTGACCGCCACGGGTGTGGCCCTTGCCCTGTGGCTGGGTGTGTCGATGGTCTGGCCTGCAGTCTCAGGCGCCCCGCTTGGCCTGTTGTCCGGGTTCTATCCGGGCGACGAGGGCTTGAGCATTCTGCGCATGGGCTTTGGCCTCTTTGCCGCCGGGGCCGCAATCATATTGGTTCTGGGCGTAGCTGTTTCGGGCCTGCTCTATGGGCGGCTGTCGGGGCGGGTGAATTCCTGATCACCCTCAAGCGCCCGCGACAGCAAATCCGGGACGCGCGCGCTCATTTGCAGATCACCCCGAAGGATTTGATCATTAGGAAACCACCGCGCATCCATCGCGTCATCAGCGGCAACCGGTGTGCCGGTCTGGTATCGGCACAAAACACCCACAAGCAAATAATGCGTCAGCACCTTTCCAGCGTCATCGCGGCCAAGCAAATCCAGATTGTCGATATAATGCAGGGGCTGCGCGACGACGCCGGTTTCTTCCAGCAATTCCCGCGCAGCAGCCTCAAGCACGGTTTCGCCCCATTCGACATGGCCACCGGGAAACCCCCATAGGCCCGCGTCCGGTTGTTTACTACGCTGCACCAGCAGAACCTGATCCTGATGCAGGACGACGGCCAAAGCGCCAATCTTGGGAGCAGGGTGCCTTACATCAGCCAGCGCTGCACCCGACGATATCAACCGCGTGGCTCGCGCCCAGAACCGTGATCCGAACCTCGGACCGGTCCAGCGCAAATGGGCTACCCGAGGCGCTGATTACCTCGGACCTTGCAATCAGCGTATCCCCCTGACGGCTGGTTTCGGCCTGCGACGCCCAAAGCGTGGGGTTGCCGGGTTCAATCACCGCCACCTCGGAACCGCCCGCCGAGGGCATCCTGATATGCGCCTCGATCTGCATCCCGTCGCTTGTCGGTTTCAGATGGCAGGCGGCGGCAGCCACGCCCGCCTCACGCGCGGAATAGGGGCGCTGGGCCAATGCGGCTGCAATGGCCGGGTTCCGACCCGCCTGCGCATCCAACGTGTGATCAAAATCCAGCCGTCCCGGAACACAGACATCCTTGCAGACGCCCAGATCCATTTGCCCGCGCAACCGCACCGGCTTGGCTGCGTTCTTCGGGGTGATCTTTACGGGTAAAACCAATTGATCCTCATAGCCGATCGATTGCAGCCCGTTCTGATCAAACACACCCGGCGCGGGCCAGATGATTTCGACATTGCCCACATTGCCAGACCGGCTCCAGTCGAATTGCGGGGGGATGCCCGCATCCCCCGGCGCGCGCCAATAGGTTTTCCACCCGTCTTTCAGGGTCAGCCGAAGCGCACCCTGATAGGTGCCGTTTGACGATTTCCCGCCATCCAGCACTTCAAGCTGAACAAGCTGTTCGACACCCTGCGCAAAGGCAGGGGTGGCAAGGCACAGACAGGCGGTCAGGGCGGCAGAGGCCGGTTTCCAGAAACTCAACATGGGACTTAAAATGCGCCTTGCGGACGCGATTGCCAAGTCACGTTCAGGTCACTGCGATGAAATCTGCCAGATTCCCGGCTGATCCCTTGCCATTCCGGGCCAGACAGGGCCATTGTTGCAGGGTAGCCGAGACAAGAGACCTCGTCACATGGACCTGACCGGAAAACTGTTGATTGCAATGCCCGGAATGGGCGATCCGCGTTTTGAACACTCGGTTGTCTATATTTGCAGCCATGCCGAAGACGGTGCGATGGGGCTGATCATCAACAAGCCGTCAGATCTGCGGATCAAGACCCTGCTTGAGCAGCTCAATATCCCCTGCCGCATTCCGGTGGTTGGCGAACGCCTTGTGCATTTCGGTGGCCCGGTCGAGATGTCGCGGGGATTCGTCCTGCACTCGGCGGATTATGAGGCCAATCTGCATTCGATGCAGATCAGCACCGATTTCAGCATGACCGCAACGCTGGATGTGCTGGAAGACCTTGCCTCGGGCACGGGTCCGCTGAATGCGATGGTGGCGCTGGGCTATTCCGGCTGGGGCCCCGATCAGCTTGAGGATGAGATCGCCATGAATGGCTGGCTGACCACGGATGCGGACCCGAAGCTGGTCTATGACCTGCCCGATGATCAAAAGTGGGAGGCAGCTCTGGCCACGTTGGGCGTCGATCCGCTGACCCTGTCGGCCAGCGCCGGACGGGCTTAGTCTCGCGGTGCCGCCGCGCGGCGCAGCCGATCGTTGATCGCCGCGCCCAGTCCGTGATCAGGGATCGGGGTCACGGCAATCGGGCGGCCTGATCTGTCCAACTCGTGCAATGCTGCAAACAAATTGGCGGCGGCTTCGTTCAGATTGCCAGCGGCTGACAGATTCGCGTCGCAGTCGACGGGACCGAAACCCAGCAGAAGCTCATCGCCTTGACGCGCCTCGGCATTCAGACGCACGGATGACTCGGGCGCATAGTGCGATTGCATCTGTCCCGGGGCGGTCAGCAAATCACCCGATTGATGACTGTGCAAAGGTGTGACCAACGCCGCCTCGATCTGGTCCAAAGCCACGCCACCGGGGCGCAGTAGCGTGGGCGTTCCGGCAAGGCCAACGATGGTTGATTCCAGACCAACCCCGCACGGACCATCATCCAGAATGGCCGCAATCCGCCCGTCCAACCCCGCGCGAACGTGTTCCGCAGTGGTTGGGCTGATCCGGCCTGACGGATTGGCCGAAGGGGCCGCAACCGGCCCGTCAACGGCTTGCAACAGGGCGCGCGCTGTCGGATGGGCGGGCACACGCACGGCCAGCGTATCCAGCCCGGCCGTAACCAGAGATGAAACGCCATGTCTGTCGCGCAACGGCAGAACCAGTGTCAGCGGACCGGGCCAGAACCTGTCGGCCAGTATCTGGGCCTGATCCGACCATTCCACAAACCGCTGTGCCGCCTCGACCGACGCCACATGCGCGATCAGAGGGTTAAAGCTGGGCCGCCCCTTGGCGGCATAAATCGCGGCGACGGCTTCGCCGTTGCGGGCATCTCCGCCAAGGCCATAAACCGTCTCGGTCGGGAAGGCGACCAGCAGGCCCTGTCGCAGCATATCAGCAGCCCGTTCCAGCCCGACGGGGTCGGCGGGCAGATATTCGGTGCGATAAGGGATCATGCTTGGTGACGCCGCGTTTTGGTTGATTGCAACATAAGGACAGGTACGTAATCGTGCCAGCCCAGACACATACCGGCGGGGCTTGCGGAATCCAAGCCCGCACGTAAAACCCCGTCAAACAGCCCCGAGAGATGCCATGCCATATCGCGCCCCAATCTCAGACTATCAGTTCCTGCTGGATAACGTGGTCGGTTTCGATCAGATCGCCGCCACTCAGAAATTCTCCGAGGCCAGCGCGGATGTGGTCAGCGCGATCCTAACCGAAGCAGGCAAGATGTGCGAAGAGGTGATGGCCCCCCTGCAACGCCCCGGCGACCTTGACCCGCCGCGGCTGGAAAACGGCGTCCTGCGGACCTCTGCCGGTTATCCCGATGGCTGGAAGGCTATCGCCGAGGGTGGCTGGATCGGGATGAGCGGCGATCCCGAATATGGCGGCATGGGCCTGCCGATGACCGTGACCACCGCCGTGAACGAGATGATGAGCGCGGCCTGCCTGTCGCTGCAACTGGCCCCGTTGATGACCCAAGGCCAGATCGAGGCGTTGGAACATCACGCCAGTGACGCATTGAAAGACCTCTATCTGCCCAAGATGATGGCGGGCGAATGGTCCGGCACCATGAACCTGACCGAAGCGCAGGCAGGTTCCGACGTGGGCGCGTTGACCTCACGGGCCGAACCCAACGGCGATGGCACTTATGCCGTGACCGGGCAAAAGATCTTTATCTCGTGGGGCGATAACGATTTTTGCGAAAATGTCTGCCATCTTGTGCTGGCCCGTCTGCCAGATGGCGTACCGGGCACCAAGGGCATCTCGTTGTTTCTGGTGCCGAAATACATCCCTGATGAGAACGGCAACCCCGGTGTGGCAAACGACCTCAAGGTGGTGTCGATCGAACATAAGATGGGCCTGCACGGCTCTCCCACTTGTGTGATGCAATATGACGGGGCCAAAGGCTGGCTTGTCGGCAAGGAACATGGCGGCATGGCGGCGATGTTCACCATGATGAACAACGCCCGACTGGGCGTCGGCGGGCAGGGTGTCGGTGCAGCCGAAGGGGCGTATCAGCACGCACTGACCTATGCGCAAGAGCGTAAGCAGGGCCGGACGCCCTCGGGCACGATCATCGACCACGCCGATGTGCGCCGGATGCTGATGGAGATGCGCGCCGATGTGTTCGCAGCGCGCGCAATCCTGCTGTCAAATGCGGCGGCAATCGACATGGCGCAGGCGACGGGTGACGCGGAATGGGCCGCGCGGGCCGCATTGCTGACGCCGATTGGCAAAGTGTTCGGCACCCAGACCGGGATGCGCGTGTCCGAGACTGGCGTTCAGGTGCATGGCGGCATGGGCTTTATCGAGGAAACCGGCGCCGCTCAGTACTATCGCGACGTGCGTGTTACCGCGATCTACGAAGGCACCAATGGCATTCAGGCCATGGACCTTGTGGGCCGCAAGATGATGGACGGCGGTGAAGCGGCTTCCAACCTATTGGATGAAATCGAAGATCAGGCCGAACGCGCTCGCGCGACGCTGCCCGATCTGGCCGAGCCTGTCTGGGAAGCGACCGAGTCCCTGCGCGAGGTCACGGAATGGCTGGTGTCGCAGGACGATATGAACACGCGTTTTGCCGGTGCGGTGCCCTATCTTCATGCCTTTGCTCGGGTATTGGGCGGGCATTATCATCTGTCAGCAGCTTTGGCGGAACCGGACGGGCCCCGCGCCAAACTGGCTCGGTTCTATATCAATGCTCTGCTGCCCGAACATGCGGGGCTACTGGCGCAAGCCCGGAATGGTGCGGATGATCTCTATGCGCTCAGCGTTGAAGAGTTGGCAGTCTGATGGATGGCGACGCCCCCCTTACGATCCGCTATCCGTGGCCTGAACCGCCCGCTCCCGGAGGGTATGCTGAAGTTGCCGATGGGGTTCTGTGGATCCGGTTGCCGCTGCCGATGGCGCTGGATCATGTGAATGTCTACGCGCTGGACGACGGTGACGGCTGGACGGTGATCGATACCGGCCTGTCGTCGAAAAAGACGCGCGCGATCTGGGAAAATCTGATGGCCGGACCCTTGGCGGGCAAACCCGTCAATCGCGTGGTGGTGACGCATCATCACCCCGATCACGTGGGCAATGCCGGATGGTTTCAATCCGAACACGGGGCCGAACTGGTCGCCAGCCGCACTGCGTGGCTGTTCGCCCGGATGCTGACGCTGGACGTTCAGGAAAACTGGCCGCAGGAAACGCTGAATTATTACCGCAGCGCGGGCATGGCCCCCGAGATATTCGACAAACGCAAGGCGGACCGGCCGTTCAACTTTGCCGATGTGGTCTATCCGATGCCGCTGGGCTTTACCCGCATCAAACAGGGCGACGTGATCCGCATGGGCGGTCGCGACTGGGATGTGCATATGGGCAATGGCCACGCCCCCGAACACGCGACGTTCTGGAGCCGTGATGACAATCTGGTGCTGACCGGCGATCAGATCCTCAGCTCGATCAGTTCCAATCTGGGCGTCTACGCAACCGAGCCCATGGCTGACCCGGTCGCCGACTGGCTGGAATCCTGCGAACGGTTAGAGACATTGGCCCAACCCGATCAACTGGTTCTGGGCGGGCACAAGCTGCCCTTTACCGGCTTGCCGCTGCGAATGCGCCAGTTGATCGACAATCACCACGGCGCGCTGGACCGGCTACTGCATGATCTGGACACGCCCAAAACCGCTGCCGAATGTTTCCCGCCCCTGTTCAAACGCCCGATCAAAGACGGCGAATATGGTCTTGCTTTGGTCGAAGCGGTTGCACACCTGAACCATCTCTACCACATTGATGCCGTGAACCGGACGCGGCGCGCGGACGGGGCATGGGAGTTTCAGCGCAAAGGGTAAGTCAGATGCAGGACGAAATCGAAACCTCCGCCGAGGCGGCCGAAGCAGCAGCCTTGCCCCGATGCTATGAGGTTCACGCCAACCCGGATGCGGATTCGGGCACAAAGGAACTGCCCAAGCCTTTGCAGAAACCTGTCGAAGCCAAAAGCCCTGCACAATGGGCTTATGAACGTCTGATCCTCTATATCCAGAATTTCGAAAAAACGCTGGACAGTGATCACGAGGTCGCCATGGGGTTTACTGGCGGCGACGCAGGCGTGATGCGGATCGAAGGCATGGGATATTTCGACCCCGATATCATCACCTTCTACGGCTCGGATGGGGGTGGGGCGAAGACCCAGTTGGTGCAACATGTCAGCCAACTGAACGTCATGCTGCGCGCGCTGCCAAAAACCATCGAGGACAAGCCCGCCAATCGCATCGGGTTCCGCTTAGCCGCAGATCTGGAAGAAAACTGATCCCCTGACTTGCAATTCACGTCTGCGCAGCCTTGAATGAGTTGATCGTTCAAGAGGGGGCGCCGCGTGACCAATTTCTCAGCCGTTACAAATGCCTACGGTGCCGCATGGGCGCGGCGGCGTGTGTTTGTGCCGATCTACATCGCGGTGCGTTTGCTGCTGATCGCGCTGATTGCCCCCGGTGTTGGTGCAGCGGTGAATTTCGCCGTGTCCCTGTCCAATCAAACGGCGCTGACGGATCAGGACATTGCGATGTTCCTGCTGTCTCCGGCAGGGTTTATCGCTGCCATTGTCGTGCTCAGCCTGTTTCTGCTGGCCGAGGTTTTTGTCTTTTCCGTCATGGCCGGGTCGCTGCGCATGGGCGAAAGCGATCCGTGGCGCGCGGGAAGTTCGGCGATTACCCTGATCCTGACGCGCCTGCCCGCGCTGTTCGGTTTTGCAGCGCGCCTGATCCTGCGGGTGTTGGCGCTGGCCCTGCCGTTTGTGGCGGTTGCTGGAGTCATCGCATGGTGGACGCTGACGGAATATGACATCAACTACTATCTGACCTTTCACCCGCCCGCCTTCTGGGTTGCCGTGGGTCTCATCGGTCTGGTCGTACTTGCCATGGCCTGGGTGCTGATCCGACGGCTATCGGCCTGGGCGCTTGGCCTGCACCTTGTGCTGTTCGAGGCATTTGCCCCGGCGGCGGCCTTTGCCGAAAGCGCCGCGCGGATGGAGGGCAAGCGCGGCCGCCTCAAAATCGAACTGGTCCTCTGGCTGGCCGCTCGCGTCGCCATTGCTGCGGCCATTGCGACGGTGGCAGGGCTGTTGTTCGCGCTTGTCCCGCTGCAAGAGGGCGCGAACCTGCGCCTTGCGCTGACGGCAAGCCTGATCGTCGCGGGCCTTTGGTCGCTGGCGGGGCTGGTTCTGGCCGCAACCGCGCTGGGGGCGCTGGCGGTGGTTCTGGATGAATTCTTCGAGCCCAAGGTCGAAACCCTGCCGCATCCCGAACCCAGCAACCTGCGCGCGCCGGTTCTTATCACCGTCGGCGTGGCTGCGGTGGCACTGCTGATCGGTCTGTGGTCCGGGCAGGAACTGTTGGAACGGGTGCAGGCCTCGGATCATGCCGATGTCATCGGCCATCGCGGCGCGGCCGCGATCCGACCGGAAAACACCATGGCGGCGGTTCTCAAGGCAATCGAGGATGGGGCGGATTGGGTCGAGATCGACGTTCAGGAAACCGCCGACGGAGTGGTCATCATCGCCCATGACAGCGATTTCATGAAACTGGCGGGTGTGCCGACAAAGGTTTGGGATGCCACAATGGAAGACGTTGCCCAGATCGATATCGGCAGTTGGTTCGACCCGGAATATGCCGATGAACGCGCACCCACGCTGCACGATGTCCTCAGCGCGGCCAAGGGCAAGTCCAAGGTTATCATCGAGTTGAAATATTACGGCCATGACGTCGATCTGGAAAATCGCGTCGCCGCAATTGTCGAAGAGCATGGGATGCAGAACGACATCGCCACCATGTCGCTGAAATACCCTGCGGTACAAAAGATGAAAGCCCTGCGCCCCGATTGGCGGGCCGGGGTTCTGGCCGCCACGGCGGTGGGAGATCTGTCCGGGCTTGAGGGGGACTTTGTTGCGGTGAACGCGGCCATGGCGTCGCCGGGTCTGATCCGGCAGGTGCATGACGCGGGCAAGGACATCTATGTCTGGACGGTCAACGACCCGCTGCAAATGTCAGCGATGGCATCGATGGGCGTGGATGGCTTGATCACCGACCGCCCGGCGATGGCCCGCGAGGTGCTGCGCGTGCGGGCCGAAATGGGGCCGGGTGAAAGGCTGCTGCTGTGGTTGGCCACCACCTTCGGTCTTTCGGTCGATACAGACGAGATGCGCGATGCCAGCCCGTAATCTCGTTCATGTTCTGGTCTGTCTGGCCTCACCCCTTGCTGCACAGGATCTAATGCGCGGGGTTGAGATGCCGGCCCATCGCGCCCTGATGGAATCGCGTGGCGATCTGACCCCGTTTGAGACCGACGGATGCTCGGGCGGCCTGTCGTCAAGCTGGCGGCTGGTGGCCGATACCTTCCCGAAGTTCAGCGCGCTTTATGAGGCGCATCCGCCCTGGGAAAACTGTTGCGTCACCCATGACCGCGCCTATCACAATGCAGGCGCCGCCGCGCAGGCCGAGGACAGTTTCAAGGCCCGCCTGGCTGCTGATGACGCCTTGCGTGCCTGCGTCAAGGCACATGGACAGGCTCATGCCGACGAATACGCCATCCGCTATGACATGACCCCGGATCAGATCCGCTCGGTCCATTCCATTACCGCAGAGGCAATGTATATGGCCGTCCGGTTTGGTGGCGGACCGTGCAGCGGGCTGCCGTGGCGCTGGGGGTTTGGCTATCCGGGATGTTCGGTTTTCGCCCCTCCGGGACCTGCGCGCGAATGACGTCGTGACAGGCCGGGAAATTTCGATTATCCAACATCTCAAACACGAGATTTGGGAATCTTTGAGACATGGCTGAACACAAGCACGGCGAAATGGACATCACCGTTCAAACCAAAACCTTCGACGGCTTCATCAAATTCACCACTTGGTGCGTGGTGGCGATTGCCTTCCTCTGCCTGTTCCTGGCTGTTTTTGCGTCTTAATCCAGACCAGAGGCGCGGCCCGTGTTCAGGATCTTGATTGCCTGCCTGTTGGCAGCAACTGTTGCGGGCTGCACCGGGTCGCAACGCCCGCAGGCCGACAGGTCGGAAATTGTTGCCCGATCCTATCGTGATCCCGGGCCCTCGACCCTGACGCTCTATACGATGATCAACACGCGCACCGGCTCTGGCGCGCATACATCTCTGATGATCGGCGGCAGTGAGCGCGTGATCTTCGACCCGGCAGGCTCTTTCCGGGCCGATGTGGTGCCGATCAAGGATGATGTCCTCTATGGTATCACTCCGGCCGTCGAGCGCGCTTATCGCAGCAGCCACGCGCGCGAGACGCATTTTGCCCGCATCCAGACGATCGAGGTCAGCCCGCAACAGGCCGAAATCGCCCTGAAACTGGCCAAGCAATCCGGGCCGGTCTCCAGCGCCTATTGCGCAAATTCCACCGCCAGATTGCTGCAGCAGGTTCCCGGATTTGAACAGATCGACGTGACCTTTTTCCCGGTCAATCTGTCGGATCAGTTCGGTCAGATTCCGGGCGTCGTCACCTCGGAATACCGTGAAAACGACGATGCGGACCTGCAAAAAGGTCTGGCGGCGAACAATGCGCGGCTGAACCAGCTGGAAACGGCCTCAACCAACTAGAAACAGCAGACCGTAAAGCGTAAATGCGCCGCTGAAGATCGCGATCAGCACGTTTTTTGTGATGATACCAACACTCAGCGCGACGGCGGCGGCAGCCATGCGTGGCAGATCGGGTTGTCCCTCGGTGGCCGAGGGCCAAACGACCAAAGGCGCGATCAATGCAGGTAGAATCGCGACCGCCGTATAACGCAGATGGCGCAGTAACCAGGGCGGCATGGGGCGGTCCCCCACCAGCCCGATGAATGTAAATCTCAGGGTATAGCTGCCAACGGCCAGACCGATGATGATGGTCCAAAAGGTGATCGGGTCGGCTTGGGTCATGTCTTTCTCCGCTCCAACATCAACTCGGCCTGTGCGCCCGCTATCATGCCCATCGCCCCGGCGATCAGCAGGCCCAGATTGAACGGTACGGCCACGGTCAGCAGCGCCACGATAATGGCGACAAGGGCTGCGATCACATGGGCCAATGTGCGCATCATCGGCCCGATCATCGCCAGAAACGTGATTGGCAAGGCAAAATCCAGCGCCCAGCTTTCGGGAATTTGCGTGCCCAGAACCGCCCCCAGATAGGTCGCAAAGATCCACAGCGGCGTGATCGGTGTGACCGAGCCCACGAAATAGGCCATGCGCTGCGGGATTGACATCTGCCGGTCCTTCTCGAACTGCACGATGGAGCAGGCATAAGACTGATCGACGATCAGATAGGCAGCACAGGCGCGTTGCCACAGCGGGGCGGCCCCCAGATACGGCGTCAGCGAGGCCGAATACATCGCCACCCGCAGGTTCACCGCCAAAGCCGAGATCAGAATGATGATCGTCGGCGTTCCGTCCTGCAGCAATTGCAGCGCGGTGAACTGCGCCGCCCCGGCAAATACCGCCGCCGAAAAGCTCAAGGTCTGCGCCACGTTCATCCCGGCTTCGGTTGCGAAGACCCCGAACAGCAACCCGAACGGTCCGGCCACAAAGACAAACGGGGTGCCGTCGCGAAAACCCTTCCAGTAGTATGACTTGGATGTAGTGCTTGCCATGGCTAGATCCTATGGTGAACGCAGCAGCAGTAGCCGTCTTGGGAAAGGGTTGCAATTGGCCACAGAACTGGACCTCTCCGAATACATCATCGCCCCGGACCCCGGCGCCGCGCGCCTGACCCGCGCGGTCGAAGGCGTCGACCAGAACGGTCAGCTCAGCCGCATCTCGGTGGTCGAGGAGCGCCCGCTGACGATTTTCCTGAACGCGCAGGAAATCGTGACCGCAATGACCATCGGCGATTATCCCGAATATCTGGCGCTGGGCTTCCTGCGCAATCAGGGCATGTTGCAGCCCGACGATACGATTACGCGGGTCGATTATGACGACGATCTGGAAACCGTCGTGGTCCGGACCGAGCGTGAGACATCATACGAGGACAAGCTGAAGAAAAAGACCCGCACCAGCGGTTGTGCGGTCGGCACCGTGTTCGGCGACATGATGGAAGGGCTTGAGGATGTGCGCCTGCCGCAGGTTTCGGTCCGCACCTCGTGGCTTTATGATCTGGCGGCCAAGATCAACCGCACCCCGTCGCTCTATCTTGAGGCCGGGGCGATCCACGGCACCGTTCTGTGCCATCAGAACCGTCCGCTGGTCTATATGGAGGACGTGGGCCGCCACAACGCCGTCGACAAGATCGCAGGCTGGATGCTGTCCGAGCGCGAAGAGCCCGCTGACAAGATCCTCTACACCACGGGTCGTCTGACCTCGGAAATGGTGATCAAAACTGCGATGATGGGCATCCCGGTTCTGGCCTCGCGCTCGGGCTTCACCGCATGGGGCGTCGAGATCGCGCGCGAGGTCGGTCTGACCCTGATCGGCCGGATGCGCGGCCAGCGGTTCGTCTGCCTTTCAGGCGAGGATCGGCTGCTGCGCGACATCGACCCGGCAACGGTTCCGGTCGAGGACAAAAAACACAAACGCAAAAGCGCCCGCCCCTGATCTGCCAACGCGCGAAAGCAGCGCTTAGAAAATTTCGTGATTTCTGATAGATGTAAGCATCAAGGTAATACGACTATCAGGAAAGCGGGCCGCGTCTGCCCGATCGCAACATGGAACTCATAAACCTCATAGCCCCGGTCTTTGCGGTGATCCTCACAGGCTACGTGTTTTCGTGGACCAAATTGCTGAGCGAGGACACATCGGACGCGCTGGTGCAATTTGCGGTCTATGTCCTGATCCCGGCCATCATGTTCTATCTGATCGGGCAAGAGGAATTCGCGAACCTTCTGAATTACGGCTTCTACATCGCCTATGGCGGCACGCTGCTGGTGCTGTTCATCGTTTTGTTCTTCATCCTCAGGGCAATGACGGGGTTTCACGCCGGATCGGCCACCGTTGCGGCCTTTGCCGGTGTTGCGTCGAATACCGCGCTTGTGGCCCTGCCGATCCTGCACGCGATCTTCGGTGCCAAAGGAGCATTGCCTGCGGTGTTGGCCAATCTGGTCGTGGCGATCTTGCTTCTGATCATGACCACGACACTCGAAACCACTGCAGGGCACAAAGCCGGGGTGCGGACACCGATCCACAAAATCTTGCTCAACGTCCTGAAGAACCCGATCATCGCGGCAACTCTGCTGGGCGTGGCCTATTCTGCGACAGGTCTTGGCTTTTCGGACGCTGTGTCGGACTATCTTGAGCTTCTGAGCGGTGCTTTGGCCGCGGTTGCGCTATTTGCGATCGGGTTTACCACCAGTGTGCGGACGATCGTGCAAACCGGGCCTTTGATCCTGTTTCTGACCGTAGTGAAACTGATTGTCGCGCCCGGGCTTGTGTTGCTGGCGGCGCATCTGATCGGGCTTGATCCGCTGTGGACCATTGCGGCGACGGTCTCAGCAGCTGTGCCGACAGCCAAGAATATCTTCCTGCTGGCCAAGCACTATGATCAGGAACCCAAGCTGGCGGCTCATATCGTGTCGATGACATCGTTCCTGTCGGTCGGAACCCTGATCCTGTGGCTGTTTGTCCTGCACCATCTCTATCCAACCGCGTTTCAATTGAACTGAGTTCGCTCTACAACCGGGCAAGGGCCGTCTGATCGCGGCGAAGGGAACAGGGTACTATGGGCAAAACTCTGGGTGTTATACTGGCAGGCGGCCTCGCCACGCGAATGGGCGGGGGCGACAAGGGCCTGCTGCAGATTGGCGGGCAAAGCCTGCTGTCTCATGTCATCCGCCGCCTTGCCCCGCAAGTTGACGGGCTTGCGCTGAATGCAAATGGCGACCCGGCCCGGTTTGACGATGTTGGTATCCCGGTCATCGCGGATTCGATCGAAGGTTTCGCGGGCCCTCTGGCCGGAGTTCTGGCAGGCCTGGACTGGGCGGCCGCGCAAGGGGTTGACAGCATCGTCACCGCCGCCGCCGACACGCCGTTCTTTCCGCGCGATCTGGCGGCGCGGCTGATGCAGGCGGCCGAGGGGCAGGCGCATCCGCTGGTTCTGGCAACAACACCGCGCACCGGGGATGAGGCACTGAAATCGGGCGGTGGCAAGCGGATCAACCGGCATCCGACCTTTGGGCTATGGCCCGTGGCGCTGCGTGACGATCTGCGTCAGGCTCTGAACGACGGGCTCCGCAAGGTTGTTCTGTGGACGGACAAGCATGGCGGGCGCGAGGCGTTGTTTGACGCCCAGCCCTTCGACCCGTTCTTCAATGTCAATACGCCCGACGATCTGATCCGCGCGCAGCAACTGCTGGAACAGGCATGAGGATTTACGGCGTTACCGGCTGGAAAAACGCGGGCAAAACCGGGTTGATGGAACGTCTGGTGGCCGAGATCACCGGGCGCGGTTTTACCGTTTCAACCGTCAAACATGCGCATCACGCCTTTGACGTCGATCAGCCGGGCCGCGACAGCTACCGCCACCGGATTGCCGGGGCGTCCGAGGTTCTTTTGGCCTCGGGCCACCGCGTCGCCCTGATGCAGGAACTACGCGGCACGCCCGAGCCGTCGCTGGACGCTCTGCTGGCCCGCCTCTCACCCGTCGATCTGATTCTGATCGAAGGCTACAAACGCGAACCGCACCCAAAGGTCGAGGCATTTCGCGCCGAGACCGGCAACCCCCTGATCGCCACCGATAACGACACGATCCGCGCCGTCGCCAGCGACATCGCGATGGAACTGGATCGCCCGGTGTTTGACCTGAACGACACCCCGGCCATTGCGGACTTCATCCTGCAAGAGGTCGGTTTGTGAACAGCTTTGACAGCTTTGCCATGGTCGACTGGTCGGGTGGCAATGATACCGGTCCCAAACCGCGCAAGGATGCGATCTGGGCTTGTGTCGTGCGACACGGCAGGGCCGAGGCACCCGACTACCTCAGAAACCGCGAGATCGCCGCGCGGTGGCTGTACAACCTGATTGAGACAGAGATTGCAGCAGGGCGGCGGCTGTGTCTGGGGTTCGACTTTCCGTTTGGCTATCCCAAAGGCTTTGCCCGTGCGCTGACCGGCACCGACGATCCGCTTACCCTGTGGGAGTGGTTCGAACAGCACATCGAAGATACGCCCAATGCCAATAACCGCTTCGATCTGGCCGGGCAGATCAACCGGCGTTTCGGCGGCAAGGGGCCGTTTTGGTTCAACGGCCTGCGCCGGGAAATCGACGGCTTGCCGAAGACAAAATCGAACTATCACAACCCGTTCCCCGAACGCCGCGCCGTGGAATTGACCCCCGAAGCCAAGGGCAGTTTTACCTGCTGGCAGATGGGCGGGGCCGGAGCCGTGGGCGGGCAGGTGATGACCGGGTTGCCCGTTCTCGCCCGCCTGCGCCGCGCTTTTCCGGGCCAGATCGCAGTCTGGCCGTTTCAGACGCTGGACACTCCGGTCGCCTTCGTGGAAATCTGGCCCTCGCTGACTTTGGGTGCCGGGCCGGACGACCGGATCAAGGACGCATGGCAGGTTGAACAGGTCGCGCTGTCCCTGGCTGCGATGCCTGCGGCAGAGTTGGCGCAACAACTGGATGTAAGCGCAGCAGAGGAAGGCTGGATATTGGGAGTCTCACAAAGCAAGCCGGATATCGCACCGCCGCCGCTGAAAAACGATTGTTTCGCATTGCCCGCGGGCGTGAACTGGACCCCGGTCGATGAAGCACTGGCCCTGTTGCGCGACCGTCTCAGGCCCGTAAAGCCGGTGACAACGGTTGCGCTGACGCAGGCGTCGGGGCGCATTCTGGCGCAGGATGCGATTGCCCAACGCTCCAACCCGCCGCTGCCCAATACGGCGGTGGATGGCTATGGCTTTGCAGGCGCGAAGCCGCAGGGCGAACACATACTGCCTCTGGTAGAAGGTCGCGCTGCGGCGGGCCTCCCCTTTGACGGGGTCGTGCCCGAAGGTGCCGCCATTCGCGTGTTGACCGGCGCGGCGCTGCCCGACGGTGTGGATACGGTTATTCTGGAAGAGGACGTAACCGCCCAAAGCGGTCATATCGCCTTTCGCGGCCCCTTGAAACAGGGGGCCAATACCCGCCGCGCGGGCGAGGACGTGACCGAAGGAGAGCTCGCCCTGCCAGCCGGTCGCCGCCTGACCCCGGCTGATCTGGCCCTGCTATCGGCAACGGGCATCTCGGAGGTGCCGGTGTTTGTACCTTTGCGCGTGGCGGTTCTGTCCACTGGGGATGAACTGGTCGAACCCGGTGAGACCGCAGGACCGGGTCAGATTTATGACGCCAACCGGCCCATGCTGCTGTCGCTGATCGACCGCATGGGGTTTGACCCCGTCGATATGGGCCGCGTTGCTGACGACCCCGATGCCCTACGCACGACACTGGACCGGGCTTCTGAACGGGCGGATGTGATCCTGACCAGCGGTGGTGCCTCTGCCGGGGACGAAGATCATGTCTCGGCCCTGTTGCGTCAGGCAGGCGCGATGCAGCAATGGCGCATTGCTCTGAAACCGGGTCGCCCGCTGGCGCTGGGCATGTGGAACGAAACCCCGGTCTTTGGCCTGCCGGGCAATCCGGTCGCCGCGATGGTTTGTACTCTGATCTTCGCGCGCCCCGCGCTTGGCCTGATGGCGGGGGCCGGCTGGCAGGAACCGCAGGGCTTCGACCTGCCCGCCGGTTTTGAAAAGCGCAAGAAACCGGGTCGCCGCGAATACCTGCGCGCCCGCATCCGCGACGGTCGGGTCGAGGTGTTCCATTCCGAAGGATCAGGCCGCGTCAGCGGGCTCAGCTGGGCCGAGGGGCTGGTCGAAATTGAAGACGGCGAACGCCATATCCAACCCGGCGATCCGGTGCGGTTCATTCCCTATGGCAGCTTCGGGCTCTAGCGCAGGACTCAATCAAATGTGCCGGCCACACGCCCCAGCAGCATGAAGGCGCGCGCGGTGCGGGTCTCTCCCAATGCGGTCAGCTCGGCGTCGCTGGCATCGGGTTCGAAATCGGCGATCATGTGGTCGAACCGGCGCAGAAAGTGATGCGCGGCATCGCGGAAAATCGGATCCTGCTTCATTCGTGCCGCCGTCAGCGCCAGCGACGACCGGTCACGGATTCCGCCCAATGTCGCCACCGCACGCCCCCGCGCGCCTTGGGCGAACTGCCGCCAAATCTCGGGCCGCGCCATATCGGGCCGCAGATCGTCCATATAGATCCCCTCCTGACTGAGAAGGGTCAGAACGTCCTGCGACGCCTGCACCAGCTTTGCAGCTTTGCGATCCTTCAGCGCCTGACGCAGCGCATCAAAGCCGCGCGTGTCATCTTGTGTCTCGGGAAAATTCAGCGCCCGGATGAAAACATCCCGTGTCAGTGGCGGCGCTATCGCCTCGGCGGGGGTGCCAAGCGCCAGCGAGGTCTGATCATCCGGTCCGTCTTGCGGCTCGGCATTGCGCACCGGTTCGTTTCGGGCGGACGAAAACGTGGCCGCACCGCTTTCAGTCTTTTTCGCGCTTGGTGCGATTTCATCCAGCTTCCGGCCAGCGGCGGGTTCATAAGTGCTGGCGGCGCGTTGCTGCTGCGTGACATAGGTATGGCGGATCGCGTCGATCGCGGTCTGTAACCGTGCGCTTTCTTCGCGCATCACCCGGCTGGCGCGCATCGCCATGGCGGCAACCCAGATCATCGCCACTGGCATAAACACCGCAAGCAAGGTCACGATGAACCCGCCGCCCTGCTGTTCGCCGGGCAGCACCAGAAATAAGACCGAAACCACCAGCCAGATCACGCTCAGTGCGATTGCGGCAATTTCGATATCCGTCACCGCAGGGCGCGCCGGACGATCATAGATGCCCAGCGGGGTCGGCTTTTCACCGTCATGATCTGAATTGGAACCCGACATGGGGATGCTCCGATCAGGCGTATTCGATGCTCAACACTTCGTAGGACCGGACGCCGCCGGGGGTGCGGACCTCGACGCTGTCACCCTCTTCCTTGCCGATCAGGGCGCGGGCGATGGGGGATTTGATGTTCAACTGGCCGTTTTCGATATTGGCCTCGTATTCCCCAACGATCTGCCAGGTCTTTTCCTCGTCCGTGTCCTCGTCGACCAACGTCACCTTGGCACCAAACTTGATCGCACCGGACAGTTTCGACGGATCGATCACATCGGCCAGCGACAGGATACCCTCAAGCTCTTTGATGCGCCCTTCGATAAAGCCCTGCTTTTCGCGGGCCGAGTGGTATTCGGCGTTTTCCTTCAGATCGCCAAGCTCGCGCGCGGTGGCGATGGCCTCGATGATCGCCGGGCGCTCGACGGATTTGAGGTTCTTCAGTTCCGCCTCGAGCGCAGCGTTGCCCGCAGGCGTCATTGGAATCTTTTCCATGTTCTTGTCGTCCACGCTAAAATTGAGCCGCCCCGCCGCATGGAAAGCGTCGGGGCGAATGATGGGTCACCGATTACCTGACCCAAATAGGGCGTGAATTGCAAGGGGCGATGGATCACGATCCCCCCAATTTGCGGGTTAACGCCGTCTGGGCGGAGGCAGAGAGCGCCTGTGGCGTTGCCCCAACAGGTCGCCGCGCCGCCAGCGATGCGCGTCGACCCCAAGCCACAACATCTCAATCATATTGTACCACCTCGAACTCGATGCCGTTGTCGTCGCGGAAATAGAACCTGCGGCCGGGTTCGTAATCGGCATGGTTATGCGGCTCGAACCCCGCCTTTTTGACCCTGGCCTCGGTGGCGTCCAGATCCTCGACCAGAACGCCCACGTGGTTCAACCCGCCGACGATGTCATAACTGCTGTTGGTCAACGGTTTGGGGTCGCCGGGGTTGTACAGCGCAAGGTAGGTGTGCGGCCCACCTACATGCACGGTATAGCCACCTGAAATGGCCGGACCTTCCCAGCGGGTTTTCCAGTCAAAGACCTTCTCCATCCAGGCTGCTGTGGCCTGCGGGTCGCGGACCGTGAAATTGGTGTGTTCAAGCGTCGCCATCATGGGATCTCCTTTGTGAATTGAGGCTTGTCACGACTCACCGTAATTTCTAAACCTAACTTTAGGTCAAGGATTATTTGCGAGGGTCTCATGGCAGTTTCCGAAGGGCTTGCAATCGGCGCATTGGCCCGGCGCACCGGGTTGGCGGTGTCGGCCATCCGCTATTACGAGGCGCAGGGCCTGATCGCGCCATGGCGCAATGCGGGCGGGCAGCGGCGCTATCAGCGGGCGGACATCAGGCGGCTGAGCTTTGTCATGATCGCCCAGCAGTTTGGCCTGACCCTGCCGGAAATCCGCGAGGTTCTGTCGGGCCTGCCCGGAAACCGAACGCCCACACCGCAGGATTGGAAGGCGATCAGCGTCAATCTGCGCGCGCATCTGGATCAGCGAATCGATACGCTGATACGACTGCGCGACAATCTGGATGGCTGCATCGGCTGCGGTTGCCTCAGCCTGCCCAAATGCCGGCTTTACAACCCCGATGACCGGGCCAAATCCCATGGTAGCGGTCCCAGATACCTGATGGGGGACGCACCAGAGGGCTGATGTGTCGAATAGCGCTCTTGTTACGCCGTGTTTCGATTGACCAAAGTCTTTCTCAGCATGTAATCAGCCGTGAAACAATATTGCGCCGACCGCGCGAGAACAGCGCCAATTCGGAAAGTTAGCTAAGGAGCCCGCGATGGCCGAGATTGAACGCGAAGCGATGGAATACGATGTGGTGATCGTGGGTGCAGGTCCCGCGGGCCTGTCGGCGGCCATCCGTCTGAAACAGCTGGATGCCGACCTGAACGTCGTTGTTCTGGAAAAGGGCTCGGAAGTGGGCGCGCATATCCTGTCGGGCGCGGTGTTGGACCCGTGCGGGCTGGACGCGCTGATCCCGGACTGGAAGGAAAAAGGCGCGCCGCTGAACGTTCCGGTCAAGGAAGACAGGTTCTACATGCTGGGCGAGGCCGGTCAGATCCGCATCCCCAACGCGCCCATGCCGCCGCTGATGAACAACCACGGCAACTACATCGTCTCGATGGGCAATGTTTGCCGCTGGATGGCCGAACAGGCCGAGGAACTGGGCGTGGAAATCTTCCCCGGCATGGCGTGCTCGGAACTGGTTTACGGCGATAACGGCGAAGTCAAAGGCGTCGTGGCCGGTGTGTTCGGGCTTGAACCCGATGGAACCTATGGCCCCAACACCGAGCCGGGCATGGAACTGCACGGCAAATACGTCTTCCTGTCGGAAGGCGTTCGCGGCTCGCTGTCCAAGGAAGTCATCGCCAAATACGACCTGTCTGCGGGCAAAGAGCCGCAGAAATACGGCGTCGGCATGAAAGAGATCTGGGAGATCGATCCGGCCAAGCACAAGGAAGGTTCCGTCACCCACACCATGGGCTGGCCGCTGGGCAGTAATGCAGGCGGTGGATCGTTCATCTACCACCTTGAAAACAATCAGGTCTATGTCGGGTTCGTGGTGCACCTGAACTACAAAAACCCGCACCTGTATCCCTACATGGAATTCCAGCGCTTCAAGCATCACCCGATGGTGGCTGACCTGCTCAAGGGCGGCAAACGCGTGGCCTACGGCGCGCGAGCGATCACCGAGGGCGGCTATCAGTCGATGCCGAAACTGGTTGCGCCGGGCGTGGCGCTGCTGGGCTGTTCGGCGGGCATGGTCAACGTGCCGCGCATCAAGGGCAACCACAACGCGATGCTGTCGGGCAAAGCGGCGGCCGAGGCGGCCTTTGACGCCATCAAGGCCGACCGTTCGGGTGACGAACTGACCGCCTATGAGACAGATGTGCGAGAAGGCGCAATTGGGTCGGACCTGAAAAAAGTCCGCAACGTCAAACCGATCTGGTCGAAATGGGGCCTGACCGCCAGCCTGATGCTGGGCGGTTTGGACATGTGGACCAACACGCTGGGCTTTTCGTTCTTCGGCACGGTTGGTCACGGCAAGAACGATGCCGAGTCGACCGAGGATGCCAGCAAGCACCAGCCCATCGACTATCCCAAACCCGATGGTGTGCTGTCCTTTGACCGCCTGACCAACGTATCCTTCGCGGCCACCAACCACGAGGAAAGCCAGCCCTGCCACCTGCATCTGGCTGACCCGGATATCCCGGTCAAAGTGAACCTGCCCAAGTTCGACGAACCGGCGCAGCGCTATTGCCCGGCTGGTGTCTACGAGATGGTCGAGGATGAAAACGGGCCGCGATTCGTCATTAATTTCCAGAACTGCGTCCACTGCAAGACCTGCGACATCAAGGACCCCAGCCAGAACATCACCTGGACCACGCCGCAGGGCGGCGATGGACCGAATTACCCGAACATGTAAGCGAAAACACCGACAATGGCAGGGTCGTGAAGGCTCTGCCATTGCCACTTGTGCGCCAAGGCCCTAGCTTGTCGGTCAGTCAACGACAACAAGGCAGGATATCGGTGTTTCCTCTGGTTCGTCGCGCGGCACTTGCTGCGTTTCTCAGCTCAGCCATTGCGGGCTCGGCGCTTGCCGATACCGGGTCCTATCTCGCCGGACGTCAGGCGATTTATCAAAGCGACTATCTTGCGGCGGAACGCTATTTTTCGCAGGCCCTGAAATCTGATCCACAGAACGCGGGCCTGCTGGAAAGCGTGCTTCTGTCACGTATCGCCCTTGGCGATATCGAGGGCGCGCTGCCGATTGCCGAGGCGATCGAGGACGGGACCAACCCCAATCAGCCGGGGCGGATGGTGATCTATGCCAATCTGGTCGCGCAGGACAAGTTCGACGACCTGCTGGCCCGTGACCCGGAATCGCAGGGCGTGGGCCCGCTGGTGGACGGGCTGATCATCGCATGGACCCATATGGCGCAGGGGGCCGTGGCCCAGGCGATGGAGCAGTTCGATACCGTTGCCCTGCAAGATGGCCTCAGCGAATTTGCGCTCTATCACAAGGCGATGGCTTTGGCCTCGATGGGGGATTTCGAAGCCGCCGAAGAGGTCATGGCGTCCGAAAACGGCGCCGTGTCGCGGATCTCGCGCCGGGCGGCTTTGGCACGGGCGGAAATCCTGTCGCAACTGGATCGCAACGATGACGCGCTGCAGTTTCTGGAAGACGTGTTTGCCGCAGGCAATGATCCGTTCATCGAAAACTATGTGGCGCGCCTGAGTGCAGGCGAAACGCTGCCTTTCACCCATGTCCGCACCCCGCGCGATGGCATGGCCGAGGTGTTTTATTCGGTCGGGGCCGCGCTGAACTCGGATGCGGCGGATGATTATGTCCTGCTTTATGCCCGCATTGCCAACTTCTTGCGCGACGATCACATCGACTCGATCCTGCTGACCGCAGAACTGCTGGAAGGGTTGCAGCAATATGATCTGGCGGTCGAAGCCTATCGCATGGTGCCACCCGACAGTTTTGACTATCACGCGGCGGAACTGGGCCGGGCCGAGGTGTTGCGCCAATCCGATAAAACCGATGCTGCAATCGAGGTTCTGCAGAATCTGGCGGTGCAGCAACCCGATTTGCCGGGCGTTCACGTGGCGCTGGCCGATCTGCTGCGCCAGCAAGAGGACTACGCCGCTGCAGTCACGTCCTATGACACCGCCATCGGCCTGACCGAAGCGGACGCAGGCAGCAACTGGTTCCTGCATTACGCACGTGGCATTTCGCATGAACGGCTCAAGAACTGGAACAACGCCGAGGCGGATTTCCGCAAAGCGCTGGAGCTGAACCCCGATCAGCCGCAGGTGCTGAACTATCTGGGCTATTCGCTGGTTGAACGGCGCGAAAAGCTGGACGAGGCGCTGGACATGATCGAACGCGCTGTCGCGGCGCGCCCGGACAGTGGATACATCGTCGACAGTCTGGGTTGGGTGCTGTTCCGCCTTGGCCGCTATGACGAAGCGGTCGACCATATGGAACGCGCGGTCGAACTGATGCCCGTCGATCCCGTGGTCAACGATCATCTGGGCGATGTCTACTGGGCCGTCGGTCGCGCGCGCGAGGCAGAGTTCCAGTGGAAACGCGCCCTGTCCTTCATTGACCCCGAAGACACCGATGGCGAGGCTGATCCCGAGCGCATCCGCCGCAAGATCGAGGTTGGTCTGGACGTGGTGCTGGACGAAGAAGGCGCCGACCCTTTGAAAGTCGCCAATGACGGCTAAGGCCTTTGCGCCCGCCAAGGTAAACCTGACATTGCACGTCACCGGCCAAAGGGCCGATGGCTATCACCTGCTGGATTCGCTGGTGGCGTTTGCGGATGTGGGGGATCGGCTGCAATTTTCCGCCGGACCCGCCTTGTCGATGGACGTCACAGGCGAATTCGCAGCTGGTGTGCCGACCGATAACCGCAATCTGGTCTGGCAGGCCGCTGACGCAGCAGGCTGGACCGGAGATATCCAATTGGACAAGGTCCTGCCCCATGGCGGGGGGATTGGGGGTGGTTCTTCGGACGCTGCCGCAACGCTGCGCACCCTTGCGCCGGATATTGCTGCGGATGTTCCGCTGTCGCTGGGGGCTGACCTGCCTGTCTGCATGGTCGCCTCTGCCGCCCGGATGCAGGGGATCGGGGATCGCATCGCTCCGATGGCTTTGCCCGAACTGCCCGCCCTTCTGGTCAATCCCGGCGTTGCCGTGCCGACCGCAGCGGTGTTCAAAGCGTTGGCAGCGCGCGATAACCCGCCCATGCCATCAAAGATTCCGGATTTTGCGACACCTCAAGACTGCGCCGACTGGTTGGTGAAACAACGCAATGACCTCGAAGCCCCGGCTCTGGGCGTTTCATCTGAAATAGCAACCGTTCTTGATGCCCTGAGCGCGACAAGATCGGTCCTGCTGGCCCGAATGTCCGGCTCTGGCTCAACCTGTTTTGCGCTTTATCCCACGATGAAGAACGCCCATTTCGCCGCCTACGAGATCGGCGCGGCCTATCCCGACTGGTGGTGCCGCGCGACGCAGCTTAGTTGAGGCGCGAAACCACGTAATCGGCCAGATCGCGCAGCAGAGTGCGAATCTCATGATCTGGCAACCCGTCCAATGCGGCCTTGGCCTTGTTCGCCCAGCCCAACGCATCCGCGCGGGTGGCATCCAGCGTGCCATACTTGCCCATTAGGCGCAGCGCTTGGCTTAGATCGCTTTCGTCCTGACGGCCTTTGCCGATTGTACGCTCCCAGAACGCGTGTTCCTCGGGCGTTGCCTGCGCCACGGCCTTGATGACGGGCAGCGTCAGTTTACGCTCGCGGAAATCATCACCGATATTCTTGCCGGTCGCCTTGCTATCCCCCTGATAATCCAACAGATCATCAGCAATCTGGAAGGCAATCCCCAGCGCGTCGCCATAATCATACAGCGCCTGAACCTGCGCGTCCGAAGCCCCCGCGATCACACCGCCAACCTCGGTCGCCGCAGAAAACAGCGCCGCCGTCTTGCCGCGCACCACTTGCAGATAGACGCTTTCGTCCGTTCCCAGATCGGTGGCCGCGGTCATCTGCAGCACCTCGCCTTCGGCAATCGTGGCCGAGGCATTGGCAAGAATATCCAGAACCCGCAACGACCCCGTTTCAACCATCAACTGAAAACTGCGGGAAAACAGATAGTCGCCGACCAGAACGCTGGATTTGTTGTCCCACAGCAGGTTCGCCGTAGGCCGCCCGCGCCGCTGCGCGCTTTCGTCAACCACATCGTCATGCAGCAGGGTAGCGGTGTGAATGAATTCGACCGTGGCGGCCAGGCGCAGGTGATGGTCGCCGGAATAGCCAAACAGACGCGCCGCGGCCAGCGTCAGCATCGGCCGCAACCGCTTGCCGCCCGCCTCGACCAGATGCGCAGTGACCTCTGGGATGCGCGGCGCATGTTCAGACGCCATGCGCGTCTGGATCAGCGTGTTTACCGCCGCCATTTCGGAGGCAAGAATTTCCGCCAGCCGCTCGTGAGGCTTTGAAATTGTGCTGACTGTCATCACACTCCTGATACAAGGCTCGACATGCCTGTCACCTTGCCCTTACATCCATCCCCATGAAAGAACTTTTGCGCAGCACCGATCCGACGATCCTGGCCTTTGCATCCGCCCTTCTCAAGGGCGAGGATATAGACTGCTTTCAGATGGACGTAAATATGAGCATCCTCGAAGGCGGCATCGGAATCTTCCCCCGCCGCCTGATGGTTCGCGCCGACGATCTGATCCGGGCCGAACGGGTGATGCGCGACAATGAAATCCCGCTGGGGCGATGACCGGCTTTCCCGACAGCGACCTGACCCGTAACGATTTTCTGGGCGGGGCTTTGCGGTTGTGGCAACCCCGATCCGGCTACCGCGCAGGCGTTGACCCGGTGCTGCTGGCCGCCGCAATCCCGGCCCGCCCGGGCGATACCGTGCTCGAACTTGGTTGCGGCGGTGGGGCCGCGATCCTGTGCTTGAAGGCGCGTGTGCCGGGGGTGCAGGCCACCGGGGTGGAGTTGCAGCCCCCTTACGCTGATCTTGCGCGCAAAAATGCAGGTGAAAACAACATGGCGCTGACCGTGGTACAGGCAGACCTGACCGCCTTGCCTGCCGATCTGCGACATCAGCAGTTCGATCATGTGCTCGCCAACCCGCCCTATTACCGCGCCGGGGCCCATAGCCCTGCGATGGATCAGGGCCGCAGCATCGCATTGGGCGAGGGTACGGCCCTGTCCGACTGGATTGACGTTGCTGCCAAACGACTCGCACCGCGCGGCTATCTGCACATGATCCAAAAGGCCGACCGGATGCCAGACATGCTGTCGGCCTGTTCGGAGCGGTTGGGGTCGATCGAACTCCTGCCTCTGGCGCCGCGCATCGGTCGAGCTGCGGAACTGGTGATTCTGCGCGCCCGCAAAGGGGGCCGCGCCGCATTCCGCCTGCACGCGCCGGTCATCCTGCACGACGGCGCGCAGCATGAACGGGACGGTGAAAGCTATCGTCCCGAAATATCCGCCGTGCTGCGTCAGGGCGCGCCGCTTGCGGGCTTTGCACAGGATTAGGCAAAGACTGGCCGAATTTGTCGGATTTATATCAGATTCTGTGCGTCTGCAGCGTGACAGGGTGGAAACGATGTGGTCAAATTCCTACGTGATATATGAAACACAACAAGGAGGATCGCCATGAGCGTGAGCGCACACCTGACGGAACTGAAGAAAAAGCACGAAAATCTCGGTCTCCAAGTCGAAGAAGCCCAACGCTCGCCAGGTATCGATGATCTCCATATCGCCCAGCTCAAGAAACAGAAGCTAAAGCTAAAGGAAGAGATTGAGCGACTTTCGACTTAGGACGTAAGGCTGGCGCGCGCGGCAATGACCGCGCCGCCGGTGACAAGCAAGGCCGCGATCGCCAGACCCCATGTCGGGGCCGCGATCCCGGCCAATACCAGCACAAAGGTCGATAGCAGCGGGGCAGCATAAGACGCGGTGCCCAGCATCTGGATATCGCCCCGTTTCACACCGATATCCCAGACATAGAACGCTAGCCCAACCGGCCCCAGACCCAGCGCCAGAGTCGAGGCCCAGGCCAGCGCACCGTCCGGCCAGACGGTCTCCTCAAGCGCGAAATGCAGCCCCCAGGATGCAATCGCCGTGGCGACGCAGAACACCGCGACCGAACTTGTCGGCACATTACCCAGCCTGCGCGACAGCACCGAATACCCTGACCATGTCAACGCACACAGCAGCGCCAGCCCATAGCCCGGTACATGCTGCGCCTGAAACCCGGCACTGCTGCCGCCGCCGATGATCACGGCGGCCCCCGCAAAGCCCAGACAGGCCCCCAGCAGGTGGCCGGGCTTTAGTTGTTCACCCGGCAGCAATCCCGAAAACAGCACGATCAGCAGCGGCCACAGATAGGCGATCAACCCGGCCTCGGCCGCCGGGGCCATACGCAGCGCGGAAAAATACAGGGCGTGATAGCCGAACAGCCCGACCGCACCAAACAGATAGGTGGTCCATGAGATCTGACGCAATTGCCCCGCGCCACCTGTGGCCAAGACCCAGATCAGCCCCAACGCACCACCGATGGAAAAGCAGATCGCGTTCAACAGCAGGGGCGGTGTCGGGGCCGAGCCAACGGTGAACAGGGCCAGCAGCGACCACAGCAAGACAGCGACAAAGCCAATTGCCGTTGCACCCATCTTTGTCATCACGAGTTGACCTCTTCGACCGGAATGATCTCGAACTCATCCGATATATGCGCGGTCTTTTCAATCTCGGCGATGAACCAATCGCGAAACGCCGCGATCTGGGGCCGCTTTTCCGCCCCTTGCAGACACAGAAAGCTGAACCGCCCTGCGGTTTCCAGCGCCACTTTGAACGGGGCGACCAGACGCCCCTCGGTCAGGTCTTTCAGGATCATCGCGCGGCGGCCCAGCACCACGCCAACCCCGGCGACGGCGGCGTCGATTGCATGATCGGCGTTGGAAAAATGCGCCCCATGGGTTGGCGTGAAATCCAGCCCTACCGCCCGGAACCATGCAGACCAGTCACAGCGGGGTCTCAGGAAACTGATCGATTCGTCATGGATCAGCGGCGCGTCGCGCAGCGACTCTGGTGTGGGAAACTGCTGGGCCAGGTCTGGTGTCATCACCGGCGTCAGCCACTCCCGGCGGACCGGAACGGAATAAAGCCCCTCATCCGGGCCATAACCAAACCGGATCGCGACATCCACGTCGTCGCGCTCAAGGTCCATGATGCGCAGCGTGGCCGAGAATTTCAGGTCAATCCCCGGGTTGGCCCGCGCAAATTCATACAAACGCGGGGCCAGCCACTTTGCCGTCAGTGCAGGGCCTGCGGTGACGGTCAGACTGGTTGTGTCCTGCAACCGCCGTGTGGCTTGCCATGCGGCTTGCAATGCGGAAAACCCATCTGCTGTGCCCGGGGCCAACGTGCGCCCCGCCGCGGTCAGGTCAACGGCCCGGTTCATGCGTCGAAACAACGGGTGGCCCAGATGTTCTTCCAGCGATTTGATCTGAAATGACAAGGCCGCCGGGGTGACATGCAATTCTTCGGCTGCCTTTGCGAAAGACATATGCCGGGCAGCGGCGTCAAAGGCGCGCAAAGCGGTCAGCGGGGGCAGGCGGTCGGTCATTTCAGTCAAAATTTCCTTAACTGAACACGTCAAATTCCTCGTTTGTCACGCTGATTGATAAGGCTCAATATCTATCCAAGTCAAATGAAACTGATCTGATGAAGAGGCGATCATGATTGAGATATCAACCGATCTTGCGGTGCAACGTGCCTTTCAAAAGGCGCATTCTGAACGGGGCGCCTTTGTCAGGCGCCTTCTGAACCGGATATTTGCTTTCCGCTGAACGCAGCGCGCGCGTTCTTACGGAATAGAAATCGGGCCGGCCCATAAGGACCGGCCCGATTTTTTATCTCAGCGGTCTTCGATCAGACGAAGAACTGCGCACCGTTGGCCGAGATGGTTGATCCGTTGATGAATTGTGAATCGTCGGATGCCAGGAAGGCCACGCAGCGCGCGATTTCCTCGGGCTCACCCAGACGACCGGCGGGAATTTGACCGATGATGGATTCACGGACCTTTTCCGGCACCGCCATGACCATCTCGGTGGCGATATAGCCGGGGCAAATGGCGTTGGCCGTGATGCCCGCCCGCGCACCTTCCTGCGCCAGCGATTTCACGATGCCCAGATCGCCCGCCTTGGTCGCGGCATAATTCACCTGCGCGAACTGACCTTTCTGACCGTTGATCGAGCTGATGACGATCACGCGGCCAAACTTGCGCTCGCGCATACCAGGCCAAACAGGGTGTACGGTGTTGAACACGCCGGTCAGGTTGGTGTCGATCACCTGATGCCACTGTTCCGGTGTCATCTTGTGGAACGGCGCGTCGCGGGTGATGCCCGCGTTGGCGACCACGATATCGATCGGGCCAACCTCGGCCTCGACCTTTTCGATGCCCGCTTTCGACTCGTCGTAGTCGGCCACGTTCCATTTGTATGTCTTGATGCCGGTCTCTTCGGTGAAATTCGCGGCGGCTTCGTCATTGCCCGCGTAAGTCGCGGCAACATTGTATCCTTCGGCCTTCAGTGCCTTGGAAATTGCCGCGCCGATGCCGCGGGATCCGCCGGTTACCAGTGCTGTACGTGCCATTTAGGACTCCTTCAATTCTGATCGTCTTGGTAATTCTGTTACTTTGATGGGTTTTGTTGCGCAATATCGTTTCGCATTGAATGTGATCTTTCTGGTCATCAATATTGTCGCATCCGAGGGATAGAGGGGGTTTGTAACAAAAAAGGGCGCCGGTCGGGCGCCCTTTCTATGTGTGGCTCAAAGCCCTTAGTCACGCTCCACGCACAGGGCGACACCCATGCCGCCGCCGATGCAAAGGGTCGCCAGACCCTTTTTGGCGTCGCGGCGCTTCATCTCGAACAGCAGGGTGTTCAGGACGCGGCAGCCCGACGCGCCGATGGGGTGACCGATGGCAATCGCGCCGCCATTGACGTTCACGATCGACGGATCCCAGCCCATGTCCTTGTTCACAGCGCAGGCCTGTGCGGCAAAGGCTTCGTTGGCCTCGACCAGATCCAGATCGTCAACCGACCAGCCCGCTTTCTCCAGCGCCTTGCGCGAGGCATAGATCGGGCCGACGCCCATGATCGACGGGTCCAGACCGGCGGTTGCATAAGACGCGATACGCGCCAGAGGCTCGATCCCGCGCTTTTCTGCATTCTCTGCCGACATCAGCAGGGTTGCGGCGGCACCGTCATTCAGGCCCGAGGCGTTGGCCGCTGTTACCGAGCCATCCTTGGTAAAGGCCGGGCGCAGCTTGCCCATTGCTTCGATGGTTGCGCCGTGGCGGATGTATTCGTCCTTGTCCATCACGATGTCGCCCTTGCGGGTCTTGATGGTGAACGGCACGATCTCGTCCGCAAACTTGCCCGCGTTCTGGGCCGCTTCGGCTTTGTTCTGGCTGGCTACGGCGAATTCATCCTGCATGTCGCGGCTGATCTGCCACTTTTCAGCGACGTTTTCCGCAGTCTGGCCCATGTGATAGCCGTTGAAGGCATCCCACAGACCGTCCCGGATCATCGTGTCGATGTATTTCATGTCGCCCATCTTGTGACCGGCGCGCAGCGCGGCGGCATGGGGCGACAGGGTCATATTCTCCTGCCCACCGGCAGCCACGATATCGGCATCGCCCAGCTGGATATGCTGCGCACCCAGCGCAACCGCCCGCAGACCCGAGCCGCAGACCTGGTTGATGCCCCAGGCCGCGCTTTCCTGCGGCAGACCGGCGTTGATATGCGCCTGACGCGCAGGGTTCTGACCTTGGGCGGCAGTCAGGACCTGACCCATGATGGTTTCGCTCACCTCGCCCTTTTCGACGCCGGCGCGTTCGACGACGGCCTCAAGCACAGCAGCGCCCAGATCATGTGCAGGGGTGTTCGCAAACGAACCGCCGAAACTGCCGACACCGGTGCGTGCAGCGGATGCGATTACTACGTTGGTCATATAGTCAATCCTTTACCATCATGGTCCTGTTGGAAAACTGGCTGCCCGCGCCGAGAGCGTCCCCGGACAAACTATGCGGCACCTTTTCCGGTTCCAGTATGCTCCGGGATACAGGAATGCTGCAAGTGCAGCAACGGACAGCTTGTCTCAGCGTCAACTGCGGCGATCTTTTGCGCGCCGCGCGCGGCTCAACCTGCGGTTTTGGCGGTGTTTTCCGCAGCCCATGGCGGCGAAACCGAGGGTGCGCCGAACAGATATCCCTGCAGGCAGTCAACCCCGTTGGCCACCAGAAACTCGGCATCTGCCTTGCTCTCGACCGATTCGGCAGTCACCATGATCTCGAACTCGCGTGCGACTGAAATCAACGCCCGCACCAGCGCCTGGTTGTCGGGGTTGTCGCGGATACCACGCACGAATTGCCCGTCGATCTTGGCGGCATCGAACAGAAACTCGCGGAAATGGCGAAAGCTGAAATTGCTGGCTCCGAAATCGTCCAGCGCAAAGGCAATGCCGCGGGCCTGCTGCCGGTCCATGAAATCGATCACCAGTTCAGGAACCTGCATGGCCGAGCTTTCGGATATTTCAAGGATCAGCCGTTCACCCAGGGTCTTGTCCTTGCGCAGGAACCGGTCCAGCACGCGGGACCAGCGGGCATAGCCGATCGACCGCGCAGACATATTCACCGACAACCTGATACCGGGGTTCTGTCGCAAAGTGCGCAGACCCATCTGTAAGGCGATGCAGTCCAGATCGCGCCCGATGGGCGAGTTTTCGACCTGCGGCATGAACTCGCGCGCGGGGATCACCCGCCCGGTTTCGTCCAGCACCCGAATGAACGCCTCATAAAAGGCAACGCCATAGGGCGGACGCGCCTGCATCACCGGCTGAAAGGCCAGCTTGCATTGCTTGTGCTTGACCGCCTCGGTCGCCATCTGCAGGGCGGACCGATCCCGTTCCGTCACAGCCGCGTTCAGCGGGCTGTCCGATCCTTCGGGTAAATCCTTGAGTTTTTTGTCCCGCATGGGCGCGCCGCTGTTTCCGTGCCGGTTGTGACTGGTTCGGGCACAGTGTCAGGGCAAAGAGGTGAATCTGCGGTTAAGACCACCCGCGAATATTGCGAAAATTCAACGGGTCGATTGCCAATTGCGGCCCAAATGGGCGGCGGCTCCAATCAATGCGCCGAACAGCCCAAGCATCATCAGCCCGAAACCCAAGCCCAAAACCACAGCTGAACTGTCGGGGCTGAGGGCAACCAGCATGGCGAGAACCAGACCAAACAGGCCGGTGGCGGTTGAAAAGGTTGTCAGGCGTGTCATTGAAATTGGTACTCACAATCAGAACATTGCGTCGATATGGCGCTCATGAGACCGAATTCAACACCTTTTCCCGAACCTCACCTGTTTGTCAGACCCGTTCCGCCCGTTGATTGGGCGGTTTTACGTCAAACTGCTCGAATCCGGGCGTCCCGCGATCTTGTGGATTGCGGGCAAGGTGCTTGGCCTTGATCTGCACCGAGCTGTCGCGGCTGCCGTCATGGCTGTACCCGGGCGGGGCAAAGCAATAGGCCAGACGCTGACGCAGGCTCAGCCCCGGTTGCGTCGCATCGCGCCAGATGCCGACCCATTCGTGAAAGGCCACGCGCAGCGGGTTGAACGTGCCGATATTGTGGACCAGACCGTAATCGACACGGTCATCCTCTTGTTCAGGCACGAACGTGCCGAACATCTTGTCCCAGATGATGAACACGCCCGCATAATTGCAATCCAGGTACCGCGCGTTGCGCCCGTGATGGGCGCGGTGGTGGCTGGGGGTGTTCATCACCGCCTCGAACCAGCGGGGCATTTTGTGGATGGCTTCGGTGTGGATCCAGAACTGATAGATCAGGTTCAGCCCGCCGACAAACAGCACCATCGCCGGATGGAACCCCAGCAGGATCAGCGGCGCGCGCACCACCATCATGAAGGTGAACGTATAGGTCCAGGTCTGTCGCAGTGCCGTGGTCAGGTTGTAGTGCTGCGAGCTGTGGTGGTTCACATGGCTGGCCCAGACCCAGCGGATGCGATGCCCGAACCGATGCACCCAGTAATACCGCAGGTCATCCAGCACAAAGCAAAGGATGATCACCGGGATCGACGTGCCAAGGTTCAAAGGCGTGATCTGCCACAGCCACATGAAGAACGCATAGGCGATGAACCCCAGCAGAAAGCCCGACGCGATGTTCCCGGCCCCCATGATCAATGAGGTCACGGCGTCGCGCGTCTCATACCGCCCACCCCGGCCTTTGACGGCGATCCACAGGAACTCGGCCAGAATGGCGGCGATGAAGAAGGGCACGGCCCATTGCACCGCGTCGGGAAAGGTAATCTGGTCAGTCATTCCGGGTCCATCAGGTGACGCCAATGGCGGCGCTCGATTTCATCAAGGCGGATCAGGGCGCGGGGGGTGGAAAAATCATGAAACTGAACCTCGAAGCCGTCGGGATTTTCGATCCAGTCGAAATCCAACAGGTGCCGCGCAACCGTATCGGCCCCATGCGACCACAGCAGCCCGGCCCCGGTCTCGGTCCGCACAAGGGCGGCGTGACCGTCATGGGCGATGGTCGCATCGATCACCGTGTCATCGGGGAAATGCCGCAGCCATTGATCCGGCGCCGTTTCACGCGTCAGCACATGCCGCCGGGATTTGCCCGTCAGATGCAGCAGCAGCGTGATTCCGGCGATGCCGCCGACCACCAGAACAAGCAGTATTTCAAGCGGCATTCCGTCCTCCTGCGCGCAGAGTGCAAAGGACAGGGGCCAGTGTCAAAGGTGGCGTCGCGTCAGCCGATGCGCCTATTTTGTGATGGTATATGTACCGCCGGAATCGCCCTTGCCTTTGTTTCGGGTGAACGTGACCTGATTTCCTTCTACAGTCACCTTCTGGCAATCCTGAGGCACCTGATTGTCCCCAACGACCAGAGTGCGGCACCAAAACCGCTTACTCCAGACCCATGCGCCCGCAAATTTGGTCCCGTTGTTCTGCCGGCCAGAGATTTTGCCGTCCGACCCAATCGTAAATTTGGCGTTGGTCCCGACAAGTTCCTTATCGGCCACCGTCTCAAGAAATTGGCTTTCCTTTTTGATATCCTTGGCCTGTGCTGCAACCGTCGACACAAATACCACCGACACCGCAGCAGCGATCATTGAAATGGTTCTCACGAATAAACCTCCCACTCAAAACAAGCGGGAGGGTATCACGACGCAACCTGTTTCGCTATCAGCTTTCCCCGCCAACCAGCGCGCCGATAATCGCCTTGGCACTGTCGGAATTCCACTCGGCATCGCCAATCAGCCGCGCGATTTCCTGACCTTCGGGGTTCAGGATAACCGTGATCGGCAGGGCGATGACGCCAAATTCGCGCGCGGCGGACTGGTTGGGGTCTTGATGCCGGGGCAGGTTCTCGATCCCGTTCTCTTCAAAGAACTTCTTGATCCCGGCGGGGTTGTTGCGGCCCGTCGCCAGCGTCAGAACCTGAAACTTGTCGCCGCCGAATTCCTGCTGCAACTCGGCGATCTGCGGCATTTCCTTGCGGCAGGGCGCGCACCATGTGGCCCAGAAATTGATCAGCACATATTTGCCGCGATAATCTTCCAGCGTGCCGACGCCGCCGTCATCCTCCAGCTGAAATTCGATCACCTTGGCCTCTTTCGGCTCTTTATGCAGGATCAGCCGTTTCAGCGTCCCGTCACGCAGCGGGCCCAATGTCTCGGCATCACTGGCCAAAGCGGCATTTGCACCCAGCGCAAGGGCCATATAAAGGGGGATCAGACGTAACAGGCGCATATCAACTCCGGGTTTTCTTTCATGACCGATCAATCCTCGAACCAGATGTGGGGCGGCCGCTTTGCCGCCGGTCCAGACGCGATCATGGAGGCAATCAACGCCTCGATCGGGTTCGATCAGCGGATGGCAGCCCAGGACATTGCAGGCTCGCGCGCCCATGCCGCCATGTTGGCTGCCACAGGCGTTATTACTGATAATGACGCGCAGGCCATTCGGGAAGGGCTGCTCACAGTCTTGTCAGAAATCCAGAACGGAGACTTTCAGTTCTCGACCGCTTTGGAAGACATTCACATGAACGTCGAGGCGCGGCTGAAAGAGGTGATCGGAGAGCCCGCAGGCCGTCTGCACACAGGTCGATCGCGCAACGATCAGGTCGCCACCGACTTCAAACTCTGGGTTCGCGATCAGTTCGACGCCGCCGAAACCGGCCTTCTGGCCCTGATCCGTGCGCTTCTGGCACAGGCCGAGGCCGGGGCCGATTGGGTCATGCCCGGTTTCACCCACCTGCAAACCGCGCAGCCGGTGACATGGGGCCATCACATGATGGCCTATGTCGAGATGTTTGGCCGCGACCTGAGCCGCGTGCGCGACGCGCGTGCCCGGATGAACGAATCCCCGCTGGGCGCTGCGGCGCTGGCAGGCACGTCCTTCCCCATTGACCGCGCTATGACCGCTGCGGCACTGGGCTTTGACCGCCCCGCCGCCAACTCGCTGGACGCCGTCAGCGACCGCGACTTCGCGCTCGAGTTCCTGTCGACCGCCTCGATCTGCGCCGTGCACCTGTCGCGCTTTGCCGAAGAACTGGTGATCTGGTCCTCGGCCCAATTCCGCTTTGTGACGCTGTCGGATCGGTTCTCGACCGGCTCGTCGATCATGCCGCAAAAGAAAAACCCCGATGCCGCTGAACTGATCCGCGCCAAGGTGGGCCGCATCTATGGCGCAAATACAGCGCTGATGATGGTGATGAAGGGGCTTCCGCTGGCCTATTCCAAGGACATGCAGGAAGACAAGGAACAGGTCTTTGACGCTGCCGACAACTGGATGCTGGCGCTGGCCGCGATGGAAGGCATGGTCAAGGATATGACCGCCAACCGCGACAGTCTTGCGGCGGCGGCGGGATCTGGTTTCTCTACCGCGACCGATCTGGCCGACTGGCTGGTGCGGGTGCTGGGCCTGCCGTTCCGCGATGCGCATCACGTCACTGGATCGCTGGTAGCGATGGCCGAAGGCAAAGGCTGCGACCTGCCCGATCTGACGCTTGAGGATATGCAATCGGTCCATGCAGACATCACCGATGACGTCTTTTCTGTCCTTACGGTCGAAAATTCGGTAATCTCGCGCCAGTCCTATGGCGGCACGGCGCCCGATCAGGTGCGTGCCCAGATCAAGCGGTGGAAGGCGCTGGTGTGATGCAGATAGTGCGGGTGATCCTTCTGATTTCAGCTGCGGCAGTCCTCGCCGGATGCGGCGCGGATGGCGAACCGATCCAACCCACCATGAGCGCGAATGTCGGCGTCGGCACCAGCGGCGCCTATGGCGGCGTCGGTCTTGGCCTGCGCCGGGGTGGTCTGGGCGTCTATCTGGGGCTCTGACCACGTGAAACCCATCCTTGCGCTTTGCGTTCTGGCCCTGCTGGCGGGCTGCGATCCCGCAGGCAACCCCCGCCCCGACCCTGAGCCGAAACCCAGCGGCTCGGGCATTTCGATCTCGGGCTATGGGCAGGTTGGTGTGTCCACCGGCGGATAAGGCGCGGAATCATTTGATCCGAATACCTCTTTTGGTCTAAGCGCGCGGGTATGGATCACTTTCTCTACCGCGACGGCGCGCTCTACGCCGAGGATGTTGCAATCTCCGAAATCGCTGCCGCGGTCGGAACCCCGTTCTATGTCTATTCCACCGCGACCCTGCTGCGCCATTTCCAGCTGTTTGATGACGCGCTCGCGGGCACCGATCACCTCGTCTGCTACGCGATGAAGGCGGCCAGCAATCAGGCGATCCTGAAAACGCTGGCGCAGGCGGGCGCGGGGATGGATGTGGTCTCGGGCGGCGAATACCTGCGCGCCAAGGCGGCAGGCGTGCCGGGCGACAAGATCGTCTTTTCGGGCGTCGGCAAAACGGCGGATGAGATTCGCACCGCCCTGACCGGTGGCATCCGTCAGTTCAACGTCGAATCCGAGCCCGAGATGGAGGTGATCAACGCCATCGCACTGGAACTGGGCGTGATTGCGTCGATCACCGTGCGGGTGAATCCGGATGTGGACGCCAAGACCCACGCCAAGATCGCCACCGGCAAGTCCGAGAACAAATTCGGCATTCCCATCGCCCGCGCGTCCGAGGTTTACGCCCACGCCGCAAGCCTGCCGGGGCTGCGGGTGATTGGCATCGACGTCCATATCGGCTCGCAACTGACCGAGCTTGAGCCGTTTGAGCTGGCCTATACCAAGGTCGCAGAACTGACTGAACGCCTGCGCGCTGAAGGCCACGACATTCGCCGCCTCGATCTGGGCGGGGGTTTGGGTATTCCCTATACTCGCTCGAACGACGCGCCGCCGCTGCCGGTGGAATATGGCGCATTGATCAAGAAAACGCTGGGCCATCTGGATTGCGAGATCGAGATTGAACCGGGCCGCCTGATCGCGGGCAATGCGGGGCTGATGGTCAGCAAGGTGATCTATGTGAAATCCGGCGAGGGGCGTGATTTCCTGATTCTCGACGGGGCGATGAACGACCTGATCCGCCCTGCAATGTACGAGGCGCATCACGATATTGTTTCCGTTCAGGAACCCGCCCCGGGGGTCGAACAACAGCCCTATGACATCGTCGGCCCCGTCTGCGAATCCGGCGATACATTCGCCAAACAGCGCAATATGCCGCCGCTGACACCGGGCGATCTGGTGGCGTTTCGCAGCGCCGGGGCCTATGGCGCGGTGATGGCCAGCGAATACAACTCGCGCCCGCTGATCCCCGAAGTGCTGGTGCATGGGGATCAATTTGCCGTAATTCGTGAACGGCCAAGCTTTGACGAAATGATAAACCGCGATACCATACCCTCGTGGCTCTGACGCGATAGGCGCACAAGGGCCCGATGACCGGAGGCCCGCCTTGCGCGACCAAACGAAACTGCCAATTCCCAGACTGTCCCTGTGGCTGACCCACGGGGGGATGCTGGCCGAGCGGGTCTGGCGCGCTTTCTGGCCGTTTTTCTCGGGCCTTATGGCGGTTTTGGCGGCTTTGATGCTGGGCCTGCAGGATCTGGTGCGGGTCGAAACCGTCTGGATTACCGGCGCGGTGCTGCTGCTGGCCCTGTTGGGGGCGCTGATCTGGGGCATCCGGCGATTCCACCTGCCCACCCGGGCGCAGGCTTTGGTGCGGCTGGATGAAACCCTGCCCGGGCGTCCGATTCAGGCGCTGATGGACGATCAGGCCATCGGCGCGATGGATGCGGATTCGGTGGCCCTGTGGCAGGCGCACCAGTCCCGCATGGCTGCACGCGCCGCGCAGGCCGAACCTGTGAAACCCGACCTGCGGCTTGCCGCGCGTGATCCCTATGCCCTGCGCTATGCTGCCTTGTTGGCGCTGGTGGTTGCGGCGCTGTTCGGCTCGTTCTGGCGCATCGGCTCGGTGGCCGACATGACACCTGGCACCGCGGATGCTGCCCAAGGCCCCACATGGGAGGGCTGGGTTGAACCGCCGCGCTATACCGGCCTGCCGACGCTCTATCTTGCGGATCAGGATGAACCCACTCTTTCCGTGCCGCAGGGCAGTCGCATCACCTTGCGGTTCTACGGCGAGGTCGGCGCGCATACGCTCAGCGAAACAACCTCGGCCTCAGGGGCCGAAGCGGCGGCCGAGCCCGAACATGATTTTGTGGCCGAACGGTCCGGGCAGCTACGCATCGATGGACCTGCAGGCCGCGACTGGGCGTTGGAGGTTGTCGCCGACGCTGCCCCGCAGATCGCCGTGGCAGGATCCGCCGGGTCCGAGGCCGGCGGGCAGATGAAACTGCCCTACGCCGCCAGCGACGACTATGCCATCGTGTCCGGCTCGGCGGTGATCGAGCTTGATCTGGCCTCGGTCGACCGCCAATTCGGGCTGGCAACCGACCCCGAACCGCGCCCATCTATTGAAATCCCGCTGCCGCTGCCCATCACCGGGGATCGGGCCGAGTTCACCGAGGATCTGATCGAAGATTTCTCGCAGCACCCTTGGGCGCATCTGCCCGTGACTATCACGCTCAGCGCGGTGGATGACGCTGATCAGCAATCCGCCTCGGAACCGTTTCAAACCAACCTGCCCGCGCGCCGCTTCTTTGACCCGCTGGCCGCAGCGGTGATCGAACAGCGCCGCGACCTGCTTTGGACCAAGGACAACGCCCTGCGGGTGTCGCAGCTGCTGCGCGCGGTCTCGCACCTGCCCGAGGACCTGTTCCGCTCCGACACCGCCTATCTGCGCCTGCGTGTGATCCTGCGCAGGTTGGAGACTTTTGATCGCTACGGCGCGCTGAACCTCAAGCAGCAGGAAGAAATCGCACAGGCCTTGTGGGATCTGGCGGTTCTGATCGAGGATGGCACGCTGGCCGATGCGCTGGAGCGGATGCGCCGCGCACAGGAACGGCTGACCGAGGCGATGCAGAACGGGGCCAGCGACGAAGAGATCGCCGAGCTGATGCAGGAACTACGCGAGGCGACGCAGGATTACATGCGTCAGTTGCAACGTCTGGCGCAGGAAAATGGTGAGACGCCGCAGGGCCAGCAAGGGCCCAACGGCGAAACCCTGCAAATGACGCAGGATGACCTGCAGCGGATGATGGACCGCATTCAGGAACTGATGGAACAGGGCCGCATGGCCGAGGCGCAGCAGGCGCTGGAAGAGTTCCAGCAGATGATGGAAAACATGCGCGTCACCCAAGGGCAGGGTCAGGGGGGCCAATCCGAAGGGCAGCAAGCCATGGAAGGTCTGGCCGAAACCCTGCGTGAACAGCAGGGCCTCAGCGATCAGGCGTTCCGCGACCTGCAGGAACAGTTCAACCCCGGCGCGCAGGCCGGTGAAAATCAGGGCAACGAAGGCCGCTCGGGCGGTCAGGGCCGCGGCCAAAGCCACGAAGGTCAGGGCGGTCAGGGTCAAGGCCAGGATCAGGCGGGCGAAGATCAGCAGGGTCAGGGATCCTTGGCAGACCGTCAGCAAGCCCTGCGGGATGAATTGCAACGTCAGCAACAGGGCCTGCCGGGTGGCGGCAGCCCCGAAGGCGAAGCCGCGCGCGATGCGCTGGATCGTGCCGGTCGCGCCATGGACGAGGCCGAACAGGCCCTGCGCGGCGATGATCTGGCCGAAGCGATCGACCGCCAATCCGAAGCGATGGAAGCCCTGCGCGAGGGGATGCGGTCGCTGGGCGAGGCGCTGGCGCAAAACCAGCAGAACCAGCCGGGGCAGGGCACCGAGGCCGGTGACATGCAGGCCGACAACCGCGATCCGCTGGGCCGCGCACCCGGGTCCGCAGGCTCGATCTCAACCGAAGACAATCTGCTGCAGGGCGAGGACGTCTATCGCCGTGCCCGCGAGTTGCTGGACGAAATCCGCCGCCGGACCGGTGAAACCGACCGGCCGCAGATCGAACTGGAATACCTCAAACGGTTGTTAGAGCGGTTCTGACCGCCGGAAACGCCTGCGGCGCTCCCGGAACGCTATAGCTTCGCGGCACGAGTCAAATAAACCCGGAAACGCTTTAATTCTGCGCCGCGCCACCGGTTTGCGCCTCAAGCCACAGACGGGCCTGATCCACAAAGGACACGTAGGATTTCAGCACCGGGTCAGCCTGCGGAACAGCCTCGCTGATCTGGCTGGCGTTGCTGTAGACCAGCAACAGGATGATCCCGATAATCACGATCAACGCGAATCCACGCAGGAAGCCGCCCGATTTGCGCGGGGCCTCGGATGCCGTTTCTTTCGATTTGGCATCGCTGCCGCTTTTCAGCCCGGTATTGATGGCCTGAACATCCGGCAGTGCGTTTTTCTGGCCCGAATCCTCAGCAGTCGCCGTAGCCGCCGGTCGCTTGGGTTTGACCTTCGGTTCCTCGGGCGGGTCCAGCGCAAGATCGGGTTGGCTTTCCAGACTGCTGCCTTCCTGCGCCCGCAGCTCCGCCTCGCGCGCCGCCTCTTCCTTGAGGATGTTGGCGACACTGGGATCCACATTGCCGGTATCTTCCGCCTTTTCCGGCTCCGGCGCGACCTCATCGGCTGGCGCTGCGGCGGCATCCCCGACCGGCTCTGCCACCATGGCTTCGACCGTGTCGGGCTGATCCTTCGCGGTTTCGGGATGTTTCGGCTGAAACCATGTCTGCTCGCAATTCGAACACTGCACGTCACGCCCGTTCTCCGGGATGACGTCGTCCGGCACTTCGTACTGAGCGCTGCAATTCGGACACGTAAGTCGCATACTGCCTCCTGGCCTGACTGCGGGCCTGATAATAGTTTTTTTTATAATGATATTCCGTTAAGCCCCAAGCGCAAAGCGTGTTTTCGGTTTCCCGGACCAACTGTCACCAATTGGCCCCGTCCGGGGCATTGAAACCCGCGCCACGCTGGGGCAAGACAGGCAAATAACAAAGGGGACAGGCGTGATCGAGCTGGAAAGTGTCAGCTACAGCTACGGCGGCGGCGAATTGCTGAGCGATGTGTCGCTGCAACTGCAGTCTGGGTCGTTTCATTTTCTGACCGGCCCGTCGGGCGCAGGCAAGACCACGCTGCTCAAGCTTTGCTATGGCGCATTGCTGCCGACCTCGGGCAGGCTCAGCGCCTTTGGGGATGACATCGCCGGGCTGGATCGCGACCAGATGGCCGTGCTGCGGCGGCGCATCGGCATGGTGCATCAGGATTGCCGGTTTCTCGACCACATGACGCTGGCTGAAAATGTGGCGCTGCCGCTGATGGTTTCGGGCCGTGCTCTGGACACCGAACAGGACAACCTGACCGAGTTGCTGAACTGGGTTGGCCTTGGCAGTCGGCTTGAGGCGCATCCGCCCGAGTTGTCCGGCGGCGAGCGTCAACGCGCCGCCTTGGCCCGCGCCGTCATCCTGTCGCCCGATATCGTGCTGGCCGATGAACCAACCGGCAATGTCGACTGGGAGATGTCGCAACGCCTGCTGCGTCTGCTGGTCGAGTTGAACCGCATGGGCAAAACCGTTCTGATCGCCACCCATGACCTGTCCCTGATCCGCGCCGCCAAAAGTCAGGTGCAGGCGCGGGTGTTGCGGATTTCACAGCGCAGGCTGCAACTGGCGGGGGCAGATCTATGAGTGGTGAAGACATCCGCGCCCTGCTGCGCCGCGACACCCGCGCCGACCGCGTCGTGCCGCCCACCGGGTTTACCGCGCATCTGACGCTGTTCGTATCCGGCGCGATGGCGTTTCTGGCGGTGTTTGCGCTGGCGCTGTCACTGGCCTCGGGGCGCTTGGCGGATCGCTGGGCCTCGGAACTGGCCGGTGCCGCAACCCTGCGCATCAACGCACCGGCAGATCAGATGGCCGCCCAAACACAGGCCGCACTGACCGTCTTAAAGCAAACCCCCGGCGTCGCGTCTGCCCGTGCGCTATCGACCGAGGAACAGGCCGCCCTGCTGGCCCCCTGGTTCGGCCCCGACCTGCCGCTGGATACGCTGCCCATCCCGCAGTTGATCGAGATCACCGAGGGCGAACCCGGCCTCGACGCGGCGGGCCTGCGCCTGCGACTGGGGGCCGAGGTGCCGGGCGCGGTGCTGGACGACCATTCCCGCTGGCGCGAGCCGCTGGTATCCGCGGCCAACTCGCTGCGGCGGTTGGGCTGGGTGTCGATCCTGCTGATTGGTGGGGCCACGGCGGCAATGATTACGCTGGCCGCAAACGCCTCGCTCGCGGCAAATGCGCAGATCATCGAAGTGCTGCGTCAGGTCGGCGCAAAGGATGGCTTTATCGCGGGCGCCTTTGTACGCCGCTTCACCTTTCGCGCCCTGTTCGGGGCCGCCGTCGGCACCCTCTTGGGCATGAGCGGCGTTCTGCTGCTGCCCGAAGCCTCGGAAGAGGGTGGGTTTCTGACCGGCCTCGGCTTTCAGGGCATCGGCTGGCTGCTGCCCGCGCTCATCCCCGTTCTGGGGGCCGCCGTTGCCTTTGTCGCCACATGGTCTGCCGCGCGCCGCAAGTTAAAGGAGCTTTCGTGATGTTCATGGCCGTGCAATGGGTGCGATCGCTGATTTTCATGATCACGATCTACGTATGGATGCTGATCCTGGGTATCGTCTTTGCGCCCTACGCTCTGTTTACCAAACGCGGCGCGCTGCGGGCGTGCAAAACCTACGCCCGCACAACGATGTGGCTGGCCCGCTGGATGGTCGGTATCCGCTGCGAAACACGCGGTTCGGTTCCGACCGGCGAGGTTGTCATCGGTGCCAAACACCAGTCCTTCCTCGACATCATCATGATCTTCGACGCAATTCCGCACGGCAAGTTCATCATGAAACGCGAACTTCTCTGGACCCCTGTGATTGGCATGTATGCCCGCCGTCTGGGCTGTATCCCGGTCAATCGCGGCAAACGCGGCGCGGCGGTTGCGAAAATGGTCAAAGACGTTGCCAAGGAATTCAGCGAACCCGGCCAGCTGGTGATCTACCCCCAAGGCACGCGTGTGGCTCCGGGCGTGCAAAAGCCCTATAAGGTCGGCACGGCGGTACTCTACGAAGGGCTCGGCTTTCCCTGCGTTCCCGTGGCGACCAATGCCGGGGTGTTCTGGCCGCGCACCGGCGTGTTGCGCAAGCCCGGTCTGGCCATTGTCGACTTTCTTGATCCGATCGATCCGGGCATCGGGCGCAATGAATTTCTGGCACAGCTTGAGACTGTGATCGAAACACGCTCGGACGCGCTGATGCGGGAAGTGGGGTTTGATCCTGATGCAGTACATTGACGACATCGCAACGCTCGAAACGCTATACGGAGAGCCGGGTTCCGCATCGCTCCGCAAGGTCGCCCGCCGCCTGACCCCGCTTTATCGCAAATGGATCATGACCGCGCGCCTTTGCGTGCTCTGTACGGTCGGGCCCGAAGGGGTGGATGGCAGCCCACGCGGCGACGATGGCCCCGTGGTTCTGGAGCTTGATCCCGGCACGCTGGCACTGCCGGACTGGCGCGGAAACAACCGGCTGGACAGCCTGCGCAACATTGTCCGGGATGAACGGGTATCGTTGATGTTCATCGTCCCCGGCTCAAACAATGTGGTGCGCGTGATCGGCACCGCACGCCTGACTGCGGATGAAGACCTGCGCGCCCGGTTTGAAAAACAGGGCAAACAGCCCGCAACGGTTATCGTGATCAAAATCTCGGAAATCTACACGCAATGTGCACGCGCCCTGATCCGTGCCGGGACCTGGACCAGCGGTGATGAAAGCGCAGACTTGCCGACCGCGGGCGAAATTCTGGCCGAGATGACCGCAGGCGAGGAAGGCGGCGCGCGCTACGATTCCGAGTGGGGTGCGCGCGCGGCCAAAACCATGTGGTAGAGGGGGCTCTGCCCCCGCCGCGGCAAGCCGCGACTCCCCCGGAGTATTTTTGAAAAGATGAAGCCGGGATCCGCTCTTCATCTGTCTCTAAATATCCCGGAGCGCGAGGCAGAGCCTCGCATCCCGAACTTTCAACCCGCGCAGGTTTACGAGTGGATCGGACCGTCGCCACAAGCCAGTGCCGCTTCGCGCACGGCCTCGGAATAGGTCGGATGCGCGTGGCAGGTCAGGGCCAGATCCTCGGCGGATGCTCCGAATTCCATCGCCACGCAGACCTCGTGGATCAGGTCTCCGGCGGCGGGGCCGATGATGTGTGCGCCCAGAATGCGATCGGTTTCCTTGTCGGCAAGGATTTTGACAAACCCATCGGCGGCAAAGTTCGCCTTGGCGCGGCCATTGCCCATGAACATGAACTTGCCGACCTTGTAGGCGCGGCCCTGTTCCTTGAGCGTCGCTTCGGTTTCGCCGACATTCGCAACTTCGGGCCAGGTGTAGATCACGCCAGGAATGACGCCGTAATTCACATGCCCATGCTTGCCCGCGACCTGCTCGGCGGCGGCCATGCCTTCATCCTCGGCCTTGTGGGCCAGCATCGGGCCTTCGGTCACGTCGCCGATGGCGTAGATGCCGGGCACGTTGGTTTGCCAGTCTGCACCCACCTTGATCTGACCGCGCGGCGTCATTTCGACACCCAGCGCCTCAAGTCCCAAGCCATCCGAGAACGGTTTGCGCCCGGTGGCAACGAGAACGGTGTCGGCGTCGATCACATGCTCACTGTCATCCTTCAGCAGCTTGTAAGTGACCTTGGCCTTGGTCTTCGTGGCTTCGGTCTTTTGCACCGCCGCGCCCATGACGAATTTCAGGCCCTGTTTCTTAAGGATGCGCTGGAAGGTCTTCTGCACTTCGGGGTCCATGCCCGGTGTGATTTCCTTGAGGAACTCGATCACCGTCACCTCGGCCCCAAGACGGCTGTAGACCGAGCCCAGCTCCAGCCCGATCACGCCCGCGCCGATCACCACCATCTTCTTCGGGATCTTGCCCAGAGACAGCGCCCCGGTCGAGGTCACAACGACCTTCTCGTCCACGGTCACACCCGGCAGCGATGAAGGCTCGGACCCCGAGGCGATGATGATGTTCTTGGCTTCATGCACCTCATCCCCCACCTTGACCTGACCGGCAGCAGGGATCGAGCCCCAGCCTTTCAGCCAGTCGATCTTGTTCTTCTTGAACAGGAACTCGATGCCCTTGGTGTTGCCCTCGATCACTTCGTCCTTATAGGCCTGCATCTGCTTCCAATCGACCGAAGGCGATTTGCCCTTCAGGCCCATCTTGGCAAAGTTATGCTCGGCCTCATGCAGCTGGTGGCTGGCGTGCAGCAGCGCCTTTGACGGGATGCAGCCCACGTTCAAACAGGTGCCGCCCAGCGTCTCGCGCCCCTCGACAACGGCTGTCTTTAGGCCAAGCTGCGCGCAGCGGATGGCGCAGACATAGCCGCCGGGGCCGGCTCCGATTACGATAACGTCATAGCTGGACATTGGGGCACTCCTTGATGTGTCTTGACCGCGCCCGGATCATGGGCGCGGCAGTCAGGCCTTACAAGGCCGTAAGATATAGATAAACGGTTGCAAGAAATCCTGCCAGCCAGACAAGCGTGCGCAGGAACGGGACCGGGATGGCAAAGGCGTATACCGGGACAAAGACGATACGGGCGACCAGAAAGACCTGAGCTGCCAGCAGCGTTCCGGGCGTGAAGCTGTCGCTGACGGCAAGGATCAGCACAGCAGGCGCAAACAGCGCCATGGCGACGACCGAGTTCGACAGCGTGCGCTCAACCCGCGCGGCAACGCCCGTCAGCGGCGGCATGTCGTCCCGCGCGCCGCCCAGCGTCATCAGCCCGACCTGAGACATGGCGGTCAGGATGTTCAGCAGAATGATCACCACGACCAGCAGACCGTAAAGCGCAAGAATGGAAAGTTCCGAAGACATGGTCACATATCCTTTTTCAATGAATGTCCGGGTCCGGGACTAACATTTCGAAGGCTCATGGGCAGGCGGGGTTCACGCGTAAGTGCTGTTGCGTGTGCGGGAAAGGCCCCGCACACGCGGATTGTCAGACGGGCTCCAGCACTTTGACCTGAATATGCGCGACACCGCCGCGTTCATGGTGCATGGCCAGTTCTTCGGATTCCAGAAAGTCCTGCGCCCGGTTCAGATCGGTGACCTCGAACATCGCAACCGCATGGTCGCGCTGGTCGGGGTCCTTCCAGATGTGCAGGTCGCGGATGCCCGCGGCCTCGCGCATCGGTTTGTCGTCCCGGAACACCTTCAGCCAGGCATTGAAATCGGCCACATCGGCCTGCCAGAGTATATGTGTCGCCATGATTACAGATCCATCAACAGGCGGCGCGGGTCTTCCAGCGCCTCTTTCACGCGGACAAGGAACGTTACCGCGCCTTTACCGTCCACGATCCGGTGATCATAGGACAGCGCCAGATACATCATCGGGCGGATCTTGATCTCACCATTCACGACCATCGGACGGTCTTGAATCTTGTGCATCCCCAGAATACCCGACTGCGGCGGGTTCAGGATCGGCGAGGACATCAGCGAGCCATAGACGCCACCGTTCGAGATGGTGAAGGTACCGCCCTGCATTTCCGCCATGCTCAGCTTGCCGTCACGGGCGCGCTGGCCTTTTTCGGCGATGGCTTTTTCGATAGCGGCAAAGGACATCGAATCCGCATCGCGGATCACCGGCACCACCAGACCCTGCGGCGTACCGGCGGCCACGCCCATATGGACGAAGTTCTTGTAGACGATATCGGTGCCGTCAATCTCGGCATTGACTTCCGGAACCTCTTTCAGCGCATGGCAGCAGGCCTTGGTGAAGAAGGACATAAAGCCCAGCTTCACGCCGTGTTTCTTCTGAAACAGCTCTTTGTATTCGTTGCGCAGGGCCATCACCTCGGTCATGTCCACCTCATTATAGGTGGTCAGGATCGCAGCCGTATTCTGCGCATCCTTCAGGCGCTTGGCGATGGTCTGGCGCAGGCGCGTCATGCGCACGCGTTCCTCGCGGGCGGCGTCATCCGCAGCAACCGGGGCGCGCGGAGCCTGGGCAGCGGGGGCGGGCGCAGCCGCCGCAGGAGCTGGGGCCGAAGCCGCCGCCGCAACGGCTTTTGCCACATCCTCTTTCATGATGCGGCCATCGCGGCCCGTGCCGGTGACCTGATCGGCGGACAGACCAGCCTCGGCCATGGCTTTCTCAGCCGAAGGCGCATTGGCTACGTCCTTGCCCGTTGCAGCCGCCGCCGGGGCCGCTGCCGCTGCGGCGGGGGCCGGGGCCGCACCGGCTGCCGCGCCCGAGATCACCGCCAGTTTGGCACTTGCATCCACGGTTGCGCCTTCGGGGGCCACGATTTCGGCCAGAACGCCCGCCGCCGGGGCCGGAACCTCGACCGAGACCTTGTCGGTTTCCAACTCGCACAGCATCTCGTCCTGCGCGACGGCGTCGCCAACTTGCTTGAACCATGTCGAAACGGTTGCTTCGGTCACAGATTCGCCCAGCGTGGGCACCATGACATCAACGCTGCCGCCCGACGCTGCCGGGGCTGCCGCTGCAGGTGCCGCCGCCGCTGCAGGGGCCGGTGCGGCCCCGTCGCCGGCTGCGATCGTGGCCAGCAGGGCATCGACACCAACGGTTTCACCTTCGGCGGCGACAATCTCACCCATCACACCCGCGCTTGGGGCGGGCACTTCGACCGTGACCTTGTCGGTCTCAAGCTCACAGAGCATCTCATCTACGGCAACCGCGTCGCCGGGTTTCTTGAACCATGTCGCAACCGTGGCTTCGGTGACGGACTCGCCCAGCGTGGGAACTCGAACTTCAATGGACATCGATTATTTTCCTTCAATGCTCAGCGCTTCGTTCACCAGCGCTTCTTGTTGGGCTTTGTGTTGGCTGGCCAGACCCGTCGCGGGCGAGGCCGAAGTGGCGCGGCCGACATAGCGCGGCCTTTTGTACTCGGCCTTGATACGGCCAAGCACCCATTCAATATTGGGCTCGATAAAGTTCCAGGCTCCCTGGTTCTTGGGCTCTTCCTGACACCAGACCATCTCGGCCCCCTTGAACCGTTCAAGCTCGTTGATCAGCGAATGCGCGGGGAACGGATAGAACTGCTCGATCCGCATCAGATAGACATCGTCGATCCCGCGTGCATCGCGTTCCTCCAGCAGATCGAAATAGACCTTGCCCGAACACATGACCACACGCTTGATCTTGTCATCGGCCACCAGCTTGGTGTCCGAGTTTCCGTGCTGCGCATCGTCCCACAACACCCTGTGGAAGCTTGACCCGGTGGTGAACTGGTCGGCGGTGCTGACTGCCAGCTTGTGGCGCAGCAACGACTTGGGCGTCACCAGAATCAGCGGCTTGCGGAAGGTCCGGTGCAGCTGACGTCGCAGGATGTGGAAATAGTTCGCAGGCGTTGTGCAATTCGCCACGATCCAGTTGTCCTGACCGCACATCTGCAGGAACCGCTCCAGCCGCGCGGACGAGTGTTCGGGGCCTTGCCCCTCGAACCCGTGCGGCAGCAGACAGACCAGACCGGACATGCGCAGCCATTTGCTCTCGCCCGAGCTGATGAACTGATCGAACATGATCTGCGCGCCGTTGGCAAAATCGCCAAACTGTGCCTCCCATAAGGTCAGAGCATTGGGTTCGGCCAGCGAATAGCCATATTCAAAGCCCAGCACCGCATATTCCGACAGCATCGAGTCGATTACTTCGTAGTTCGACTGGCCTTTTCGAATATTGTTCAGTGGGTAGTAGCGTTCTTCACTTTCCTGATGCACGAAACCGGAATGGCGCTGGCTGAACGTGCCGCGCGTTGCATCCTGCCCGGACAAGCGCACCGGATAGCCCTCGGTCAGCAGCGAGCCAAAGGCCAGCGCCTCGCCCGTGGCCCAGTCAAACCCGGTACCCGTTTCGAACATCTTCTTCTTGTGGTCCAAAAGACGGGCCACCGTCTTGTGCACCGCGATGTCGTCGGGCGCATGGGTCAGCGCCTGACCAATCTCGGCCAGCGTTTCCGGCTTGATCGCGGTCTGACCTCGGACATATTCGTCCTTGTTCTTGTCCAGATGCGACCAGCGCCCGTCCAGCCAATCGGCCTTGTTGGGCTTGTAATCCTTGCCCGCTTCAAACTCATCATTCAGATGCGCCTGGAACGCGGCTTTCATATCTTCGATCTCGCCCTCGGGGATCAGCCCGTCCCGGACCAGACGCTCGGTGTACAGCGACAGTGTGGTCTTATGCGTCTTGATCTTCTTGTACATGATCGGGTTGGTGAACATGGGCTCATCGCCCTCGTTATGACCAAACCGGCGATAGCAGAAGATGTCGATGACCACGTCCTTGTGGAACTTCTGACGGAATTCGGTTGCCACCTTGGCGGCGTGCACCACCGCTTCGGGGTCGTCACCGTTGACGTGGAAAATCGGCGCCTCAACCATCAGCGCAATATCCGTCGGATATGGGCTGGACCGGCTGAAATGCGGCGCAGTGGTAAAGCCGATCTGGTTGTTCACCACGATATGCATGGTGCCACCGGTCTTGTGCCCGCGCAGACCGCTTAGGCCAAAGCCTTCGGCCACCACGCCCTGACCTGCAAAGGCCGCATCACCATGCAGCAGAATGCCCATGACGGCGGTACGATCTGTGTCCTTCAACTGATCCTGCTTGGCCCGCACCTTGCCCAGAACCACGGGGTTCACCGCCTCAAGGTGGCTGGGGTTCGCGGTCAGCGACAGGTGGACGCTGTTGCCATCAAATTCCCGGTCGCTTGACGCCCCAAGGTGGTATTTCACATCGCCCGAGCCATCCACGTCTTCGGGTTTAAAGCTGCCGCCCTGAAACTCGTTGAAGATCGCGCGATAAGGCTTGCGCATCACATTGGCCAGAATGTTCAGACGGCCCCGATGCGGCATCCCGATCACGATGTCCCGCACACCCAAAGCGCCACCGCGCTTGATGATCTGCTCCATCGCCGGGATCAGGCTTTCGCCGCCGTCCAGACCGAACCGCTTGGTGCCCATGTATTTGACGTGCAGGAACTTTTCGAACCCTTCGGCCTCGACCATCTTGTTCAGGATCGCCTTGCGGCCTTCCTTGGTAAACGCGATTTCCTTGCCGTAACCTTCGATCCGCTCTTTCAGCCACGCGGCCTCTTCCGGGTTCGAGATATGCATGTATTGCAGCGCAAATGTGCCACAGTAAGTCCGTTTCACGATCTCGACGATCTGGCGCATCGAGGCCACCTGCAGCCCCAGCACGTTGTCGATAAAGATCGGGCGATCCATGTCGGCATCGGTAAAGCCATAGGTTTTGGGGTCCAGTTCCGGATGCGTGCTGGCCGCGCGCATCCCCAGCGGGTCCAGATTTGCAGCCAGATGACCCCGGATACGATAGGCCCGGATCAGCATCAGCGCCCGCAGACTGTCCAGCACCGCGCGCTTGATCTGGTCTTCGCTGACCGCAACGCCCTTGTCCGCCGCCTTGTCCTTGATCTTCTTGCCAGCCGCCTTCGCGTCGATCTCAGCCCATTCCCCGGTCAGCGCCCCCGTCAGGTCATCGGTCGGCATCGGGGGCCAGTCGCTCCGTGCCCAGGAAGGCCCCTCAGCCTCGCGCTGCACGTCCGGTGTGGCATCACCCATCGCGCCGAAAAACTCGACCCAGGCGGCATCCACCGCACCGGGATCCTTGGTGTATTGGGCATAAAGCTGTTCCAGATATTCGGCATTATGCCCCTGCATAAAGCTCGAGGCATGAAACTGGTCGTTAGGGCTGTGTTCGGTCATGGGGCTACCTCTGTTGGGTTGGGACCGTATTTGTTGGTGCCGGGTTCGCTGGGACGGGCCAGCCACCAGAGCACCAGAAGGGGTGACACCACCAGAACGATGAGTGTCGGGATGACGATAAGCAACGTGGCCTCGGTCAGCAGGATGTCCAGCGTGCCGCCATGGAACTGGCTGGCAAGGCCGATGCCAAAGATCAGGACGGCCAAAGCACCAAGGATCAGCAGGATCGGCAACAAGGCATAAAGCCCGCTGCGCCCGGTATCATGCATCCGCCGCCAGGCGACAGCCAGATGCGGGAAGAAAACGATCAGCGCCACAATGGACTGCACCGGCCCCGAGGACGTGGCCGCAACGGATGTAGATGCCTCGGTCTCGGACACCGCGACCTGCGTGAAAAACTTCAGATCAACGACTCCGGCGATGATGCTCCAGATCAGAATGAAGAGGAAAAAGAACCAGTATTCGGGCCGCGAGGCACGGCCTGAGAAGGTGAAGAACTTGGCGAAACAGGTGCGGATGGCGTCAGAGAAGGTCATCTTCATAATCCGCAAACTATGCTCGCGCGCTGATTGTCGCGCAACCTGTCAAGGAATGTCGGCTCCAACTCTGAAACAACCGGCGTATCGCCGCAAAGCTGCCTGCCAAATGTGAACAATGCATCCGAAGAAATCAGACTTGGATCATAGGACACGATGTTCGGATCGCTTGGAAAATCGACCAAGACCACTCTGACCCCGCCTGGCGCTTCTTCCTGAGCCAAGCGCTCTGGAAACGACACGGCCCAGAACAACAAGGCAAAAAAGCCGCCTAGAAGGCAGCACAGAAAGCCTATGATCTTGAGAAACCTCATCTCAGATGTCCCGCCCGGCGGCAACGCCGGGCAGCGCCCGACCCTCCCCCCGGGAGGGCGCTTGCAGCACCCACCCAGGGTCCGGCGCTGCCCTCAGCGCCTGTTGAGGGTCGGTCAGCTATCATCCAATCGCTTCCAGCACAGCCTCACCCAGCTGCGCCGGGCTTTCCGCCACGACGATACCGGCGCTGCGCATGGCTTCGATCTTGTCCTCGGCACCGCCCTTGCCACCGGCGACAATCGCGCCCGCGTGGCCCATGCGGCGGCCCGGAGGGGCCGTGCGGCCTGCGATGAAACCAGCAACCGGCTTTTTGCGGCCCTTCTTGGCCTCGTCCGCCAGGAACTGCGCGGCTTCTTCTTCGGCCGAGCCGCCGATCTCACCGATCATGATGATCGAGTGGGTCTCGTCATCGGCCAGGAACCATTCCAGCACGTCGATATGCTCGGTGCCCTTGATCGGGTCGCCGCCGATGCCCACACAGGTGGACTGGCCCAGACCCACGTCCGTCGTCTGCTTGACGGCCTCATAGGTCAGGGTACCCGAACGCGACACAACACCAACCGAACCGCGCTTGTGGATGTGGCCGGGCATGATGCCGATCTTGCAGGCATCGGGTGTAATAACACCGGGGCAGTTCGGTCCAACCAGGCGCGATTTCGAGCCTTCCAGCGCGCGCTTGACCTTCATCATGTCCAGAACCGGGATGCCTTCGGTGATCGCCACGATCACCTCCATCTCGGCATCAATCGCCTCGAGGATAGAGTCTGCCGCAAAGGGCGGCGGGACATAGATCACGCTGGCATTGGCCTCGGTCACATGCTTGGCCTCGTGGACCGAGTTGAACACGGGCAGGTCAAGATGCGTCATCCCGCCTTTGCCGGGGGTCACGCCGCCGACCATCTTGGTGCCATAGGCGATGGCCTGTTCAGAGTGGAATGTGCCCTGCGAGCCGGTAAAGCCCTGACAGATCACTTTGGTATTTTCGTCGATGAGGACTGCCATCTGGCGTTCTCCTTTGATTTTCGTAGGATGGGTGCTCGCACCCATCATCTCAATTAAAGATGGGTGAAATCACCCATCCTACGTTCACTTTCCCTATGGCGACTGTATCGGAGCTTTGACCGCAACCCGGAAGTATCGCAGACCGTCAGCCTCAACCCTTGAGGTCACATCCACACCGGGTGGAACAGGGTAAACCATCGACACTGTTCCTTTGGCCAGTTGCGAAACGGCTGCATCAACAGGTTCGTCTGTAGCGAAAACCATCGAGCATTGGCCGTTTGCGACTTTCACCGAAAGATTAGCCCGGTTGTGATAGTAAGTTCCGGTCTGGGAATTTTGCGTCACGTTGTGGACCCGGACACCCTCTAGTGCATCTTCAAAATTAGTTCCGCGTATCAGACAGGTATCTGCAAATATGACCCCAGCGTCATATGGGGACATCAGATGTTGACCAGGCCCAGCATCAGGGCTTTTTGAAACTGTCTGGCTGTTCGCCGTGCAGGCACACAAGGCTAAAGTCGCGATCAGAGAGAGAGTTACCGAGCGCACAGACCTCAACCCTTAACCGCCTTCACGATCTTTTCGGCACCGTCTTTCAGGTTGTCCGCCGCGATCACGTCCAGGCCCGAGGTGTTGATGATCTCTTTGCCCTTCTCGACATTCGTGCCTTCCAGACGCACGACCAGCGGGACCTGCAGGCCGACCTCTTTCACGGCCGCCACAACGCCCTCGGCGATGACGTCACAGCGCATGATGCCGCCGAAGATGTTGACCAGAATGCCTTTGACGTTCGGGTCCGAGGTGATGATCTTGAACGCTTCGGTCACTTTTTCCTTGGTCGCACCGCCGCCCACGTCAAGGAAGTTGGCAGGCTCGGCCCCATACAGCTTGATGATGTCCATCGTGGCCATCGCCAGACCGGCACCGTTGACCATGCAGCCGATCTCACCATCCAAGGCGATATAGTTCAGGTCATACTTTGAGGCTTCCAGTTCCTTGGGGTCTTCCTCGGTCGTGTCGCGCAGCTCGGCAATATCGGGGTGGCGATAGACCGCGTTGCCGTCGAAACCGACCTTGGCGTCCAGCACCTTGAGATTGCCGTCATCGCCGACGATCAGCGGGTTGATCTCCAGCATCTCCATATCCTTCTCGACAAAGGCATTGTAGAGCTGGTTCATCAGCTTGACGCATTGCTTGACCTGCGCGCCCTGCAGGCCCAGCGAAAACGCGATGCGGCGACCGTGATAGGGCTGATAGCCCGTCGCGGGGTCAACCGAGAATGACAGGATCTTTTCAGGCGTGGCAGCCGCCACTTCCTCGATATCCATGCCGCCTTCGGTCGAACAGACAAACGAGATCCGGCTGGTCTGACGATCCACCAGAAGGGCCAGATACATCTCGGTCTGGATGCCCGATCCGGCCTCGATATAGATGCGGTTGACCTGCTTGCCCGCAGGGCCGGTCTGATGCGTGACCAGTGTGCGACCCAGCATCTTGCGGGCTTCCTCAGCTGCTTCCTCGACCGAATTGGTCAGACGGACGCCGCCCTTTTCCCCGGCGCCTGTTTCTTTGAACGACCCCTTGCCGCGCCCCCCTGCATGGATTTGCGCCTTGACGACCCACAAAGGCCCATCCAGTTCACCGGCTGCGGATTTAGCCTCCTCGGCGCGCAGAACCGCGCGACCGTCGGAGACCGGAGCGCCATAGCTGCGCAAAAGAGCTTTGGCCTGATATTCGTGAATATTCATCGAAAATTGTCCCGTCTGACTACGATTGCCTTTTAATAGGCGTGTCTAAGGGTCAAGTTTAAAGAGTTTTTTGACGTGTCACGGGAAATTGCGGAAGATTTTCGACATTTGTGATCACGGTGTTTTGGGGTGTGATCACAAAGATCAGGCGCGCATCATCACGATTCGATCTGGTTCCCAGAGGTGTAAAAACCCATTCAAAAAAGGCATGGGCGGCGTTTGCGCCAACATACCCGACACGGATGCGCCGAACGTCAGGCGGCTTTGGTTCTCTTTGGTCTGATTTTAGATTCCTCTCCACTGGGGGTGTGATGGAATAAAGGTCTAAGAGCCGGTCATTCTGATAGGATGGCAGCAGTGCGGACAAAACGGCCATTGCTTTGGAGCTATCCAACGGCCGCTTCTGAGGGCTAAGTCTTTCGCGCCAATCGCTATTCAGTTGATAACCTGGCAAGCACCACCTTGAAAGCGGCGCCGAACTCGATCCGACCATCTGCCTTGCGGTATGGAGCGATGGCCGAACGATGCGCTTCATCCACCGCATCCTTGCCTGCCAAGCTTATTGCTTTGGCAGCTACGCCAGATGCGGCAAGACCCGCGATTGCAGCCGGTTCATCGGGATAAGACCAAGGACTGTCGACATCGAATACATCGAATGCTTCGAACCCGCCGTTCTCAACGAACTGACGCAGAACTTCGTCATCAGACAAAGCGAACGGGCCCGGTGCGTTGGGTGGCGGCGGCGGCAATAGCGGCTTCAAAACTGTGACTACCTCAGCGGCTTCCATGCCTTCTGGGTCGCCCCAAGTCGCGATGGCAATTGTGCCACCGGGTGCAAGGACGCGTTTCACTTCGGACAAAGCCTCGGCGACATCCCCAGCATATTGGATCGCGTTGAAGCTTGTCACCAGATCAAAGCTGCCATCTGGAAATGGGAGCTGCTGCAAATCCCCTACGTGAAAGGCTGCTGCCGGTAACCGGGATTGGGCAATGTCGATCAATGCACTTGATGCATCTAGACCAGTCACCAACGCTCCCAGCGCGCTGGCTTTTGCGGCCGCCATTCCTGTCCCGCAGCCGATATCAAGATATCTTGTCCCCTCGCTCACGCCAGTATGGTCGAGAACCGCGTCAAATACAGGTGCACTGGAGGCCTCCTGATACTTGGCCCAATCCTGCGCCCGATGGCCCCACATCTCTCCGTTAGCGACCCCTGTCATGGTGCTGTTCCGTGTCATCGTTTTCTCCTCACTTTGCGATGACCAACTCAACCATGGCGCAGTTCAGTCAGAGTAGTGCGTGGAAGGTACTGATGCTGGTACTTCAGGCGTACTAGCCCAAGTGCGTTTGCTGGGTATGATGGGCAGTGAGGAGTTTCTTATGAACGTCAAACCATACGGTCTTCTATGCCCGATTTCCCGTGCCAGCCAATTACTGGAACCAAGATGGACTATTCCAATCCTGACTGAGATTTGGGCCGGAGCCACCAGGTTCAACACATTGCGACGACGTCTGGGCAGCATCTCTCCCGGCGTACTTTCACGGCGACTTTCGGAGATGGAGCACAATGGTCTAGTTGAGCGTGTCGAAGACAAAGCAACGGGTGCTGTGGACTATTTCCGTACGCCGAAGTCCGAAGCGTTGGAACCTGTCATCAAAGCGCTCGGGGTCTGGGCACAACAGAACATTGAGGCAGAGGTCGCGCTCGCTGGAACACTTGCCTCACCTATGATGTGGAAATGTCAAAGCGTGCTCCAGGTAGATGCTCTGCCTGACAAGCGATCCGTGATCCGCTTTCATTTCAGGGATGAGCCAACGGACTATGACACATTTTGGTTTTTGGCCCAGCGGGGAATGCCTCCTGAACTTTGCGTCCACGATCCTGATCTCGACGTTGACCTATATGTTGAAACAACATTGGTCGCGATGGGTGGCATCATCATGGGGCGAACAACACTGGCAAAGGAGACGGAACTGGGGTCTTTCTTTCTCAGTGGTGATCCACGACTGGCTCGGACATTTCAAAACTGGCTGCCCCCCGCACCTTACGCCAAGGTTCCTGACATCCTTCCACTACGACCGTAATGAGAACACCGGACGTTCGCTTAGCGCGTAGCATTTGGGAGGTTTGGGCTCATTGCGGACTTGCGGCACCGCAGTGCATCCCTAAGTCAAGACGAGATGTTGGAATTGGGATAAGTCAGCCGCGACCCTCTTGGGTCAATGCTGTGATGGACCGCTCAAACTTCTCTGGCGTCTTATGGGCAGCACTGTTGTCTTGGTTTGAAAAAAAGAAAACCGGCCCCCGTAGGGACCGGCCAAACGCGTCAGGCGCTCGATTTACGCCAACGAGCCATCAATCCCCTTGCACGCCTCAATCAGGCCCTTCACGGCGTTGACCGAGTTGTCGAAACCAGCCTGTTCGTCCGCGTTCAGCTTGATGTCGACGATGCGCTCGACACCGCCTGCGCCGATCACAGTCGGGACGCCGACGTAAAGACCGTCAACACCCAGCTCTCCGCTGCAATAGGCGGCGCAGGGCAGGACGCGTTTCTGGTCTTTCAGATAGGCCTCGGCCATCTCAATCGCCGAAGTGGCAGGTGCGTAATAGGCCGAGCCGGTTTTCAGAAGGCCAACGATTTCTGCCCCGCCATCGCGGGTGCGCTGCACGATGGCGTCCAGCTTGTCCTGCGTGGTCCAGCCCATCTCGACCAGATCGGGCAGCGGGATACCGGCAACGGTGGAATAGCGCACCGACGGCACCATCGTGTCGCCATGGCCACCCAGAACAAAGGCGGTGACGTCGCGCATCGAGACGTTGAACTCTTCCGACAGGAAATGCGCGAACCGGGCCGAATCCAGCACACCGGCCATGCCGCAGACCTTGTTGTGCGGCAGGCCCGAGAACTCGCGCAGGGCCCAGACCATCGCGTCCAGCGGGTTGGTGATACAGATGACAAAGGCATCCGGCGCGTTGGCGGCGATGCCCTCGCCGACCGACTTCATGACTTTCAGGTTGATGCCCAGCAGGTCGTCGCGGCTCATCCCCGGTTTACGGGCCACGCCTGCGGTGACGATGCACACATCCGCGCCTGCGATATCGGCATAGTCGCTGCTGCCTTTCATCGTGGCATCGAAGCCTTCCGAGGGGCCCGATTCCGCGATGTCGAGCGCTTTGCCCTGCGGCAGCCCGTCTGCGATGTCGAACAGGACAACGTCACCCAGTTCCTTGACAGCTGCAAGATGCGCAAGCGTGCCCCCGATGTTCCCTGCGCCGATCAGCGCGATCTTGGGTCTGGCCATTTGGAAAATCTCCGGTCGGTATTGAAATCGCGGTTTTGCTAGTCGCTAAAGCGGCAATGCGCAAGCCTCGTGCGACGTGGCATACAACCGCATACTGTTTGCGTGCCCGTGTCTGATTGCGCTAAACGACCAATCAGACAAGCCGATTCCGGGACGCTGCATGATTGAACTGAACCTGATGTTTTTTGCAGTGGCGATCCCGGCGGTGATCTTTGCGGGCGTCTCGAAAGGCGGGTTCGGGTCTGGCGTGGCCTTTGCCTCATCCTCGATTCTGGCGCTGATCCTGACACCCGGACAAGCGCTGGCGTTGATGCTGCCGATCCTTATGGTGATCGACGTGGCCACCCTGAAACCCTATTGGAACCGTTGGAGCTGGCCGGATTCGCGCCTGCTGATCCTGGGTGGCGTACCCGGCGTGGCGCTGGGCGCGTGGCTGTATCGCGCCACCGATGACGATCTGCTGCGCCTTCTGATCGGAGGGATCTCGGTGGGCTTCGTCCTATGGCATGTGGCCCAGTCAAAGGGCTGGATCCGCGGCTTTGCCAACCGCCTGCCGCCCTCTGCCGGACTGTTCGCAGGGTTGGTTGCGGGGTTCACCAGCTTTGTCAGCCACGCGGGCGGCCCGCCCGCCGCCGTCTATCTTCTGTCCCAACGCCTGACAAAGACCGAATTTCAGGCCAGCACCGTGTTGGTGTTCTGGGTCATCAACGCAGTGAAATTCGTGCCCTTCGCCTATCTGGGCCTGTTCACATGGCACACCGCGCTGGCCGATTTGCTGCTGACCCCGTTTGCCATCCTTGGCGCATGGCTGGGCGTCCGGGCGCATTTCATGCTGTCCGAACGCCTGTTCTTTGGCATCGCCTATGTGCTGCTGACCCTGACCGGCACCAAGCTGATCTGGGACGCGCTCACCTAAGTGTTGGGCGGCAGCGCCTCGGCCAGCGCCTCGAACGACTGCCCCGTGGCGATCAGGCAGGTTACGCCTTCGGGCATCGTGATAGTAATTGTCCAACTGCCGCTTTGGTCCGAGGCAAACAGCTCCATCACCGCGCCTTGACGCGCAATGCCGATGCTGCGGCGGGTCTCGCCATAGATCTCGGCCAGACGCTGCACCACATCCGCGCGCGGCGCGCAGTTTTGTGCGCTGACCTGCTGCGCCGCCAGCACCATGATCCCCAGCCCGATTGTCATCTTCAAATGCAGTTTCCGCATACCGCGCCCCGTTTCGATTCCATCTGCCAAACAGGATGTGACCCGCAGAACGATATCGCGTTAAGGCAACGCACGTTGCGCCATGAACCGAAAATGCTGCGCTGCGGCGATTTTCCTCTTGAACTTTCCGCCAAAAAATGCCCCATTTCGCGCAATATTATTTCTTGTGGAGCAGCCAGTGGACCCGCGTCAACGCCCCTATCGATCCGTTCTCTATATCCCCGGCTCGCGCGACCGGGCGCTGGATAAGGCCCGCACCCTGCCGGTGGATGCGATCATCTTTGATCTGGAAGACGCGGTTGCCGCCATTGAAAAAGACAACGCGCGCGAAACGCTCAAGGCCGCTTTGGCGGCGGGCGGTTATGGCGCGCGGGTCAAAATCGTGCGCATCAACGGGCTCGACACCCAATGGGGCCGCGCCGATGCCGAAGCGTTGCGCGACATGGATGCCGATGCAGTGCTGCTGCCCAAGGTCAACTCTGCCGCCGATGTTGATGCACTCGCGGCGATTACCGGCGACCTGCCGATCTGGGCCATGATGGAAACCCCGCGCGGGATGCTGAACGCGGCCGAAATCGCGGCGCATCCGCTGATGGCCGGGTTTGTGATGGGCACCAATGATCTGGCGAAAGAGCTGCAAACCCGCTTCCGCCCTGACCGCCTGCCGATGATGACCTCACTGGGCCTGTGCCTGTTGGCCGCCAAGGCCCATGGGCTGATCATTGTCGATGGCGTCTATAACGCCTTCAAAGATACCGATGGGCTCGCCGCCGAATGCGAACAAGGCCGCGACATGGGCTTTGACGGCAAGACGCTGATCCACCCCGCGCAGATCGATATCGCCAACGCGGCCTTTGCCCCGTCGGAGGTTGAGATCGATCTGGCCCGCCGCCAGATTGCCGCTTTCGAGGAAACGCAGGCGCAGGGGCAGGGCGTCGCCGTGGTCGATGGCAAGATTGTCGAAAATCTGCACGTTGTAACTGCCCGCGAAACTCTGGCAAAAGCAGAGGCGATAACAGCTTTGCAAGCGGGGTAAGCCAGCATGGGCTTTGTTCTTCTGATCCTTGGTGTGGCGCTATGGTGGGCCGCACATCTGTTCAAACGCGTGATGCCCGAACAGCGTGCTGCCATGGGCGACGCGGGAAAGGGCGCAGTGGCGCTGGCGCTGGTGGTGGCGATCTTGCTGATGATCTTCGGCTATCGCATGACCGATTTCATCTATGTCTGGGCGCCGCCGACCTTCCTGATCCACGTCAACAACCTGCTGGTCCTGATCGCCTTTTACATGGCCAGCCCGGCGGGCCAAAAGGGTCGTCTGCTGAACGGGATGCGTCATCCGATGCTGGCGGGTTTCAAGCTCTGGGCCTCTGCGCATCTGCTGGTCAATGGCGATCTGGCCTCGATTGTCCTGTTTGGTGGTTTGCTGGCCTGGGCCGTGGTCGAGGTCATCGTGATCAACAAATCCGAGCCCGACTGGACCCCGGGCGAACCCGGCACCTATGGCAAGGACGCGATGTTCTTTGTGGCCTCGATCGTGCTGCTGGGCGTCGTGGGCTATATTCACGGGCTGGTCGGCCCGTCTCCGTTTGGCGGGTAAGGGGCTGAAGCCATGGCAAAACTCTATCGTTTGCTGACCGAGGAAGACACCTCGGCCTTCTGCCACAAGGTCTCGGACGCGCTGGCAAAGGGGTGGGAGCTTTATGGCGATCCCTCCTATGCCTTTGACGCGGCCAACAACGTCATGCGTTGTGCGCAGGCAGTGACCAAAGAGGTTGAGGCCGACTATTCCCCCGACATGAAACTGGGACAGCAATAATGGTAAAAACCAATCCGGGTAATTTTTTCGAGGATTATTCCATCGGGCAGGTGCTGCATCACGCAGTCCCGCGCACGGTGACGAATGGCGAGCGTGCGCTGTACCATGCGCTCTATCCCGCGCGCCATGCGCTCTATTCCTCGGATGAATTTGCCCGGAATTGCGGCCTGCCGCAAAGCCCGATCGATGATCTGGCGGCCTTTCATGTGGTGTTCGGCAAAACCGTCCCCGACATTTCGCTGAACGCGGTCGCCAATCTGGGCTATGCCGAGGGTCGCTGGCTGCAACCGGTCTATCCCGGCGATACCTTGCGGTCGGAATCTCAGGTGATCGGCCTCAAGCAGAATTCAAACGGCAAGACCGGCGTGGTCTGGGTCCGCACCCGCGGCCTGAACCAGCGCGACGAGGTGGTGATCGAATATGTCCGCTGGGTGATGGTGCGCAAATCGAACCTCGACGCCCCCGCGCCTGAAACGGTGGTGCCCGATCTGAAACCGGCACTCTCGGTGGATGATCTGGTGGTGCCGCAGGGCCTCGATTTTTCGAAATATGATTTTGTACAATCCGGACAATCCGACCGTTGGGACGCGTACAAAACGGAAGAAACCATCGATCACGTCGATGGCGTCACCGTCGAAGAGGCCGAGCATATGCTGGCCACCCGCCTCTGGCAAAACACCGCCAAAGTCCATTTCGACCTCACCACCCGCCCCGAAGGCCGGCTGATCTATGGCGGCCACGTCATCTCGATGGCACGTGCGCTGTCGTTCAACGGCCTCGCCAACGCGCAGATGATCGTCGGCCTGAACGGCGGTGCCCACGCCAACCCCTGTTTCGCAGGCGACACGATCAAGGCGTGGTCGCAGGTTCTGGACAAGGCCGAGACTGGTGTTCCCGGCGTTGGTGCCTTGCGTCTACGCCTGGTGGCCACCAAAGGCGGTGCACCCTTTGCCCTGCGCGGCGATGATGGAAAATACCTGCCGGACGTCCTGCTGGACCTTGATTACTGGGCTTTGATGCCGATCTAGTCCACCTGACATTCAATTGATCACGCGGCGCGAAATCCGTGTTAGGTTGCCCCTATGATGGTTCTGCGCCCGTTACTCGCCAGCCTGTGTCTGGCCACTCAGGCTTATGCCTGCGATCTGGCTCTGGCATTGGCTGTGGACGTTTCCGGCTCGGTCGATTCCAGCGAGTATCGCATTCAGATGGACGGGCTTGCCACCGGTCTGCGCGACCCGATCGTGTCCGAGGCGTTGGTGCGCGGCCAAGCCAGGTTGAAACTGGTGCAATGGACCGGCAGTTCGCGCCAACGCACAACAATCCCCTGGACACATATCGACAGCTTTGCTGCGCTGGATGGCTTTGCCAGCAAAGTGGCGGCAGACCCCCGGGTGTGGCGAAATTTCTCAACCGCCATTGGCGAAGCGCTTGAGGTGACGGTCGAGGGATTTGATCAAGTATCTGATTGCAAACGACATTTGATTGATCTGTCCGGTGACGGCGTCTCGAACGAAGGTGTCGAGCCGGCCGAACTTCAGGGCCTGCTGAAGGATCGTGGCATCACTGTAAACGCCATCGCCATCGAAGAAAGCGAGCCGGACCTGACCGCCTATTTCTTCGAAAACGTTATCGTTGGTGAGGGCGCGTTTGTGGTTTCTGCCGCCGGGTTTGCCGACTACCCGGAACGTATCCGGAAAAAGCTGCTGCGCGAAGTGACGCAGCAAACGGCGGGTCTGAAATAGGGTCTGCATAGATTCGTGATCACAATACTTTCCCATTGAAAACGCTAACATTGCGGAATGCGAATGATATTTGTGATCACAAGATAATTTTGCGTGATCACATAAGCCAATTATCCGGGATTTTAGACGGAAATTGGCATTTTCTGCACCTGCAACCCGTGACAGAGTCGCAAAATACGGTAAAACCTTCGGTAGCCAACCGAAAAAGGAGCCAACATGGCCGATGTAAATCGGGGCAATCGCCCTCTTTCCCCACACCTTACGATATACCGCCCGCAAATGACGTCCATTTCGTCAATCATGGTGCGGATCACCGGCATCGCCGCGCTGGCTGTATCCTTTTTTGTCGTCTGGTGGCTGTTGGCCGCCGCAACCTCCGAAAGCGCATTCAATGTCATCGACGGGCTGATGCGCAGTTGGCTGGGTGATCTGGTGATGTTCCTGGCTGCTTGGGCGATTTTCTATCACATGCTGGGTCGGTTGCGCCATGTGATCTGGGATCTTGGCTACTGCGTCGAGGTCTCGATTTCCGAGAAGATGGGCATCGGAATGTTCGTCCTCGCCACCATTCTGGCGTTCATCACGGCAATTGCGGTTTAAGGAGACGGACCATGCAGAACTATCTGACAGACCGCAAACGCGCGCAGGGCGCAGGTGCCGGTGGGCAGGGAACGCATCATCACTGGCAGATGATGGTAAGCTCGTCCGCGCTGGTGTTTCTGGTTCCTTTGTTCGTCTTTACTTTCGCTGCAGGTCTGGGTGGAACTTACGAAGAAGTTCTGGCCTATTACAGCCGACCGTTCCCGGCGATCATCACGGCGTTGACGCTAGTTGTTGTCATCCTGCATCTGGTGCGCGAGGCGCAGGCTGCAATCGAAGATTACGTTCACGGCGTCGCCGAAAAGCTGAGCCAGATGGCGGTGATGGCTTTTGGTTACACACTGATCGCGGTCGGGCTTTTCGCCCTCGTCAAGCTCGCCCTTTGATTTGCGCGGTAAGGATTTCAAACGATGACTGCATATGAATATGAAACCCACGAATATGACGTCGTGGTTGTTGGGGCAGGCGGGGCCGGCCTCCGCGCAACGCTGGGTATGGCCGAGCAGGGGTTGCGTACGGCCTGTGTAACCAAGGTTTTCCCGACCCGCTCGCACACTGTTGCGGCACAGGGCGGTATCGCTGCGTCCTTGTCGAATATGGGGCCAGACCACTGGCAGTGGCACATGTACGACACCGTCAAGGGCTCGGACTGGCTGGGTGATACCGACGCGATGGAGTATCTGGCGCGCGAGGCGCCCAAAGCTGTTTATGAGCTGGAACATTACGGTGTGCCGTTCAGCCGGACCGAAGAGGGTAAGATCTATCAGCGCCCCTTTGGCGGTCACACAACGGAATTTGGTGAAGGCCCTGCGGTGCAGCGCACCTGCGCTGCCGCAGACCGGACCGGCCATGCGATCCTGCATACGCTTTATGGCCAGTCGCTGAAAAACAACGCTGAATTCTACATCGAATATTTCGCCATCGACCTGATCATGTCCGATGACGGGCAGTGTCAGGGTGTCGTCTGCTGGAAGCTGGACGATGGCACAATGCATGTCTTCAACGCCAAGATGGTGGTGCTGGCAACGGGTGGCTATGGCCGCGCCTATTTCAGCGCGACGTCGGCCCATACCTGCACCGGCGACGGTGGCGGCATGGTGGCGCGTGCGGGTCTTGCCCTGCAGGATATGGAGTTTGTGCAGTTCCACCCGACCGGTATCTACGGATCAGGCTGTCTGATCACCGAAGGCGCGCGCGGCGAGGGCGGGTATCTGACCAACTCGGAAGGCGAGCGGTTCATGGAGCGTTATGCGCCCCAGTACAAAGACCTCGCACCGCGTGACTATGTTTCGCGGTCTATGACGATGGAAATCCGCGAAGGGCGCGGCCACGGTGACAATGGCGACCATATCCACCTGAACCTCAGCCACCTGCCTGCCGAGGCATTGGCTGAGCGTTTGCCTGGCATTTCGGAATCCGCGCGTGTCTTTGCGGGCGTAGATGTCACCAAGGAACCGATCCCGGTTCTGCCGACCGTGCATTACAATATGGGCGGTATCCCGACCAACTATTGGGGTGAGGTCCTGAACCCGACCGAAGACAATCCAACCGCTGTTGTCCCCGGCCTGATGGCGGTGGGTGAGGCCGGATGCGCCTCGGTCCATGGGGCGAACCGGTTGGGTTCAAACTCGTTGATCGACCTTGTGGTCTTTGGCCGGGCTGCAGCGATCCGTGCGGGTAAGGTGGTCGACCCGACCGCATCCAACCCCGAACTGAACCAGGCGTCGGTCGACAAGGCCTTTGATCGGTTCGACGCGGTGCGCAACGCCAGCGGCGCCGTTCCGACCGCCGATCTGCGGCTTGAGATGCAGCGCACCATGCAAGAGGACGCTGCCGTGTTCCGCACCGCCAAGACGATGGCGGAGGGGGTCGAGAAAATGACAGCTATTGCTGCCAAGATGGACGACCTGAAAGTCTCGGACCGCAGCCTGGTTTGGAACAGTGACCTGATGGAGTCGCTGGAACTGACCAACCTGATGCCAAGCGCACTGGCGACCATTGTCGGGGCCGAGGCGCGCAAGGAATCGCGCGGCGCGCACGCGCATGAAGACTTTACCGAACGTGACGATGAAAATTGGCGCGTTCACACCATTAGTCGCGTTGAGGGCAACAAGGTGGACCTCAGCTATCGCCCGGTCATCGTTGATCCGCTGACAACCGAAGACGAAGGCGGCATCAGTCTGAAAAAAATCGCGCCCAAGGCGCGGACGTTCTAAGGAGAGGAACTTATGGTACAACTGACCCTCCCCAAGAATTCGCGCATCACGACGGGCAAAACATGGCCCAAGCCGGAAGGCGCGACGAATGTGCGGAAATTCCAGATTTATCGCTGGAACCCGGATGACGGACAAAACCCGCGTGTCGACACCTATTTCGTGGACATGGATACTTGCGGGCCAATGGTTTTGGACGCGCTGATCAAGATCAAGAATGAGATTGATCCAACGTTGACCTTCCGCCGCTCGTGCCGGGAAGGCATTTGTGGATCCTGCGCGATGAACATCGACGGGATCAACACGCTGGCCTGTATCTATGGCATGGATGAAATCAAGGGCGACGTGAAAATCTATCCGCTGCCGCATATGCCGGTGGTCAAGGACCTGATCCCGGACCTGACCCATTTCTATGCGCAGCACGCCAGCATCATGCCGTGGCTGGAAACCAAGACCAACCGACCGGCGAAGGAATGGAAACAATCCATCGAAGACCGTAAGAAACTTGATGGTCTTTATGAATGCGTCATGTGCGCCAGCTGCTCGACCTCGTGCCCCAGCTATTGGTGGAACGGCGACCGCTACCTTGGCCCCGCTGCGCTTCTGCACGCCTATCGCTGGATCATCGACAGCCGGGATGAGGCAACGGGTGAGCGGTTGGATGAGCTTGAAGACCCCTTCAAGCTGTACCGCTGCCACACCATCATGAACTGCGCCAAGACCTGCCCCAAGGGTCTGAACCCGGCCAAGGCAATCGCCGAAATCAAGAAGATGATGGTGGAACGCGCGGTCTGATGACCGGCACGTACACTTGATTAATCGCGCGTGATCGGCAAAGCAGAGGGATGCCTGTTCTTCTGCTATTGCTGGCCGCCGGGGTATTTGCCTATTTCATCTGGCGCGCGCGCACATCCTCGCTGACGCGCGATTGCAGATGGCGTCAGCACCGAAGCGAAGGCGTTTGGCGTTGCAGTTACTGCGGAGCGGTATCGCAAGGGGATGCCCAGCCGGTCGCGTGCCTGAGGCCGGGTAAGGAATAAACGGGCTTTCCTGCGATTGGTTTCTGCGCCAATGTCACGGGCATGTCAGACGAATTCTCCAATCACCCGCCCGAAGATGCCGAAGCTCGCCGAGCCATAGCGCCTGTTATCTGCTATCCGAACGACAGCCTGCCCAAGCCCGATCTGAAATTGCTGCGGTCTGCACGGGCTGGTGCCACGAAAACGAGTGAAACTTTGGTCCCCCCGCGTGACGCCAGGTGTTTTGAAGTTCCTGCCGGGCATTTCTTTCGCATCTCATCAGTCGCAGGCCCGCAGGTCGGCGATCTGAATCTCTGGAATCTCAAGGATTTGTCCGAGCGGTTCTATTCCGGCAAAACCCGCGCACTTCATGGAACCCATGTCACAACCGGAGAACGTTTGTGGTCAAGTTTTCCCCATATGCGCCCAATGGCGACAATCGTCGAAGACACGTTGGGCTGGTATGGCATCGATGCCTATGGCGGATCGGTGCATGATGTGATCGGCACGCGATGCGACCCGTATACAGGCAATCTGCTGTCCGGAACGCAATATCATCATTGCTGTCATTCCAACCTGACGCGTGCACTGGCGGATCATCTGGATATCCCTCTGGCCGAGGCGGAACCGGCCGTTCATGACGTGCTGAACGTCTTTATGTGCACCGGGTTCACACGCGACACGGGGCAATATTTCATGAAGGCTTCACCGGTTCGGCCCGGTGACTATCTCGAGTTCTTTGCTGAGATCGATCTGCTTGGGAACCTCAGCGCCTGTCCCGGAGGGGATTGTTCATCAGAACACTCATCGGATACGGCGGCGTGTCACCCCTTGCTTGTTGAGGTTTTTGCACCTGAAGCCAATGCGTTGTCAGGCTGGCAAAGCCCCAAACGTAATGGATACGACCGCTCTCATGGCAGATAAGTAATGCAAAGGCGCGATGACCGCGCCTTTGAGCGCATGTCAGGCGCTTGGAAATGCAGCCTGCAAAGCGATCTCGACCATGTCGCCAAAGCTGCTCTCACGCTCGGAAGAGGGCAGCGCCTCACCCGTCAGCAGATGGTCGGATACGGTCAAAACAGCCAGTGCTCGGCATTTGTGACGGGCCGCAAGGATGTAAAGCTCGGCCGCTTCCATTTCGACGCCAAGGATGCCGTGACGTACCATTTGCTCATTCAGATCGGGACGTTCGTCGTAAAACACATCAGAGGAATAGATCCCGCCCACATGGGTTGGCGTCCCTTTGGCCCGCGCGGCCGTAACAGCGGCCTCAAGCAAGCCCCAATCCGCGCAGGGGGCAAAATTCAGCTCTTTCATGATACCCCGAGACGGCGTGCTAAGTGTGGTGGATGTCATGGCAATAATCACATCGCGTACAGCGACGCTTTCCTGCATTCCGCCACATGATCCAATCCGGATCAGGGTTTTTGCGCCGAAATCTCGAATGAGTTCATTGGCATAAATGGACAGCGATGGCATTCCCATTCCGCTGCCCTGAATGGTCACGGGGTTTCCTTTCCAGGTGCCGGTAAAGCCCAACATCCCGCGAACGTTATTTATTTGACGAACATCATCCAGAAACGTTTCTGCCGCCCATTTTGCGCGATAGGGATCGCCGGGCAATAAAACCGTTTCTGCAATCTCGCCTTTTTCGGCGCCGATATGAATGGTCATTGCAATCCCGCCTGATCAGATTTCCAGATCGGAAATATCGGCACCCGCTTTCAGAGCGTCATGAATCCATTGCGGTTTTCTGCCCCGACCTGACCAGGTCTGCGCATGATTTTCAGGATTGCGATATTTCGCCTTAGCCTTCGATCCTTTTGAAGAGCGCGGTGAATCAGCTGACAGTTCCGACAATGAAAACCCGAATTCGGCTGCTGCCTTTTCTGCGGCCTTCAGCGCCTCGCGCCGCTCGCGCGTTTCGGCATTTTTGATAGCTTTTTCAACCTGCGCTCCTAATTCCAGCAATTCCTTGCGCGACATTTTTTCCAGATTGATCCCCATGGATCCTCTCCCCATATCTGTCCGATACCCGAGCATTATTGCACAGGTGAATTCCATTCGCAGGGATTACCTATCTCGATCAAGGGGGAAATAGAATCGAAAAAGTTCAGGAATGGATTGGGCGTTATTCCGCAGCCATTGCCTCGGGATCAACAAGTGTCACAATATCTCCCATGATTGCATTCAATTCGAAATTCTTGGGCGTATAGACTTTGGCAACACCCAGCGATTTCAACCTTTCAGCGTCTTCATCGGGAATGATCCCTCCGACCACCACAGGAACATGGCCAAGACCGGATTCAGCCAGACGGGTCATCACATCCTTCACCAGCGGCAGGTGGCTGCCGGACAGGATGGACAGGCCAATGACGTGCGCTTTTTCCTGCGCGGCGGCCGTTACGATTTCCTCGGGCGTCAGGCGAATACCTTCATAGCTGATATCCATACCGCAATCGCGGGCGCGGAAGGCGATTTGTTCGGCGCCGTTTGAATGCCCGTCCAGCCCAGGTTTGCCGACCAGGAACTTCAAGCGCCGACCCAGCCGGTCGCTGACCGCATCAACAGCAGTGCGCAGGTCGTCCAGACCCTCGGTCTGGTTCGACACCGATCCGGAAACGCCGGTCGGGCCGCGATAGGTGCCAAAGGCCTTGCGCATTTCCTCGGCCCATTCGCCGGTCGTGACCCCTGCCTTGGCCGCAGCGATCGAGGGCTCCATGACATTTGCCCCGGTCTGCGCCGCTGCGCGCAGTGCAGCCAGAGCGTCGGCCACGGCCGCTGGGTCGCGCTGTGCGCGCCAGCTGTTCAGACGTTCGATCTGGTCCTGTTCGGCTGCCGCATCAACCACCATGACGCTGTCATCCCCGGCCTGCAGCGGCGAGGGTTCGCCATGGGTCCATCGGTTTACACCAACAACAACCGTTTCGTTGCGTTCGATCCGGTTCAGGCGCTCGGCATTCGAGTCTACCAGCCGGGATTTCATATATTCGATCGAGGCGACAGCACCGCCCATCGAATCCAGATTGGCCAGTTCCGCGCGCGCACCTGTCTTCAGCTCCTCAACCTTTGCATCTATCGCCGGGTTGCCATCGAACAGGTCATCGAATTCCAGCAGGTCCGTCTCATAGGCCAGAATCTGCTGCATCCGCATCGACCATTGCTGATCCCAGGGGCGCGGCAGGCCGAGGGCTTCGTTCCACGCGGGCAATTGCACCGCGCGGGCGCGAGCGTTCTTCGACAGGGTCACGGCCAACATTTCGATCAGGATGCGATGGACGTTGTTTTCGGGCTGCTGTTCGGTCAAACCCAGCGAGTTGACCTGAACGCCATAGCGGAATCGGCGGTATTTGGGGTCTTCGACGCCATAACGATCTTGCAGAATTTCGTCCCAAAGGTCGGCAAAGGCCCGCATTTTGCACATTTCGGTAACAAACCGGATGCCTGCGTTGACAAAAAATGAGATGCGTCCGCAGAGCGCCGCAAACTCTTCGGCGGGAACACGGGGACGCAGTTCATCCAGCACCGCGATGGCGGTGGCCAACGCATAGGCCAGTTCCTGCTCGGGCGTCGCCCCGGCCTCTTGCAGGTGGTAGGAACACACGTTCATCGGGTTCCATTTCGGCACGTTGGTATAACAGTACTCGGCCACATCCGCGATCATCTTGAGCGATGGTTTTGGCGGGCAGACATAGGTGCCGCGGCTCAGATATTCCTTGATCAGATCATTCTGTACGGTGCCCTGCAGCTTGGACAGGTCCGCGCCCTGTTCCTCGGCCACCGCGATGTATAGCGCAAGCAGCCAAGGGGCCGTGGCATTAATCGTCATCGAGGTATTCATCTGCTCAAGCGGGATCTGATCAAACAGGACGCGCATATCGCCCAGATGACCAACCGGAACGCCGACCTTACCAACCTCACCGCGGGCCAGCGTGTGATCGCTGTCATACCCGGTCTGGGTCGGCAGATCGAAAGCCACTGATAACCCGGTCTGCCCTTTGGCCAGATTGGTCCGATACAGCGCGTTTGACGCCTGTGCTGTCGAGTGACCGGCATAGGTTCGGATCAGCCAGGGACGGTCTTTCTGCGTCTGCGTCATCAGATTTGCCTCATGAGTCGGTGAGTAACAAAATTACGTCTTATGCTGGTAAATAGTAATTTTCAGCCAATGTCAATTCGCTGCGTTGCGGCATAATCGCTTTCTTCAGATTGTGAGACGCGACTTTTGATGGCACTGTGCGCCAATGACCCAGACCGTGGAGCTTCCGCTGTGGCTTTTTGTGCTGATCGTGGTTTTTGCCGCGGTCACATTTGCCTCGCATTTTCTGTTTCCATCGGTTCGGTGGTTTTTCCGACGCCGTCTTGAACGCGCCGTTGCCCGGTTGAACAAACGCCTGCAGCGCCCGATCGAGCCGTTCAAGCTGGCCGGACGGCACGATATGATCCAACGCCTGATCTATGATCCGCAGGTCAGCAAGGCTGCGCAGCAATTCGCGCGCGAGGAACGCGTCCCCGAGGCCGTGGCCTCGGAAACCGTGCGGCGTTATGCCCGTGAGATCGTGCCCTCGTTTTCAGCCTTTGCCTATTTCAGCTTTGCTATCCGGTTGGCTCGGTTGCTCAGCAATTCTTTCTACCATGTCAGGCTCAGCTACGAAGATGAGGCCGCCATCAACAGCATCGATCCAGAGGCGACGGTTGTATTTGTCATGAACCATCGCAGCAATATGGATTACGTTCTGGTCACGTATCTGGCAGCCAGCCGCTCGGCCCTGTCTTATGCGGTTGGTGAATGGGCACGGGTCTGGCCGCTGAGCCGCCTGATCCGTGCGATGGGGGCCTATTTTATCCGACGCAAGTCGGGCAGCGATTTGTATCGCCAGGTACTTGCCAGCTATGTACGCCATGCGACCGAGGCAGGCGTGACACAAGCCATGTTCCCCGAAGGTGGCCTGAGCCTGACCGGAAAGCTGGGCAGGCCCAAGCTGGGACTGTTGAAATACATCATTGATGGTGCTGATCCCGGCGGGCGCGATGTGGTCTTTGTACCGGTTGCGCTGAACTATGACCGGGTTCTGGAAGACACCATTCTGACCGCCGCGGCGCATCATAGCGAAAGACGTTTTCGCGCCCGCATTGGAGTTGTGACGCGTTGGACGCTGAAACAGATTTGGCGTCGCATCATCGGTCGATACCAACGGTTTGGCCTGGCGTCGGTTCGTTATGCAACACCCATATCGCTGAACGCGTTTCGACAGACCCATGAGCGGGACCTGACGACCGATCTGGCCCGCGAGTTGATGCAGCGGATCGCTGGCGCGGTTCCATTCGCACCATTGCCCGAAGCGTGCCGGATCATTCAGGATGTTGGTGAAATAGATGAAGGAGAGTTGAAGGCACGGCTGCGCAGCGCGGCGCAATCAGAGTTGGCGGAAGGGGCGGACGCGTTGATCGAGGCAGCGATTGATCAGCTTGTCGATCGTCGCATGGTGCTGCGGCAGGCGGGCCTGCTGAAACCTTCCGACGAGCGGTCCGACCTGCTAACATACTACGCGGCCTCGTCTTCACGGGGGTCGTCAATCGAGAATGCTGCAATGGCAAAATAGAATTCTGCAACTGCTGGGTCATAAAATTACAAAACAAGGTTAAAAAAGGTTGCAATGTTACTCAGTGCTCAATATCCCAATTTTGAAAGCTGCGATTCTGCATCGCGGCAAAAGCAGTCATAGAAGGAGGCCAGCATGGCTTTGGACACCGACAGCGGTATCGCGTCCTACGAGGCACCCGAGAAGGACCTCTATGAAATGGGTGAAATCCCCCCGATGGGATTTGTGCCCAAGAAGATGTACGCGTGGGCCATCCGTAAAGAGCGTCACGGCGAGCCGGACACGGCTATGCAGCTGGAAGTGGTCGACGTTCCCAAGCTGGACAGCCACGAGGTGCTGGTTCTCGTGATGGCTGCGGGTGTGAACTACAACGGCGTCTGGGCGTCGCTGGGCAAGCCGATCAGCCCGTTTGACGGTCATGGACAGCCTTTTCACATCGCTGGTTCGGATGCGTCGGGCATCGTCTGGGCGGTTGGCGACAAGGTCAAGCGCTGGAAGGTCGGCGATGAGGTGGTGATCCACTGCAATCAGGATGATGGCGACGACGAACACTGCAACGGCGGCGACCCGATGTATTCCGACAGCCAGCGCATTTGGGGCTATGAAACGCCGGATGGGTCGTTTGCCCAGTTCACTAACGTGCAGGCACAGCAGCTCATGCCGCGCCCCCGGCACCTGACCTGGGAAGAAAGCGCCTGTTATACGCTGACGCTGGCCACGGCGTACCGGATGCTGTTCGGGCACGAGCCGCATGACCTGAAACCCGGTCAGAATGTATTGGTCTGGGGTGCGTCGGGCGGTCTGGGATCCTATGCGATCCAGTTGATCAATACGGCGGGTGCAAATGCAATCGGCGTGATCTCGGACGAAAGCAAACGTGACTTTGTCATGGATCTAGGTGCCAAAGGCGTCATCAACCGCAAGGATTTTAACTGCTGGGGTCAGTTGCCCACCGTCAACACGCCGGAATATGCCAACTGGTTCAAAGAGGCTCGCAAGTTCGGCAAGGCGATATGGGACATCACCGGCAAAGGCGTAAATGTCGATCTGGTGTTTGAACACCCCGGTGAAAGTACCTTTCCGGTTTCGACCTTCGTGGTGAAAAGAGGCGGAATGGTTGTGATTTGCGCCGGGACAAGCGGGTATAACCTGACTTTTGATGTGCGCTATATGTGGATGCACCAGAAACGCCTGCAAGGGTCGCATTTTGCGCATTTGAAACAGGCTTCTGCCGCAAACCAGCTGATGGTTGAAAAGCGTCTGGATCCTTGCATGTCCGAAGTGTTCTCTTGGGCAGATTTGCCCGAGGCGCATATGAAGATGATGCGGAATGAGCATAAACCAGGCAACATGTCGGTCCTGGTTCAGGCGCCCCGCACGGGGATGCGCACATTGGAAGAAGTACTGGCCGCGCGCGAGTGAAACGACCAACGACTAAGGTCCAACCCGCAAGGCGCGACGGTGTCTTGCGGGTTCTTTTTTGTTTTCAACAATCTAATTTTTCAGGACCCACCATTTTTGGGGGGTAGAAAGCAGTGAGTAGGCCAATATATCGCGCTCGTGCTATGGTTGTGTTAACCCTTCGTTAACTATTTCGGGGACACCCTCAATGGCGAAAAATGAGTGGATACTGGACGTTTTGTCGGACCTCAACGCCTTTGCGGTGGCGAACGGGCTAAGCGCGCTGGCCGAGCAGTTGGATGATACCAAACTGATCGCCGCGGCCGAGATTGCGTCCATGCAGGATAAGGTACGGACGCCCGCGAATGGGAACGAAACTCGATTTGAGCCAGATCCCCGAAGATTTGGAAAACACCAGCACGCTTGAAGAATTGACAAGCGTCGCTGTCCGGGTACGCGATGAATTGGGCCTGGACCACATCATTTACCATTGGGTGGACGGGGCCGGGGACCAGTATGGGTTCACCACCTACCCCGATGCCTGGGCCGAAAGATACCAGGACCGCAATTACCACCGGATCGACCCGGTTATTCTGGGCTGTTTTCAGCGCTTTCACCCGGTCGATTGGAAACAGTTGGACTGGTCGGCAAAATCCGCCCGCGCTTTTTTGCAGGATGCGCGCGAACATGGGGTTGGCAATCAGGGCTATTCTATCCCGCTCAGGGGTCCCAGCGGCCAGTTTGCGCTGCTGACCATCAATCATACATGCGATGATGCCTATTGGTCGGCGTTTATCTCGGATTATGGTCGCGATCTGATCCTGATTGCGCATTACCTGAATCGCAAGGCGCTGGAGTTTGCGCGCGCGCGCCAACCGGAAAACCAGCGCGGGCTTTCACCGCGAGAGATCGATGCCATGACATTGCTGGCATTGGGCTACAGCCGGGCGCAGGTGGCGCATTCCCTGTCGATCTCGGAACATACATTGCGCGCCTATATCGAAAGCGCACGGGCTAAACTGGGCGCCCAGAACACCACTCACGCCATCGCAACCGCGCTTAGCAGAGGTTTAATAGTCGTTTAACGACCGTACGTCGCTCTCATCGTTAATTAACCACGTGTCCGTACCCCCTTTGTTCCAGACATGGACGACAAGGGGAACAAGACATGTTGCGTTATCTGTATGCCGATGAGTTGTATAAATATCCAACGCTGGCCGACGGGATGTTTCGAGACCGCGCCGATCAGTTCAAGATCCGGCTTGGCTGGGACGTCACGGTGAATGCCAACGGCGAAGAACGCGATCAATACGACGGTCTGAACCCGCTTTATGTCATCTGGGAAGAACCCGATGGTAGCCACGGTGGCTCGATGCGCGTTCTGCCCACAACGGGCCGGGTCATGGTGAACGAGGTGTTTGGTCATCTGAACGGCGGCAAGCCGATTTGTGACCCCCAGATCTGGGAGGTTACGCGATTTTGCCTGTCGCGCACCGCCAGCCCGCATACCGCTGGGGCCATTATGCTCAGCGGGGGTGAGATGATGGAGGCTTTTGGCCTGACTCATATCGCCGGGGTCTTTGATGCGCGGATGATCCGGATCTATCGGCTGATTGGCTCGTCTCCGATTGTGCTGGGATCGCAAGGCAAGGGGCGGGATCAGATTTCGGTGGGGTTGTGGCGCTATTCAGCAGACGATTGCAATCGCGTGGCCGAGCGGGCAGGTATCCCGCGCGGGCTTTCGAGGCTGTGGTTGACCGCAGCGTTCGGCAACAGGGCGCAGCACCGGTTTGCAAAGTCCGCGTGAGGCGCGGAAAAACAAAATCCGTATCTGGCCGATGCTGGCGCGGCCCTGTAGGGTCGCGCCATGTCCTTGCCTCAAATCACCTTTTCCGAAGATCAGGCCGCCGCCTTTGACGCCATTGCCGAGATGCTGCGATCCGCTGGCGTGGACCTTGATGACGAGGCGTTGCTGAGGCCGCCCTCTGACGGCAAATCGGGTGTCATGGCGGTTGTCGGCAAGGCCGGATCAGGCAAAACATTGCTGCTTGCCGAACTGTACAAGGCACTGGCCGAGGCCGGGATCAATCTGATTTCCGGTGACTTCGAAAGCCGCAAGTCGCGTGACAAGCGCAGCCTCGCGATCCTTGCCCCAACCAACAAGGCCGCCAGCGTTTTGCGTCTGCGCGGCGTTCCCGCCACGACGATCCACCGTATTCTCTACACGCCCGTGTACGATCCCGAATACGAGCGCATTGCCGAGTGGCTGGCAGGTAATGACGACCGACCCGAGATCGAAGGGCTGACGGACGAGGCGCTAGACCGGGCTGCTGCGTTCTATGCCAATAACAAATCCATCCCCGGCGCGTTGGCGGCGGCTGGCCTCAGGGGATCGGATTTCATTACCGGCTGGAAACGCCGCGATGAACCGCTGGATATTGGGTTCGTTGATGAAGCTTCAATGTTGGATGACCGGCAGTTCGAAGACCTGAAAGAGATTTTTCCGACCCTTCTGCTGTTCGGCGATCCGGCGCAGCTTGCTCCGGTAAATCAGTCCGGTTCGATGGTGTTCGACGGTTTGCCAGAGCCGCGTAAACAGATATTGCACCGTGTGCATCGTCAAACGGCCGATAATCCGATTCTGGACCTGGCCCATGCGCTGGCCGACCCTGCGATGGGATTTGAAGACTTCGAGCGTTTGATCGAGGAAACCGCCCGCAAGGACGACCGTGTTGTCTGGGGTAAACGGGTCGAGGTTGATCTGATGGCCCGTAGCCCGGTTCTGGTCTGGCGAAACGCCACACGCATTCGCCTGATTCAGGCGTTCCGCAATGTGCACGGCGCGCCTGAAACCGAGTTGCTGGAAGGTGAGCCTTTGATTTGCGACGGCATCGAACTGCCGCTGAAGCATCGCAAGAAACGGCTGGACCTTGAGGCGCGCGGCCTGATCAAGGGCGCGCAGGTGATCTATCTGGGGCCGGGGCGCAAACCCGGCTTTTCGCGCCTGCATGTGATGGGGGCCGAAGATCCGCAGGTCAGCGCGGCCTCGATTGTTCAGATCGAAAAACCTGACGAAGAAGAACCATTCATTCCATATGCCGCCCGCATGGGTGCAACCTTTCTGCATGGCGCGGCAGTGACTATTCACAAGGCGCAAGGCTCGCAATGGGACACGGTGCAGGTGTTCGCCCCTGATATCTACGCCGCCGCTCGCATGGGTCGGACCGAGGCCGGGCAGCCACTGTGGAAACGCCTGGCCTATGTGGCGATCACCCGCGCGCAGGAAAGGCTGATCTGGGTCGTGCGCAACCGTCTGTCAAAGCCGACGCATCCCTTGCGGGTGGACGATCTGCGCGCCGCTCCGGCCGCATCCCTGACGCTGGAGGTGGAAGAGACATGAAGACCATCATCGTAACCGGTGCAAGTTCCGGCATTGGCCGTGCAACAGCCGAGCTGTTCCTTGACGAAGGCTGGACGGTCGGACTGCTTGCGCGCAGCGCTGAGACGTTGAAGGAGATGGCACAAGATCGTGCAAATGCGATACCGCTGGTCGCAGACGTGACCGACCCGATTGCGGTCGCGCGCGCCTTCAGGGCTTTTCGGAACGAGGCGGACCGGCTGGATGTTATGTTCAACAACGCCGGTATCTTTACTCCCGGCGGTACGATTGACGAGATTGCGCTGGAGGCCTGGTACCAGTCTGTAAACGTCAATCTGAACGGCATGTTCCTGTGCGCGCGCGAGGCGTTTCGCACCATGCGCAACCAGTCACCGCAAGGGGGAAGGATCATCAACAATGGCTCGATCGCGGCGCATGTGCCGCGTCCGAACTCGGTGCATTATTCAGCGACAAAACACGCTGTCACCGGGCTGACCCGCAGTCTTTCGCTGGACGGCCGGGATTTTGGGATTGCCTGCGGTCAGATTGATATCGGCAACGCCCGAACACCCATGGTGCAAGAGTTGGTGGATGCCGCCAAAGCTGAAGGGCGCACGCCTGATCCGACCATGCCGGTCGAGGACGCGGCCCGGTCTGTCCTGCATATGGCCAACCTGCCGCCCGAAGCGAACGTGCAGTTCATGACCGTTATGGCAACGACGATGCCCTATATCGGGCGGGGCTGAGCCCTATTTCTCACGCAGCAGACGGAAGGCAGTTGATGCGCCCCAACCTGCGGCGATTGCAATGACCAGAGACATCAGGCCATACCAGATCGGTTGCTGGCGTGACATGTTGTAGAGGAACCGTTCGAGTCCGACTTTGCGCACGTCGATTGCAGTTTCGAACTGCGATACCACTTTGCCACCGCGCGTCAGGAAGATACGTGCCTGATAATCGCCTTCGGTCAGATCGGCGGGCATATCGATCGAAGTACGGAACAGGGTCTGTTCGTCCACCGCAACGGTGTTTTCGCGTATCGAATAGAGCCCCTCGTTCTCGCGGATGCGAATGACGGCGGCGGCAAATTTCTGCGCGCCTTCGACGTCCATATCAGCTCCGACCGAGCGAATGGCGCGTTCAATTGAAACGCGATGGCGCAAATCCTCGGTTTGCGACAGAACCTGACTGAAAGGTGCACTGGTCGCAACGGCGTAAAAACTGGGGGCCAGGTCAACAACGATGCTGTCGGTATTGACCCAAATGCCGAACTTCTTTTCCTTGCGACGTACCGTTACCGGCTCGGACGGGCCGACAACGGACACGATAACTTCAAGCGGTGGGCCATCTGGGATTGGTGCCTCGCGCTTGACGGCTCCGAAGATCAGGATCTCGGATCCGTCGAAATTGGCGGTGATGGACACGCGATCCTGGCTGAGGCCCAGAACAACCTGTTCCTGCGCGGCCTGTACGGGCAGACACAGCAGACAAAGCGCGATGATCAGGCGAACCATGCTCAGTGCCCCCCCGCATCGCCCAGCGAATACAGCTCGGATGGTTGCAGTAACAGATCAAGGCCCAGCTTTCCGCAAACGACCAGCACCAGTGCGGCCAGCAGAACACGCAACTGTTCGGCGGGCATCCGCGCGCCGATCACGGTACCGATTTGCGCCCCGACGACGCCGCCAACCAGCAAAAGAACCGCCAGGACAACGTCCACGGTGTAGTTCGTGGTGGCGTGCAGCATTGTGGTAAACGCGGTGACAAAGATGATCTGGAACAGAGACGTGCCAACAACCACTTTGGTCGGCATCCCCAGCAGATAAATCATCGCAGGGACCATGATGAACCCGCCGCCGACACCCATGATGGCAGACAGAATTCCTACGAATACGCCGACAACCAGCGGCGGAATGACTGAGATATAGAGGCCCGAGGTCCGAAACCGCATCTTGAGAGGCATCGAGTGGACCCATGTGCGCTGACGACGTTTTGCAGGCGCGGCGCCTTTCCGGGATTTACGCAGCGCGTTGATGCTTTCGACAAACATCAGGCTGCCGATGATACCCAGAAAAACCACATAGCAAAGTTTGACCAGCAGATCGACCTGACCAAGACTCTTAAGGTAGTTGAAGACCACCACACCCAATGCAGCACCGGTCAGGCCACCAATCAGCAGGACCGTCCCCATCTTCAAATCGACCGTACGCCGCCTGAAATGGGCCAGTACACCCGAGAAGGACGAGGCGACGATCTGGTTCGCCTCGGTCGCTACCGCCACTGCGGGGGGGATGCCGATGAAGAATAGCAGTGGTGTCATCAGAAAGCCGCCGCCGACGCCAAACATGCCGGACAGGATGCCAACCATGCCACCGAGGCCAAACAGCAAAAAGGCGTTCACTGAAACTTCGGCAATCGGCAAGTAAATCTGCATGGCTTCTTCTAAACGGCTAGGGTCGTGCCGTTTGGCGCGGCAGACCCGTGACAAGGTAAAACGCGATAGACCAAGCACATGCAGCAGCGTGTCAGGCGGATGCCGGAACTGTGGCGAGGCAAGTCCATACCCCCTTAGAGCGGTTGCGGCATACAAAATCAACTCCGTATGCCGCTTTGCAGCAATCAGGACCGAGGATCAGTCCCGAACTGGCCTTATTACCGCTCTTTCACATAGGGTTCACCCCCTGCGCGTGGCGGGATCGCTTTGCCGACAAACCCGGCAAGAATGACCACGGTCAGGATATAAGGCAGGGCGTCCATCACCTGCACCGGGATTATGACGCCGCCCAGATCGATGTTCTGGAACCGCAACGCGATTGCCTGCAACAGGCCGAACAGCAGACAGGCCCACATCGCGTGCCAGGGTCGCCATTTTGCAAAGATCAGCGCAGCCAGAGCGATGAAACCGCGCCCGGCCGTCATTTCCTTGACGAAGCCAGCTTGCAAGGCCGTTGCCAGATAGGCTCCGGCAATGCCGCACAACACGCCACAGATCGCAACGGCGGCAAAGCGCAAACCGACGACCGAGACACCGGCGGTGTCCACTGCAGCGGGGTTTTCACCAACCGCGCGCAGGCGCAGACCAAACCGGGTGCGGAACAGAATCCACCATGTCAGAGGCACCATCAGAAAGGCGACATAAACAAGGATCGAATGACCCGACAGCAACTCGGAATAAATCAGATGCGGAACATTGGCGTCGGACATCAGGTCTGACACGGACCGCCCTGTCTGTTCTGCGTCGTCAGGGCCGATGGCCAGCGGAAACTCGGTGGCTTCAAAGCGCCCTCCGCCGAATAGGGACGGCGTGCGCCCACCCTGTTTGAACCAGCTTTGGGCAACAAGAACGGTCATACCTGACGCAAGGAAGTTGATGGCGACGCCCGAAATCAGCTGGTTGCCTCGGAAAGTGATCGATGCCACCCCATGCAGTCCGGACAGGATAAGCGAAGAGGTGATGCCTGCAAGCAGGCCCAGCCACACGGACCCGGTAACAGCTGCAATTGCCGCCGAGAAAAAGGCGGCCATCAGCATCTTGCCTTCAAGCCCGATGTCGAAGATCCCCGCACGTTCGGAATAAAGACCCGCCAGACAAGCCAGCAGAAGTGGCGTTGCCAGACGCACGGTCGAGTCGAGAATCTGGATCAGGGTCAGAAACATATCCATCAGGCTGACCCCTTCCGGAAGCTGAGGAACAGCTTTTCAAGCGGTATCCGTACCATGTTGTCCAAGGCTCCGGTGAAGAGGATCACCAACGCCTGGATGACGGTGATCAGCTCGCGCGGGATCGACGTCCACAGCGCCAATTCCGCGCCGCCCTGATAGAGGAACCCAAACAGCAGCGCTGCCAGGAAAACACCAAATGGGTGCGACCGCCCCATCAGCGCCACCGCGATCCCGATAAATCCAGCGCCTTCGGTTGAGTTCAGGACCAGACGCTCGGCCTCGCCCATGACGTTGTTGATTGCCATCATTCCGGCCAGCGCACCCGAGATCAGCATCGCGATAATCGTGATGCGCACCGGAGAGATGCCCGCATAGACCGCACCGGTTTCCGAGAAGCCATAGGCGCGGATTTCATAACCCAGGCGCGTGCGCCAGATCAGAGCCCAGACAACGATACAGGCGAGGATCGCCACAAAGAACGAGATGTTTGCGGGGGCACCGCGGAACATCACATTTTCAGCTGTCGAAAACATCGACTGGAAGGTCGGCAGATGAACGGCCTCGGGGAACCGCGCCGTGGATGGGTCTTGCGACCCGGCTGGACGCATCACATTGACCAGCATGTAGTTCAGCAATGCTGCGGCAATAAAGTTGAACATGATCGTGGTGATCACGATATGACTGCCGCGTTTGGCCTGAAGATAAGCCGGGATCGCCGCCCATGCGGCGCCAAACAGCGCCGAGGCGGCACAGGCTGCCAGCAAGGCAATGCTCCAATGCGGCCACGGGATATACAGACAGACCAGGGCGACGCCCAACCCGCCGAGCATCGCCTGCCCTTCGCCGCCGATATTGAACAAGCGTGCATGAAAGGCGACGGCCACGGCAAGACCCGTGAACATGAAATTGGTGGCGTAATACAGCGTGTAGCCCCAGCCATAGGTCGATCCCAGCGCGCCAGTGACCATCAGGTTCACCGCCTCGACAGGGTTTTCACCAATGGCAAGGATCACCAGCGCTGAAAGGATTGCGGCCAACAGAAGGCTGATCAGAGGGATCAGAACCACGTCGGCCCATTTGGGCATCTTTTCCATGTTACGCGGCCTCTCCTGCAACACCGGCCATCAACAGGCCCAGCTCTTTCTCATCTGTTTCATGGGGCAGGCGTTCGCCCATGATATGTCCGTCAAACATCACCGCGATCCGATCCGAGAGCGAGAAGATCTCCTCTAACTCGACCGAAACCAGCAGGATCGCCTTACCCTGATCGCGTAGCGCGACGATCTGCTTGTGAATGAACTCGATTGCACCGATATCTACGCCGCGCGTGGGTTGGCCCACTAACAGCAGGTCCGGGTTGCGTTCGATTTCGCGTGCCACAACAATCTTCTGCTGATTGCCGCCCGAAAAGCTTTTGGCGGTCAACCAGCCATTGGGCGGGCGTACATCGAACTTCTCGATCTTGGCTTCGGTGTCAGCCCGCAGTGCGGCGTTGTCCATGAAGATGCCACGCTTATAGGCCGGGTCGCGGTGATAGCCGAAGGCGACGTTTTCCCAGGCGTGGAACTCCATGATCAGGCCCTCGCGCTGGCGGTCCTCTGGCACGTGGGCGATATGCTGCGCGCGCCGCGCCTGCCCGTCAGAGCCTGCACCGCTTAGCGCAAGCGCCTCGCCGTTCAACCTGATCGAACCCTGACTGGGTCGCATTCCGCCCAGAACCTCAAGCAGTTCCGACTGACCATTGCCTGCGACACCGGCGATGCCAACGATTTCACCTGCGCGCACAGTCAGATCAATGCCTTTGACCCGTTCAACCCCGGCGGAATCAAAGACCTGCAGCTTCTCGATTTCAAGCACGGGTTTACCGGGTTGTGCGGGCACCTTGTCGACCTGAAGCAGAACCTTGCGGCCAACCATCAACTCGGCCAGTTCCTCGGGGCTGGTTTCAGATGTCTTGACCGTCGCGGTCATCTCACCGCGTCGCATCACCGAAACCGTGTCGGTGTTTTCCATGATCTCGCGCAGCTTGTGCGTGATGACGATGATGGTCTTGCCCTCGCTGCGCAGGCGGTCGAGGATGCGGAACAGCTGGTCGGCCTCGGTTGGGGTCAGAACGCCCGTCGGCTCGTCCAGAATCAGAATTTCGGCCTTGCGATACAAGGCTTTGAGGATCTCGACCCGCTGCTGCATCCCAACGCCGATCTCGTCGATACGCTTGTCGGGATCGACGAACAGCTCGTATTCTTCTTCAAGCTCTTTCAGCTCTTTGCGAGCTTTGGCGAGCGATGGAGCAAGCAATCCGCCATCTTCAGCACCCAGAACGATGTTTTCCAGAACGGTGAAGTTTTCGACCAGTTTAAAGTGCTGGAACACCATTCCGATGCCCGAGGCGATGGCCGCCTGGCTGTCCGGGATGTCGGTCTTTGATCCGTTGATCCAGATCTCGCCTTTGTCGGCCTTGTAGAAGCCGTAGAGAATGCTCATCAGCGTGGATTTACCTGCGCCGTTTTCACCGATGATCCCGTGGATCGTACCGGGGGCGACGCTGATGGAAATGTCCTTGTTGGCCTGAACCGGCCCAAAGGCTTTGGAAATCCCTTTGAGCTCAATGGCGGGGACGGTCATGTCTTGTCCTTGGGTTGCCGAAGGGGAGTGTGCATCTGCAATCATCAGATGCACCAAAGAAAAATGCAGGGCGGTGGCTGTTCACCGCCCTGCGCGATATCAGAACTGCAGCGCCGGGCAGCTGTCGTTCTCGTAATAGCTGACGACGGTGACGTTGCCGTCGATGATGTCGCGACGCGCACTTTCCACGGCCGAGCTCATCTCATCGCTGACCAGTTCAGCGTTGTTTTCATCCATGGCAACGCCGACGCCTTCCTGCGCCAGACCCATGGTGAACACACCGGTCTCAACGTCTTCACCCGCTTTCATTGCGTCATAGACAGCGACATCAACGCGCTTGAGCATCGAGGTCAGGACTTTGCCGGGGTGCAGGTGGTTCTGGTTGCTGTCCACGCCGATCGACAGGATGCCTTCGTCGGCTGCGGTTTGCAGAACACCAACACCTGTGCCGCCAGCGGCAGCGTAAATCACATCAGCCCCCTGGCTGATCTGGGCTTTGGTCAGTTCCGAACCCTTCACCGGGTCGTTCCAGGCCGCCGGGGTGGTGCCTGTCATATTGGCAACGATATTGATGTCCGGGTTAACGGATTTGGCGCCCTGCGCGTAACCGCAGCCAAAGTGACGGATCAGCGGGATATCCATGCCGCCGATAAATCCGACTGTGCCAGACTTCGATGCCATCGCCGCCATCATGCCAACCAGATATGATCCTTCGTGCTCGGCAAAGCCGATCTGACGGATATTCGGTGCGTCCAGCCAGTTGACGTCCACGGCGACGAACTTGGTGTCTGGGTAGTCAGCGGCAACCGCTGCCAGCGGATCTGCCATGCCAAAGCCCATGGTGATGATCGGGTTTGCACCCGCCTCGGCAAAGCGACGCAGTGCCTGTTCGCGCTGGGCTTCGGACTGAAGCTCGATCTCGCGATAGGTTTTGCCGGTCTGGTCAGCCCAACGCTGCGCTCCGTTATGCGCGGCCTCGTTGAACGACTTGTCGAACTTGCCGCCCAGGTCAAAGATCAGTGCCGGTTCGGCCAGTGCCGCGCCAGCTGTCAGTGCAACCGCAGCGGCCGCGCCCATCAAGGATTTCATCAGGGTCATTTGTTACTCCCGTTGGTTTTTGTCGGTCCAGGGCCAAGATAGCCCCGTTTACCCACTCAGAGCGAGCATAACCGTTGTGATGGCGGGAATTAAGAGTGTTTGCAACACCGGGGGTCAATAGGTTTTTGACCATATGGTTCAAAAAAGTGCCTGACCTTAGGGCAACGCCCGTTTCATCACGAATGCATCTACATTTGGCGCGTTTTCACGCAGGTAGTAGGCGCGGCGCGACCCGCATTGGACGTAGCCGCAGCGCTGATACAGCAAGATCGCGGGTTCATTGTCCGCCGCGACATCCAGAATCGCGTGCGTGGCCCCGGCGCGATGGGCTTCTGCCTGCCAGGCTTCCATGGTTTTCAATCCCAGACCCTGCCTTTGGCGGGATGGGTGCGTGGCGATCGTCAACAATTCTGCTGCATCGGCAATAACCTGATATATGGCAAAAGAGTCAGCATTTCCAACGATATGGGTGAACCGATTGGTCAGCAGATCGGCAAATTCATCCTCTGTCCATGGCCGCGATTTGCTAAAAGCTGCAGCGTGGGTTGAAGCCATTTCTTGCGGTGTCATCCGTCCAGCAGCACCGGAGGCACGTCACTGGATGGGGCTGCATCAGCGGGACGTAGATAAAATGGGACAGGAGGAACCGTTGCATTTTCCCAGCGATTCGCCGCGATGTGGGCGATGGCTTGCGCCTGCCGTGCAGGGTCTTCGCAGAAGAACAACGGCCCGAGCTCTTCGGCCTTGGACCGGTCGATCAGCTGCGCCCCATGTTCTTTGGTCTGAACATAAACCTGATCGCGCGGACCGGGAATGGCGGGAATCTGCGTGGGCTGCGCAAGGACAGCAAGCGCATCAAAACCCGTCACTCCGACGGCGTTGACCCCAAGACCCAGCGCCAGACCACGCGCCGCCGAGACCGAGATTCGGATGCCTGTGAAGTTGCCCGGACCAACACCCACACCGATCGCGTCCAGATCCCGCCAGACGCAACCCGCCTCGGCCAGAACCTCTTCGAGCAAGGGCATCAGGCGTTCGGCTTGTCCACGCTTCATGGTTTCGGCGCATGAGGCGACGATATCGGTGCCGCGCAACAAAGCGGCCGCGCAATGCGCGGCCGATGTATCAAATGCCAGTATCGTCGGGTCAGACGGCAACCGGGCGCACCTCGATCACTTCGGGGATGTAGTGGCGCAGCAGGTTTTCGATTCCCATCTTCAGCGTGATCGTCGAGGATGGACATCCGGCGCAGGCACCCTGCATGTGCAGATAGACGATGCCACGATCAAACCCGTGAAAGGTGATGTCGCCGCCATCCTGCGCCACCGCAGGCCGAACGCGGCTGTCCAGAAGGTCTTTGATCTGATGAACGATTTCGGCGTCTTCGCCGGTATGTTCGGCATGACCTGCCGCCGCATCCACGCCCGCGCCCATGACGGGCTGACCGGATTGGTAGTGCTCCATCACAGCGCCTAGGATCGCAGGCTTGATGTGATCCCACTGAACATCATCCGATTTGGTGACGGTGACAAAATCGTTTCCAAAGAAAACGCCAGTGACACCGTTGACCGAGAATATCCGGGTTGCCAGAGGCGATTTCTCAGCAGCCTCGGCGGACGGAAAATCTGCGGTGCCCGCGTCCAGAACCGTTTGGCCGGGCAAAAATTTCAATGTGGCCGGGTTTGGTGTGGATTCGGTCTGGATGAACATGGCGCAGCTCCGTTTTGGGTGCATCTGATATGCGCGCCACGGAGTGCGAAGTCAAGATTTGGAACAGTTCTAAATCGCAGATGCTAAGGAAATTGCCGCATCAAGGCGATCATCGCCCCAAAACATCTCTTCACCGACGACAAAACTGGGCGCGCCAAAGATGCCTAGGGATTTCGCCTGCGCGACCTGATCAAACAGAGCCGCCTTGATGTCGGCATCGACGGTTCGCTCTGTCAGCTTAGGCGACAAACCCGCGTCAGCCAGACATTCGATCAGAACCGAACTGTCGGAAATGTCCCGTCCCGCCCCGAATTGCGCGGAAAAGACAGCGCGCCCAAAGGCGGTGCGCTGTTCGGGCGCGCGTATCGCCAATGCAAGCCGCGCGGCCGTTAAACTATTGGCCGGAAATGTTTGAGGACGCGTCAAAGGCAACCCGCGTTCAGCGCAAAGCCGTTCCATATCACGCCACATATATCGGCCTTTTGCCGGATAGATATTGAACGGAGAATTGTTCCAACCCTGTTCCGAAAATATCGGCCCCAGCAGGAAGGGTTGCCACGACACCTGAACGCCTTTGGAAGACGCCAACTGCTCGATACGCATGGCGCTGAGATACGAATAGGTCGAGGCAAAATCGAACCAGAACTGGATGTGCGTGGGCATGAGTGCGCCCTCAGGTGATTTCTTCCAGCTTTTCCTTGCTCAGATCACCGGGAACGATAGTGATCGGGATCGGCAGGCTGCCCGAGTTCTTGGTCAGCTGTGTCACCAACGGTCCGGGGCCTTTCTTGTCTGTGCCAGCGCCCAGAACCAGAACGCCGATTTCCGGGTCGGACTGGACGTGTTCGATGATCTGCGGCACAGGATCACCTTCGCGAATGGCCAGATCGGGGTCGACATTCTGCTTGTCGCGCATCCATTTGGCAAACACCTCGTAATGCGCATGGATGCGTTCACGTGCCTCTTCGCGCATCACCTCGGCAACGCCGATCCAGTGGTTGAACTCGTCCGGCGGGATCACCGACAGGATCGTGACGCCACCACCGGTGTGGGCAGCACGCATCGCGGCAAAGCGCATCGCGTTCAGACATTCGCGGCTGTCATCCAGAACGACCAGGAATTTGCGCATGATGTTCCTCATTCATTTTCAGGGATCATGCCTGACCCATGGCACTGTGGCAACCGCGATGGCAGAGCCGGATCAGCGATTGCTGGCTGCCCAGTCCCAATACATTTCCCGTGCGCGTCGGGCAATCGGGCCAACCTGATATTGGGTGTCATCCAAAGCGGTTATCGGAGTGACCTTGCTCATGTTCCCGGTCATGAACACCTCGTCTGCATTGTGAAAATCGTCAAAGCTTAAGACGGTTTCATGCACGGTGACGCCATCTGCGCGCAGGTTCCCTATATGTCTTGCCCGTGTGATCCCGGCCAGAAACGTGCCATTGGGAATTGGGGTGAACACCTCGCCATCCCGAACCATAAAGATGTTGGCAGTTGCCGTTTCGGCCACATGTCCCATTGCGTCGGCGACCAGCGCGTTTGAAAAGCCCTTTGACCGCGCCTCTTGCAGCATCCGCGCGTTGTTGGGGTAGAGGCATCCGGCCTTGGCGTTGACGACCGCCGATTCCAGAACCGGGCGGCGAAAGCGCGTGGTGGTCAATGTGGCCGAGGCACTTTCGGTTGCCATCGGGATCTCTTCCAGACACACTGCAAACCCGGTGCTGTTCTCTTGCGGCACGATCGCGGTGTGGTCCCCGTCAAGACCCCAATACATCGGGCGGATATAGACCGCAGCATCCGGCGCGTAGGTGCTGAGCCCTTCGCGCACGATCTCGACCATCTGCTCGGGTGTGATTGTGGGCGTCAGCATCAACGCTTCGGCCGAGCGGTTGGCCCGCGCGCAATGCGCGTCCAGATCGGGGGCCATGCCTTCGAAATAACGCGCGCCGTCAAAGACCGACGAGCCCAGCCAGGCACCATGATCGGCTGCCCGCATGATTGGCGCGTCCCCGTCGTGCCACTGGCCTTCGAAATAGGTGCGGATATTCTTGCCTACTGCCATCGTGCCCTCCCAAGCTTAGGCAATACCTAGGAGGGCGCTTCGCGAAGGTCCAGCGTAATCAGCTGCTTTTCGCGCCAACCATCCCGACGACATCATAGGTCTGCTGCAGGATGGGCGCGGCAATCGCGCGGGCTTTTTCAGCACCTTTCGCCAGAATCCGGTCAATCTCGGCCTGCTCGCCCATCAGTCGGGCCATTTCGGACGAGATCGGCGACAGCTTTGTAACCGCCAGTTCGGCCAGCATGGGCTTGAACTCTCCGAACTGTTTGCCGCCAACTTCAGCCAGAACCTGTTCCGAGGTCTGGTCGTTCAGCGCGGCATAGATGTTCACCAGATTGCGCGCCTCGGGACGCTCGTCCAGGCCCTTGGTCTCCGATGGCAGCGCATCCGGATCAGTCTTGGCTTTGCGGATCTTCTTGGCGATGGTGTCGGCATCGTCAGTCATGTTGATCCGGCTCATGTCAGATGGGTCGGATTTGGACATCTTTTTCGACCCGTCCCGCAGGCTCATGACGCGGGTTGCTTCGCCTTCAATCACGGGTTCGGTGACGGGGAAGAATTCGACACCATAGTCGTGGTTGAACTTGATCGCGATATCGCGGGTCAGTTCCAAGTGCTGTTTCTGGTCTTCACCCACCGGCACATGGGTCGCGTGATAGACAAGAATGTCCGCCGCCATCAGCGCCGGATAGGCAAACAGGCCCAGCGAAGCGTTCTGCTGGTTCTTGCCCGCCTTGTCTTTCCACTGAGTCATCCGCTGCATCCAGCCCATCCGCGCGACACAGTTGAAGATCCATGCCAGTTGGGCATGTTCCGGAACCTGGCTTTGGTTGAACAGGATAGATTGCTCCGGGTCGATGCCGGCCGCGATGTAGCCCGCACACAGTTCGCGCGTGTTGTGGGTTAGGTCGGCAGGGTCCTGCCAGACTGTGATCGCGTGCAGATCGACCATGCAATAGATGGTTTCAAACTCGGGGCCTTGCATATCCACAAACCGCTTCATCGCGCCCAGATAGTTCCCCAATGTCAACCCGCCCGAAGGCTGGATGCCGGAAAACACGCGCGGCGTGAATTTGGATTCGGTCATCGAAGGGAACTCCCGTCTGGAAAAAATAGCCCCCGTCGCTTACCCATGAGGTCAAGGGACGTCAACAGCCGTGAAAGGCCGCCCAATGAGCAGCGAGAATTATACACCCCCCGTGAACCCATTGCCGCCCGTCGTGGTGGCCCTTGTCCTGTTCATCATGGGAATTGAACTGGCATTCACCCTTGGCACACGCGGTTTGGTCGGGGGGCCGTCTGCCGTTGGATGGCGGTTGGATGCGATCCAGCAATATTCGTTCTCTCCGGATATCTTCGACTGGATGGTTCAGAATGGGCAATGGCCGATGGAACATCTCATGCGTTTCGTCACCTATCCGTTTGTGTCTGGCAGTTTCACACAGGCGCTGTTTGTCTGCGTCTTTGTGCTGGCAATGGGCAAAATGGTCGGAGAGGTCTTTGGCGGTTTCCCGATGCTGATCATCTTCGTTTTGTCCGGCGTCGGCGGGGCCTTGGCCTATGCGGTATTGCTGAACCCGGAATACCCGCTGATCGGGGGCTTCCCGCCGGTTTACGGTCTGATCGGAGCCTTCACCTGGCTGCTATGGCGCAAGCTCTCGCTTGTCGGAGAGAACCAATCGCGGGCGTTCAGCCTGATCGCGGTGTTGATGGGTATCCAGCTATTGTTCGGATTGTTGTTTGGCGGCACCAAGGACTGGGTTGCTGATTTGGGCGGGTTTGCCACCGGCTTTGGCCTGTCATTCCTGTTGGCCCCCGGCGCCTGGGCGCGCATAGTTGGGCGCATACGCCGGGACTAAGCCGTACTATCCGCGTCGCAGGGCCTTGCGGAATTCGGACACATCGAACGCGCCCAGCAAATGCCCGAGGAAAAAGTACGAGCCACCGGCGGTTGTGATCAGCAGCAGCAAAGCCAGATAGCGCCAGCCCGCCAGATCAAAGGCCCAGCCAAGCAGATGGATGGCCGCAAACAGGACGACACCCATCCCAAGGGACGCCGCCACGATCCGCCATGCCCGGCGTTTCAGGCGCGCATCGAAACGGGCCTCATCCCCCATGTGCCGTGCCCCCAACGCCAGAAGGCCCACCATGGCCCACCCCGCGACCGAGGCGGCAATCGCGGGTGCGATCCATCCGACAATCGGGAACAAACCGAAGGCAAGAGCGGCGTTCACGATCATCGCGACCACCGCATAATGGAACGGTGAGCGGGTATTTTCCCGGGCAAAGAACAACGGCTGCAGCAGTTTTTGCAACATGAAGGCGGGCAGTCCAAGACCATAGATCGTGACCGCCAAGGCGGTTGCGGTGGTGTCTTCCGCGCTGAACTGTCCCCGTTGAAACAGGACTGACACAAGCGGGTAGGGGATCACGATAAAAGCCACGGTCGAGGGGATGGTCAGCAGCAAAGTGAACTCACCCGCCCGCGAAAACGCATTCCGCGCACCGTCCTTGTCGTCGGCGCGTAACCGGCGGGACAGGTCGGGCAACAGCACGATACCAACGGCGATGCCGACAACACCAAGCGGTAATTGATACAGCCGGTCCGCGGCAAACAGCCAGCTCACGGCTTTCTCGGTTTTGGACGCAACAAGTTGCCCGACGACAAGATTGACCTGTGTCACGCCCATGGCCAAAGCTGCCGGTACGGCGACACGGACCATGTTGCGCATCTCGGGGCTCAGGCGGGGTCTGCCGGGGCGAATGCGGATACCGGCGCGTTCCGATGCGACCCAGACAAGGGCCAGTTGCGCGATGCCAGCAAGTGGAATGACCGCGATCAGCCAGCGGATCACTTCTCCCCCTGACATGGCCCCAAGGATCAGCGCCGCGCAGGCGAAGATGTTCAGCAGAACCGGCGCGGCAGCTGCGGCAGCAAAACGGCCGGTGGCGTTCAATACGCCTGAAAACAGGGCGGCCAGCGACATGAACAAGATGTAGGGAAAGACGACATAGCTGTAGTCAACCGCCAGATCAAACCTTTCGTCCCCGTAAAACCCCTCGGCCGTCAGCCAGACCAGACCGGGCATGAAGACCATCGCCAGCCCGACCAAGGCCAGAACCGCCACGGCCAACAGGTTGAACGCGTCCTGCGCAAAGCCTTGCGCGTTCTCATCCGCCTCAAGTCGTTTTGAGAACATCGGCACAAAGGCCGCATTAAACGCTCCTTCGGCAAAGAACCGGCGGAACATGTTGGGCAGGCGGAAGGCGGCGACAAAGGCATCCATCACCGGGCCGGGCCCGATAAAGGCGGCCAGCAGGATCTCCCGCAGGAACCCAAGAATACGGCTTGCCAATGTCCAGAACCCGACAGTGAAAAAGCCGGAAAACAGCCGTATCTGCTTCATGAGGCCGCGCGCTCCGCACCCTCGGTTATGGCTTTGCGCAGTTTGGCTTCTAGTCCGCGCTTTTTGCTGTCCGAGTGGTATTTCAGCCCAAACATGTCCTTGACGTAGAAGGTATCCACCACCTGCTCGCCATAGGTCGCAATCACGGCGTTGGCGATATAGACATTCGCCCCGGCCAGTGTGCGCGTCAGATCATACAGCAGACCGGGCCGATCGCGGGTATCGACCTCGATGATCGTGTAGATTTCGGACCCGTCATTGTCGAAGGTGATATGGGTCGGAACGTTAAAGGCGCGTTCGCGTTTCTTGATCTTGTCCCGCGATTTCAGGGCGTCGCCTGTGACGACTTCGCCCTTCAGCGTCTTGTGGATCATCTGGTTCAAACGCGGCAGGCGGCTGGATTCAAACGGGTGTCCTTCGGCGTCCTGAATCCAGAATGCATCGGTTACGTATCCGTCCTTGGTGGTATAGCTGCGCGCATCCACCACGTTGGCCCCCACCAACGCCAGCGCCCCCGCGATCCGGGCAAAGATGCCGGGATGGTCCGTCATGGCAAAACAGGCGCGTGTCGCGTCGCGGTCTTCGTCGGGATGCAGACGGATTTCCACACCGCCCGGATCGCCGCTGTGCTCCAGATCGCGCAGCATTTCGGCGAACTCGACATGGGTCGCGACGTTCAGGCCTTGCCAATAGGGCTCGTAATGCCGCCCCGTTTCGGTCTTTAGGTCGCTCTTAGACCAATCCTGCAATGCCGCCCGCAGTGCCTTCTTGGCCCCAGCACCGCGATTGGCACGGTTGAGGTCTTCCATCCCGGTTTCCAACGCACGCTTTGTTTCCGCGTGAAGCGCACGCAGCAGCGTGGCCTTCCAATTGTTCCAGGTGTTGGGCCCAACGCCACGGATGTCGCAGACGGTGAGAACCGTCAGCAGGTCCAGCCGCTTGACCGTTTCAACCGCCTTGGCGAAATCGCGGACGGTGCGCGGGTCAGATATGTCGCGTTTCTGCGCCATATCCGACATCAGCAGATGATAACGCACCAGCCATTCAACGGTTTCTGAATCCGACTTGTTCAGCCCCAGCCGAGGCGCAACCTTGCGCGCGATCTGCGCGCCCAAAATCGAATGATCCTCGGGTCGGCCCTTGGCAATGTCATGCAGCAACAAAGCGACATAAAGAACCTTGCGATTGACGCCACGCTTGAGAATGGAAGACGCAAGCGGCAAAGACTCAACAAGCTCACCCCGTTCGATCTGGGCCAAATTGACGATGCACTGGATGGTATGCTCGTCCACTGTATAGCTGTGATACATATTGAACTGCATCATGGCGACGATGTGCTCGAACTCGGGCAGGAAGGCCGACAGAACGCCCAGTTCATTCATCCGGCGCAAGGCGCGTTCGGGATTGCCATGTTTCAGCATCAGGTCCAGAAAGATGCGCTGAGCCTCTTTGTCGTTGCGCATGTCATCGTCGATCAGGTCCAGATTGGCTGTCGCCAGCCGCATTGCATCCGGATGGATCAGCATCCCCGTGCGCAGACCCTCTTCGAACAGACGCAGCAGGTTCAGCTTGTCGGACAGGAATTTCCCCGGATCGCTGACATTCAGACGCCCATGCACGACCTTGTAGCCGGGTTTGACCTTTGGACGCCTGCGAAAGATACGCTCCAACAAGGGCGCGCTTTTGATATGGGTCGCTTCCAGCTTGGTCAGAAAGATGCGGGTCAATTCACCCACCCGCGTAGCCTCGCGGAAATAGCGCTGCATGAAGACCTCGACCGCGCGCCGTCCGGCTCGGTCCTGATAGCCCATGCGGTCAGCGACCTCGACCTGCAGATCAAAGGTCAGCTGCTCGGTTGCTCGCCCGGTGACCAGATGCAGATGAGAGCGGACGGCCCACAGGAAATCCTCGGCTTCAACGAATTTCCCGAATTCCTCGGGCGTGAACAGGCCCAGCGGCACCAGTTCAGCAACATCCTGAACGCCGTAGATGTATTTTGCGATCCAGTAAAGCGATTGAAGATCGCGCAACCCGCCTTTGCCCTCTTTGACATTGGGTTCCACCATATAACGCTCACCCTGCTTGAGGTGGCGCGCATCGCGTTCCTGCAGCTTGGCTTCGATGAACTCCTGCTCGCTGCCTTTGAACAAGTCGGTCTTAAGTCGCTTCTCTAGCTCATCCGCAAGCGGTTTGTCCCCGGCCAGATAGCGTTGTTCCAGCATGGCGGTGCGGATGGTGAAATCTTCGGCCCCAAGTCGCAGGCAATCTCGCGTCGTGCGCGAGGCATGACCGACCTTCAGCCGCAGATCCCACAGGATGTACAACATGGATTCGATCACGCTTTCGGCCCATGCGGTGATTTTGTAGGGCGTCAAAAACAGCAGATCGACATCCGAGGAGGGCGCCATTTCACCGCGCCCATAGCCGCCGACGGCCAGGACAGCGATCCTTTCGCCCTGTGTCGGGTTGGCCAGTGGATGCAGCCGCTCGCTTGCGACCTGCAAGGCGGTGCAGACCAGCTGATCCGTCAGATAGGTATAGGACCGCGTGAGCGGGCGCGCGTCAAAAGGGCGGTCGGCAAAGGCATCCGCGATCGCCTTGCGACCAAGTTTTTGCGCATCGCGCAGAATGCGCACGGTTGCCGCGCGCATCTCGGAATTGTCTTTGCAGTCATCGAAGGCGTTCGAAAGCCGGGTATTCACCCCGGTGCTGTCGAAGATTTCATGAGCCGGGCAAATCAGAGCGTCCTCTGACGCCTCGGTTTGCCCGGACCGATCAGAATCCGGCACCAGAGAAGCTTTGTGGGGCAGGGTCAATCACAACCACCTGTTTGTTCTGGATCGTGGCAACGGCCAGACCGCGTTCGTTTGTTCCGTTGGGACGCAGGCGGAAGATACCTCCGACACCCTGAAATCCGGCGTTTTGGGTCAGGGCCGCCCCGGTCAGGGCGTCCGATTTGCCCTGGCTCACAAGAGCGCCAATGGCGGCGATGCCATCATAGGCCAGCCCGCTGATCGGATGTGGTGCCTCGCCATAGGTTGCGTTGTAGCGCTGACGGTAGGCTGCGGCCTTGGCCGGGTCGGGCAACGCGAACCATCCGCCCTGAACGCCCGGCAGCTCCAGAGTTTGAGGCGGGATGTCCCACCGAGTCAGGCCGATAAACTGCGTGGTGGACGGCGATACCCCTGCCTCGGGCAGAAGCTGACTGAACAGCGGCAAAGCGCCAGCGGTGGTTGCCGTCAGAAAGACCGAATCCGCGCCAGAGGAGTCCATTGCCGATTTGATCGTGGGGATCGAATTGATCACGCCCTGTTGCGAACGCTCGAACCCGACAGATCCCGCATTGTTGACGCGGCTGTTGCTCAGCGCGCCTGCGATAGCCGATTGACCCAATTGGCCGGAAGCATCGTTGCTGTGCACGATCACAATGCCGGTTTTGCCTTGCTGGCCTGCGTAACTGACAAGCCGGTTCGCGGTGTTGTCAAAGGTCGGACCCAGCACATAGACGTTGCCGCCCGCGATGGTGGTGTTGTTCGAAAATGACAGGACGTTGACCTTGTTGTTCAGCACTGCCAGACCTGCCGCATTTGCCGCTTGCGCATAAACGGGGCCCAGAATGATCTTGGCCCCGTCCGAGACCGCCTGCTGCGCCGCTGACGAGGCCGTACCTGCGTTGCCTGCCGTATCATAGACCCTCAGGTCGATATTGACATTCGGTAGATCATTCATCGCCAGCCTGGCCGCATTCTCAAGGCTTTGCGCCAGTGCAGCATCGCCCGATTGGCCGGATCCGAGCGGCACCAGAAGCGCGACGGGAACTGGCTCCGAGGTGTTGATCGACGGACCACCGGTATTCGCACCCGGCTCGCACGCGGCCACAAAGGCGGCGGCGGTCAGGGCAAAAACAAACCTGGTCAGTTTGCGGGCGGGCTTGCAAACGCTGAACATCTAAATGAAAACTCCCTGATCCGGCGGCTTTGAATGCTGCTATTCTATCGGTCTGCGATAATAAACGTCACGCTGTGAGGGTCCAGCTTTGAATTTCCAAAAGATCAGATTGGCCGCAGGCTTGTATTTTGTTGCCACTCCAATCGGAACCGCGCGCGATATCACGCTGAGGGCTCTGGATGTTCTGGCGTCCGCCGACATGATCGCGGCCGAAGACACACGCAGCCTGCGCAGGTTGATGGAGATTCACGGCATTCCGCTGGAGGGTCGTCGCATTCAGGCCTATCACGATCACAGCGGAGCCGGAGCGCGCGGCAAGATTCTGGATGCGCTGGCGCAGGGTATGTCGGTTGCTTATGCCTCTGAGGCCGGGATGCCGCTGATCGCCGACCCCGGTTACGATCTTGGGCGACAAGCGGCAGAACAGGGTCATCTGGTGACATGTGCGCCGGGACCATCGGCGGCTTTGATGGCGTTGACGTTGGCCGGGTTGCCGACAGATGCGTTCTTTTTCGCCGGGTTTCTGCCCAATGCTGCAGGGGCCAGAAGGACGCGGATCGAGGCGTTGCGCGACATTCCGGGTACGCTGGTCTTTTACGAATCGCCCAAACGCGTCGCCGCGTGTCTGTTGGATTTGTCAGAGGTTCTGGGGCAGGACCGACAGGCGGCGATGTGCCGCGAGTTGACCAAGAAATTCGAGGAAGTCCGGCGCGGAACGCTGGGCGAGTTGGCCGGGGAACTGGCCGAGCGAACGGTGAAAGGCGAAATCGTTCTGCTGGTGGAACGCGGACATTCACCGGTGGTTAAGGATTCGGACATAGAAGAAGCTTTGGTGAAGGCGCTCGAAACCCATTCGGTCCGGGATGCTGCTGATCTGGTGTCCAAGATGTACGACCTGCCAAGGCGTCCGATCTATCAACAGGCGCTGAAACTGGGAAAAGGATGACATGGCCAAACCCTCGATCCGTGGCTCGGTGTCCTATCACGCGGGACAGGCAGCCGAACAGACGGTGGCCGCCGACTATGAAAGGCGCGGCTATGCCATCGCTGGCCGCCGCTGGCGCGGGGCAGGGGGTGAGATCGATCTGATTGCCCGAAACGGCGATGGCGTGGTCTTTGTCGAGGTCAAAAAGAGCAAGAGTTTCGACAGTGCCGCCGCCCGGATCAGCCTGCGTCAGATCGAGCGCATTTGCGCCTCTGCCGCGCAATTTCTTGAGGGCGAGCCGCGCGGGCAGCTAACCAATGTCCGGTTTGATGCGGCGCTTGTGGATGCATCCGGGGCAGTTCAAATCATTGAAAACGCCTTTGGTCAGGGCTGATCGCCATTGAACCCTGCGCATCGCTGGGCCATGTATCAGGCGTGAAATCGAAGGACACGCCATGAAAATCGCTTTTCAGATGGACCCGATCGGGGCCGTGGATATCAACGCAGACAGCTCATTCCGGCTGGCCGAAGAAGCGCAGGCGCGCGGGCATGAGTTGTTTTTCTACAGCCCCGACCAACTGGCCTATCAGGAAGGACGCATTACCGCGCGCGGGCAGGACATGCAGGTGCAGCGCGTCCCGGGCGACCCTGCAATATTGGGCGCTGAGCGTGAGGTTGATCTGAGCGATTTTGACGTAATCTGGCTGCGTCAGGACCCTCCGTTTGATATGCATTACATCACGTCGACCCATCTGTTGGACCGATTGAAAGGGCAGGCTCTGGTTGTCAACGATCCGTTCTGGGTGCGCAACTATCCCGAAAAACTGCTGGTGCTGGATTTCCCGGATCTGACCCCGCCGACAACGATCGCGCGGGATTTGCAAACGATCAAGGCGTTCAAGGAAAAGCATCAGGATGTGATTCTGAAGCCGCTTTATGGCAATGGCGGCGCGGGCGTGTTCCGTCTGGATGCCAATGACCGCAACCTGACCTCGCTGCACGAGCTCTTCACCGGTTTCTCGCGCGAACCGCTGATTGTTCAGAAATTCCTGCCCGATGTCAGCAATGGCGACAAACGCGTGATTCTGGTTGATGGTGAGCCGGTCGGCGCAATCAACCGCGTCCCGGCCAAAGGCGAAACCCGATCAAACATGCATGTTGGCGGACGGCCCGAGAAAACCGGCCTGTCGGACCGTGACCTTGAGATTTGCGCGGCAATCGGTCCGCTGCTGAAGGAAAAAGGGCAGATATTCGTGGGGATCGACGTGATCGGCGACTACCTGACCGAGATCAACGTGACCTCACCCACCGGCATTCAGGAACTGGAGCGGTTTGACGGTGTGAACATTGCCGGGAAAATCTGGGACGCGATCGAAGCCAAAATCTAGGCCGCAACGCGCGCGCTGATGCGAAAACTCAGGGCCTCGGCCACATGGGGTCGCCGGATATCGGCGGTGCCTTCCAGATCGGCAATGGTCCGCGCGACCCGCAGAATGCGGTGAAAGGCGCGGGCCGACAGACCAAATCGTTCGGCGGCTTTGATCAGCAATTCTTTACCTTCGGCATCCGGCGTTGCGATTTCTTCCAGCAACTTGCCCTCGGCATCGGCATTCTGGCGGGTTGACGGCGCATCGCGAAACCGCGCGGCCTGAATGGCGCGGGCCTTTTCCACCCGCTCGGCCACGATGGCCGAACTGTCGCCCGACGGCGGCAGGTCCAGATCGGTGAAGCCAACGGGCGGCACCTCGATACGCAGATCGAACCGGTCCATCAGCGGGCCAGAGATACGGCCCAGATAATCCTCACCACAAACCGGAGCGCGGGAACAGGCGCGGGCGGGATCGGTGAGGTATCCGCATTTGCAAGGGTTGGCGGCAGCAACCAGCATGAACCGGCTGGGATATTTCACATGGGCGTTGGCGCGGGCCACCATCACCTCGCCGGTTTCAATCGGTTGACGCAATGTTTCCAGCACGGTGCGCGGAAACTCGGGAAATTCATCCATGAACAGGACGCCGTTATGGGCAAGAGAAATCTCTCCGGGTTTGGCACCCTTGCCGCCACCGACAATCGCGGCCATTGAGGCCGTGTGGTGTGGTTCGCGAAACGGACGCACCCGACTGATGCCGCCTTCGTCCAGCAAGCCACAGAGGGATTGGATCATCGAGGTTTCAAGCGCTTCGGCGGGTGTCAGAGGCGGTAGAATCCCCGGCAGGCGGGCGGCCAGCATGGATTTTCCCGATCCCGGCGTGCCGATCATGATCAGGTGATGACGTCCTGCAGCCGCGATTTCCAGTGCGCGTTTGGCACGTTCCTGTCCTTTCACGTCGCGCAAATCTCGCTCGCCTGCGGGCAGTGTGACTTCACCGGGTGTGGCCGCAGCCAATGGGGCCTGCCCGGAAAAGTGGCGCACCACATCGCCCAACGACGCGGCCCCGATCACCTGTGTCGCATCGACCCAAGCCGCCTCGGCGCTTGAGGCGCGGGGGCAGAGCAGGCTGCGATCCTCGGCCGCTGCGGTCATCGCTGCGGGCAATGCGCCGACCACAGGCACCAGCGATCCGTCTAAAGACAGCTCCCCTAGCGCCACGGCCCTTTCGGCGGCGTCTGCAGGGATGATGTCCAGCGCCGACAGCAACGCAACCGCGATCGGCAGATCGAAATGGCTGCCTTCTTTCGGCAGATCCGCAGGTGAAAGATTTATGGTGATCCGCTTTGACGGCAGGGCGATGGCCATTGAACTCAGCGCGCTGCGGACCCGGTCGCGCGCCTCGGATACGGCTTTGTCGGGCAGGCCGACGATGGAAAAAGCGGGCAGTCCGGGGGATACGGCGCATTGCACCTCGACCGGGCGGGCTTCGACCCCTTGGAAGGCGACGGTATGGGAACGGGCGACCATGAACAACCTTTTTGGTTAACAGGTCGTTGCTGCCATGGATGCGGTTTAGGAATGGTTAACGGCCCCTGCCATTGCGGTGAATTTCGGCCATGCGCCCGGATCCGCGACGGTTTTGTCGCGGCAAAACGCGTTGCAAAATCCCCAGACTTGCCCGTCCAGCTCCAGATAATGCGTCACCGGTTTGCCAGAATAAGGACAAGCAGCGTTACGCGATGGTCCAGTTTCGACGGCATAAGCCGCAGATGATCCGCCAATGGGCCAAGGCGTGTTTGGCAGGTTCAGTACGTACGGGAACGGATCATACGTCTTGGTCAATCCCATCGCGCGCCATTGCCTGACGGGCGCAGAGGCCAGCAGTTGCAGACAGTAGGCTTTGTTGGCGTCCGAAATAGGCAGGCCATACCCGATGATCCTAGCGGCGACGGGTGTGTAGAAAACATCTGCCAGCGAATAGGCTCCGAACAATGGGCCGGTGTCTGCGCCCGAAGTTGCGCGCGCATGGGTCCACAAGGTCTCGATCCGTTCCAAATCGGCGATGGTGGCCGATGAAGGGGCAAATCCTTGCCAGCAATGCTGTAGCTGCATTGAACATTCCGAGCGCAGCGCAGAAAACCCGGCCACCATTTCCGCGCAGAGCCACCGGGCGGTGGCGCGGGCCGCAGGGTCTTGTGGCCAAAGTCCGGCGTCAGGGTGGCGTTCTGCCAATGTCTCGGCCATGGCTAGGCTTTCGCCCACAACTGTTCCGTCGGGCAGTCGCAGGGCCGGGACAAGCCGGGCAGGTGCAAGCGGTGCCATATCCTGAGCCATCGAGCCGGAATAGAGCCCGACCATATGCGTGCGATAGGGTAGGCCAAACTGTTCCAGCATCAGCCAACCGCGCAAGGACCAGCTGGAAAACAAGCGGTCGCCTATAAAGAGATCATATGTCATGCCCCAACGATGACGATTGTCAGCCGATCCGTAAAACAGAGATTTGTGCGCCGCCCGTTCACGGACAGTGATTAATGCGCTCCACCGACCAAACATCCCCGTGCCGCGTGATTTCGGTGACGGACAGGTTGTCGATCCGGTGCGAAAACGCCTGTTGTGCATCCACGTCCAGCGCCCTTTGGACCTGAGTCAGGATGACCCCGAAATGCGCCACAACAATCAGGTCTTGCCCGTTATGGTCCGCGATCAGGCTATCGATCGTGTTGTTCACCCGCGCGCAAACCTCGTTCCAGCTTTCGCCATCTGGGGGACGGACGTCGCCCGGATTGTCCCAATAGGTGAAGGCAAGCTCTGGGTCTTCGGCTTCGATCTCGGCAAACGGTCGCAGTTCCCAGCTTCCAAAGTTGATCTCTCGCAAGCCACGTCGATGTGGCAGTCGAAGACGGGTTCCTTGAATGGCCGAAGCTGTATCGGCGGCCCGTGACAGATCCGAAGACACGACCACCGCCGCGCTGGGCAGATGATCGTGCAGCCGTTCAATCGCTTGCCCGTCGCTCAGGTCGGCGGGCAGATCGGACCAGCCCACCATGGTTTTGGCGTGAGTTGGGCCGTGCCGGACAAGGTGAAGGCGGGTCAAGGCAATTGCCCCTTTAGGACAAGCGGAAGGCCGGCGGTGACCTGAACCACAAGTTCAGCTTGCGCCGCCAGTGCAATGTTCAACCGGCCCTGTGCTTCGCGGAATTTTCGGGCCAGAACGTTTTCGGGGACAATGCCGTTCCCGACCTCGTTTGAGACCACAACAATGTCGGCCGCGCAGGACTGCAGCGCCTGAAATAGCACCGCCTGTTCCTGCGCAATATCGTTCTCTGCCAGCAGATGATTGGTCAGCCACATCGTTGCGCAATCGATCAGGCAGATCTGGCCGCTGGTCAGCTGACTCAGGTGGGGTTTCAGATCAAAAGGTGCCTCAATTGTGGTCCAGCCCGCGCCGCGCTGTGCAATATGCTGCACAATTTTTTGGCGCATCTCATCATCAAACACTTGTGATGTGGCGACATAAACTTGCTTTTTCCCTGACGAAGCAACAAGTTGTTCCGCAAAAGCGGACTTGCCCGACGCAGCGCCACCCAAAACAAAGGTTAAATTGGGACGCACTATTGTTACCTTTCTGGTGATCCAATCGGTGCAGTCCTGCGTATCGACCACAGGTCGGCAAGGCAAGCCCGACCAGCGCCGACAAATATGGGAGAGTTGCATGGCACTGGACAATGCAAACGATTTTTCGATGTCCCGACGAGCGATGAAGGCAGAACTGCTGGATGCCGAGACAGAATTGCGGTTGGCTTACGCCTGGCGTGACGACCGCGATGAACAGGCTTTGCATCGCCTGATTACCGCCTATATGCGGCTGGCGATTTCAATGGCGGCCAAGTTCAAGCGCTACGGCGCGCCGATGAATGATCTGATCCAAGAGGCCGGGCTGGGCCTGATGAAGGCCGCTGACAAGTTCGATCCAGATCGGGGCGTGCGCTTTTCGACCTATGCCGTGTGGTGGATCAAGGCCAGCATTCAGGACTATGTGATGCGCAACTGGTCGATGGTTCGGACCGGCTCGACCTCGTCTCAGAAATCGCTGTTTTTCAACATGCGTCGGGTTCAGGCGCGTCTTGAGCGTGAGGCGGCTACCGACGGGCTGGAGCTGGACCGTCATCAGCTGCACCAGATGATCGCCGCAGAAATCGGCGTACCCTTGCGCGATGTCGAGATGATGGAAGGGCGTTTGTCGGGGTCTGATTTCTCACTCAACGCCGTGCAATCGGCGGATGAAGAGGGGCGTGAGTGGATAGATGCGCTGGAAGATGAACGTGAACAGGCGGCTGAGGTCGTCGAGCAAAGCCACGATACGCAGCAATTGCGCGATTGGCTGGTGACAGCGATGCAAGCGCTGAACGATCGTGAAAGGTTCATTGTCCGCGAACGCAAACTGCGCGAACCGGCGCGTACTCTGGAAAGTCTGGGTCAGGAACTCGGACTGTCGAAAGAGCGCGTGCGTCAGCTTGAGGCGGCGGCTTTTGTGAAAATGCGCAAGAACCTTGAAGCGCAATCGCGCGAGGTGCAACACTTCTTCGCATGAGACATCTTGCGATTCTGGCCTGCGCCTGTTTTGTCAGTGCGGCTCGACCGGGCCTTGCACAGGAATTGATCCCTGATGATGTGACGGACGCCATGCGGGCGGCCGACGTCTTAATTCTTGGCGAAATCCACGACAATACGCAGCACCATTTGGTTCAGACCGAGGCAATCGAGGCGATCTCGCCTTCGGCCGTGGTTTGGGAAATGGTAACCGAGGAAGGGGCGCAGCGCCTTGCTCAAAAGGCTGCGACAAACCCCGAGGAATTGTCGAGGATACTGCGTTGGGCTGAGTCCGGCTGGCCGCCGCTCAGCATGTACTATCCAATTTTTCAGGCCGCGGATGTACCAATCTATGGCGCGATGGTTCCTCGCTCGGCAGCGAGGGCTGCAATGGAACGTGGGGCCGCCACGACGTTTGGGGCAGATGCGGCGCGGTTTGGTCTGACCGTCCCGCTTGCCCCCGAGGATCAAGCCGAGCGCGAGGCCGATCAGCTTGCCGCGCATTGTGATGCGCTGCCGCAAGAGATGCTGCCGCAAATGGTGGCCATTCAGCGTCTGCGCGACGCGGTTCTGGCGCGCGCTATCCTGCGCGCTGTGGATGAAACCGGAACGCCTGTGGCCGTCATCACCGGAAATGGCCATGCACGCAAGGATCGCGGTATCCCGACCTTTCTGTCGCGCCTGCGTCCGGGCCTCAAGGTTTTTGTGCTGGGTCAGTCCGAGGATGGTGCCGTAAATGGTGATTTCGATGCGGTAATCGACAGCCCTGCGGCTGAACGCGAAGACCCTTGCAAAGCCTTTGAGACGCAGAATTAACCGCTGGAACTTGGACCGGGCGTTGCCTAATGTCTGCACCGACTGGGACGGGAAGGGCTGAACATGCTGGCATCCAAACGCATTCTGCTGATCATCGGCGGAGGAATTGCGGCCTATAAGTCGCTGGATCTGATCCGCCGACTGAAAGAGCGTGGTGCGACTGTCACTCCGGTTCTCACCCGCGCTGCCGAAGAATTTGTAACACCCTTATCCGTGGCCGCACTGTCGGGGCAGAAAGCCTATCGCGATCTCTTTGACCTGACGGACGAGGCTGAGATGGGGCATATCCAGCTGTCGCGCTCTGCGGATTTGATCGTGGTCGCCCCGGCGACAGCGGATCTGATGGGTAAAATGACCTGCGGTCTGGCAAACGATCTGGCCTCGACCCTGTTGATGGCAACGGACACGCCGGTCTTGTGCGCACCAGCGATGAATGTGCGCATGTGGGATCACCCCGCGACGCAGCGCAATTTGACACAGCTGCAGAGCGACGGCGTCCGTTTTGTCGGCCCCAACGAAGGGGATATGGCCTGTGGCGAATACGGGCCGGGCCGCATGTCTGAACCGCTGGAGATTGTGGCCGCGATCGAGGCTCAACTGATTGCCGGGCCACTCGCGGGCAAGCGCATCCTCGTCACCTCAGGCCCGACGCACGAGCCGATTGATCCCGTACGCTATATCGCCAACAGATCATCTGGTGCGCAAGGCTCGGCGATTGCGCGTGCCTTGTCTGCCCTGGGTGCTGACGTGATCTTTGTAACCGGCCCTGCCGACGTTCCACCCCCCGACGGGGTTCAGGTTGTTCGGGTAGAGACCGCTCAGCAAATGTCTGACGCGGTTGACGCTGCTTTGCCAGCCGATGCCGGTGTGTTTGCGGCTGCGGTCGCGGATTGGCGTATGGCTGAAGCCTCGGACCGCAAGCTGAAGAAAAGCCGCGATGGTCTGCCCACGCTGGAATTTGCCGAGAATCCGGACATCCTCAAGCGCGTGTCTCAGTTGGATAAGGGCCGCCCCGGCCTTGTAGTTGGGTTTGCGGCTGAAACAGACAATGTAATCGAACATGCAACGGCCAAGCGGGAACGCAAGGGGTGTGACTGGATCGTGGCCAACGATGTCAGCCCTGCAACCGGGATTATGGGCGGGGCCGAGAATGCCATCATCCTGATCTCGGATCAGGGGGCCGAGGAATGGCCGCGCATGGGCAAGGATATGGTTGCAAACCGACTGGCGCAGAAGATCGCCGAAGCCTTGGCGGGGTGATCCGCCCACCCGGTAAGCTGGACGAGAGGGATGGAAATGGTCGCAATTCGTGTGATCCGAGAGGATTGGGCAGACCCGGCAGTGGCCTTGCCCTCGTATGAGACAGCTGGGGCGGCTGGTGCGGATGTGCGCGCCAATTTGCCTGACGCTAAATCCATCCTTCTGCGACCGGGCCAACGCGCGCTGGTCTCGACCGGGCTGCGGATCGAGATCCCACCCGGATACGAGGTGCAGGTGCGTCCGCGTTCAGGCCTTGCGCTCAAGCATGGGATCACCCTGCCCAACACACCCGGCACCATCGACAGCGACTATCGCGGGCCATTGGGGGTGATCGTTCTGAACGCCGGGCAAGAGGATTTCGAGATCGCCCATGGCGAACGCATCGCCCAGCTTGTGGTCGCGCCCGTTGTGCAGGCCCGTTTTGAAACGGTCGAGGCTTTGGGTGAGACTGCAAGAGGGGCGGGCGGTTTCGGCTCGACCGGACGCGGCTGATGCTGCTGGTTCTGTTCCTGGCTGCGGCGTTGTGGGGTGTTGGCGTTCTGGCTGGTGTGTCGCGAACAGCGCGCGTGGTCTCTGTCTCGGTCCTGTTACTGGGTGTGGTAACGGCGCATCTGGTGCTGCCGGATGGGCATCCCCTGCGGCTTGCGACAGGGGGGTCGGCCGCGATGTGGCTGATCCTTGGCGGCTTCGCGGTTTTGGCGCTGCTTTATGGGAAAGGACTTAAAATGCTGCGGAATCGCGCCACGACTGCGGCTAAGGCCCCAGAGCCAACGCCCGACAAGTTCAGCGAGACCGAGTTGGACCGATATGCCCGCCATATCGTCCTGCGGGAATTGGGCGGCCCCGGTCAAAAGCGTCTGAAAAAAGCCCGCGTTCTGGTGATTGGTGCCGGAGGACTGGGCGCGCCCGCGCTGCAATATCTTGCAGCTGCAGGGGTTGGCACAATTGGCGTCATCGACGATGACGTTGTGGAAAACGCCAACCTGCAACGTCAGGTCATTCATCGCGATGCCGATATCGGGATGCCCAAGGTGTTTTCGGCGCAACAGGCGATGCTGGCGCAAAACCCTAACGTTGTTGTCCTGCCTTACCACCGCCGTTTGACCGATGAAATCGCCACAGACCTGTTTGATGATTTCGACTTGATCCTTGACGGCACCGACAATTTCGACACCCGCTATTTGGCCAACCGAACTGCGGTGGCGCTTGGCAAGCCTCTGATCTCGGGTGCGTTGTCGCAATGGGAAGGGCAGCTAAGCGTCTTTGATCCCGCAACAACCGGGCCGTGCTATCAGTGCATCTTCCCCGAGGCGCCGGCGGCCGGGTTGGCGCCATCCTGCGCCGAGGCGGGTGTCATTGGTCCGTTGCCCGGCGTGGTGGGTTCGATGATGGCGGTTGAGGCGATCAAGGTGATCACCGGTGCAGGTCAGGCCCTGCGTGGTGAGATGCTGATATATGATGCGCTTTATGGCGAAAGCCGAAAAATTACCCTGACACAGCGGCCTGATTGTCCGATTTGCGGGACTTCTGAATAGGCGACCTCTGGATCATCGATCCGCGGGCTCTTAGCTATACGGTCAAAGGAGACCTCAATGACCAATCCGATCCTGTCCGACTGGACCACCCGGTTCGAAATCGCCCCCTTTGCCGATATCACCGACGAAGATTTTGCCCCTGCGCTTGAACAGGCGATGCAGGCCCACAACGCCGAAATCGATGCCATCGCATCGGCATCCGAAGCGCCCAGCTTTGCCAACACGATTGAGGCGCTTGAGGCTGCGGGCGCGCAAATGGACAAGGTTCTGTCAGTCTTTTTCACGGTGGCCGGCGCGGACAGCAATCCCAAACGGGAAGAGCTTCAGCGGGATATTTCGCCAAAGTTGGCGGCGCATTATTCGGCGATTTCATCGAACAAGGCACTGTTTCAACGGGTGGCGGATTTGTGGGATCGCCGCGACCAATTGGACCTGACCGAAGAACAGGCGCGCGTGCTGATGCTCACCCATCGCGGCTTTGTCCGCGCAGGTGCGGCCTTGCAAGGGGAGGACGACAGCCGGATGCAAGAGATCAAGGGTCGTTTGGCCTCGCTGGGTACGTCTTTTACCCAGAACCTGTTGGCAGACGAACGCGATTGGTTCATGGAGTTGACCGAGGATGATTTGCAAGGCCTGCCAGATTTCGTCGTGGATGCTGCCCGCGCCGCCGGAGAAGAAAAAGGCGCAGATGGCCCGGTTGTGACCCTTTCCCGGTCGCTGATCGTGCCGTTCCTGCAGTTTTCCCCTCGGCGGGACTTGCGCAAGAAAGCCTATCGCGCATGGACCGCACGCGGTGCGAATGGCGGCGAGACCGACAATCGCAACATTGCGGCCGAAATCCTGACCCTGCGACTGGAGCGCGCCAAACTGTTGGGCTATGACAGCTTTGCCGATTACAAGCTGGAAACCGAAATGGCGCGCACGCCGGATCGGGTGCGTGATCTGCTGATGCAGGTTTGGTCTCCGGCCAAGGCGCGCGCCGACGCGGATGCCGAGGTTCTGACCGCGATGATGCAAGAGGATGGCGTGAACGGCCCGCTAGAGGCCTGGGATTGGCGCTACTATGCCGAAAAACGGCGCAAGGCCGAGCATGATCTGGATGAAGCAGCGCTGAAACCTTACCTACAATTGGACCGTATGATTGAGGCGGCCTTCGCCTGCGCGGGCCGCCTGTTCGGGTTGGAATTTGCGCCGCTGGACGTGCCGCTATATCACCCTGATTGCCGCGCCTGGGACGTCACCCGGAACGGTCAGCATGTTGCGGTGTTCATCGGAGATTACTTTGCGCGTGGGTCCAAACGGTCGGGTGCCTGGTGCAGCGCGATGCAGGGTCAGGCGAAGTTTCCGAAGGAACAAGCGCCCATCGTGATCAATGTCTGTAACTTCGCCAAAGGCGACCCGGCGCTGCTGTCCTACGATGATGCGCGGACCCTGTTCCACGAATTCGGTCATGCGCTGCATCAGATGTTGTCGAATGTGACCTACGAAAGCATCTCAGGCACCAGCGTCGCCCGTGACTTTGTGGAGCTGCCAAGCCAGTTGTATGAACATTGGCTGGAAGTGCCCGAAGTGCTGGCCGAATACGCGACCCACGCAGAAACCGGTGAGCCGATGCCGCGCGACATGCTGGAAAAGGTCTTGCAGGCCGCCAATTTCGATCAGGGGTTTCAGACGGTCGAATATGTCGCCTCGGCGCTGGTTGATCTGGCGTTTCATGATGGCGATGCGCCAAGTGATCCGATGGCGAAACAGGCCGAGGTTCTGGCCGATCTGGGGATGCCGCAAGCCATCGGGATGCGCCATGCTACACCGCATTTCGCACATGTCTTTGCGGGCGACGGCTATAGCTCGGGCTATTACAGCTATATGTGGTCCGAGGTGATGGATGCCGACGCTTTTGCGGCCTTCGAGGAAGCAGGCGGAGCGTTTGACCCTGAACGCGCCAAAGCGTTGGAGAATAACATCCTCTCCACCGGCGGCTCGCGCGAGGCCGAAGAGCTGTATCTTGCCTTCCGGGGGCGCTTGCCGGGGGTCGAGGCGTTGCTGAAAGGGCGCGGATTGATCGCGGCTTAGTAACCCAATTCGCGGTCGACCAAATGCAGGAGGGGCTCACCCGCCTCTCCGCGCCGGATGTTCTCGCAGATGACCTGCGTCGCTGTGGTGGGGCGGGTCTCAGACGCGATATGGGGCGTGACCGTGACGTTGGGATGTGCCCAATAGGGGTGATCAGCGGGCAGTGGTTCGACCCGGAACACGTCCAGCGTGGCATGACCGATTTGGCCTGAATTCAACGCGTCCAACAGGGCATCGTCATCGATCAACGGCCCGCGTCCCGGATTGATGATCCGGGCCCCTTCGGGCAACAGCGCCAGCGTGTCGGCATTCAGCGTGTTCTCGGTGGCGGGCGTATCGGGCAACAGCAGAACGACGATTTCCGCCTGCGACAGCGCCTGTTTCAGGCCGCCAGGCCCGCTGAGGCAGGTCACGCCCGGGATTTCCTTTGGCGTTCTGCTCCAGCCCGTGACATTGAACCCCAGCGCCGTCAGGGCGCGGGCCGAGGCTTGCCCCAGCGCGCCCAGTCCCAGCACGCAGACATTGCGTTCCTGCGCCAGTGGCGGTGCCTGCGGTTCCCACGTCCCATCCTGCTTGGTGATGTGGGAATCCATGCCCAAATGGTAGCGCAGCACATGCCCTACGACCCATTCCGTCATCCCTTGTGCCAATCCGTGATCGACCATCCGCGCCAGCGGCACGGTCAGCGTCTTGTTATCCGCGATCTTCTCGACCCCGGCCCAAAGACTCAGAACGGCCTTCAGACGCGTAAAGGGCGTGAAGTCAAGCATCTCGCCAGTTGGGGCATAGACGATGTAGTCAACCTGATCCGGCTGAATATCCGTTGCCAGATGGAAATCCACCCCGGCCTTTTGCAGACCTTCGGTCAAAAGCGGTTCATATTCCGGCCATTGCTCAGGGCGCGCGGAAAACAGGACGTTCACGGGCATGGATGACCTTTCAGCGTGGACGGTGGATGTGGGCGCTTTGCACGATGCCAAAGGCTGCCATCAGCACCAGCATGGCCGAACCGCCATAGCTGACCATTGGCAAGGGTACACCCACAACCGGGGCCAGACCCATCACCATCGACATGTTGACGGCGAAGAACAGGAAGAAGTTCAGCGCGATCCCCAGCGTTACCAGTGACGAGAACCTGTCTTTGGTCGAAAGCGCCGTGACCATGCAGAAGATAAGGATCAGCCCGTAGAGGATCAACAAAGTAATGCCGCCGACAAAACCGAATTCCTCGGCCAGGGTGGTAAAGATAAAGTCGGTGTGTTTTTCCGGCAGGAAGTTCAGGCGCGACTGCGTGCCCTGCATGAACCCGCGACCATTCCACCCGCCCGAGCCCAGGGCGATCTTGGATTGGGTAATGTGATAGCCGGCACCCAGCGGGTCGGTTGAGGGGTCCAGAAACGTATCGATGCGGCGGAACTGATAGTCCTTCAGTAGCTGCCAATCGGTGCCACGGCTTTGGAACACAGCCGTGATCAACCCAACGCCTGCGGCGATAACGGCCGCGAAATAGGCCCAGTGAACACCGGCCAGAAACATCAGCCCGCCGCCTGCGGCCAACAGCAGGATCGATGTGCCCAAATCGGGTTGCTTCAAAACCATGAAAGTGGGGATCAGGATCAAGGCGACCGGGATCAATACCCACAATGGCCGAGAGGTCTTGTGCGCGGGTAGCCAGTCATAATACGCCGCCAGCACCATCACCAGCGCGACTTTCATCACCTCAGAGGGTTGCAGTCGCATAAATCCCAGATCGATCCAGCGCTGCGCACCCATCCCGATGGTGCCAAAAAGCTCTACAATGATCAGCAAACCGATTGAGCCCAGATAGGCCACCACCGACATGTTGCGCCAGAACCAGATCGGAACGATGGCGATGATGAACATAGCGGCCATGCCAAGGCCGAACCGCTCCATCTGAGGTTCCGCCCACGGTCTCCATGACCCACCCGCCACCGAAAACAGCATCAGGAACCCGGCGCTGGCGACGCTGATCAGCAGCAACGTCAGGGGCCAGTTCATATACAGAACCTTGCGGAACCCTGATGGCGTGGATTTGACGGCGTATTCGAGGTAACTCATGCGCGGTCCTTCTCGCCCGGACGCGCTTTGGGTCGCCGGTCACCTTCCAGCCGCTTTTGCTGTTCCTTGATGCGTTCGCGATCACCCTTGGGGTATGCCTCAAGCGGGGGCGTGCCGTTGTAGAGTGCCTGCAACATGATATCACGCGCAACCGGCGCGGCGGCTTTAGACCCACCGCCGCCGTGCTCAACCACAACGGCGATGGCGTATTTCGGGTTGTCATAGGGCGCAAAGCTAACGAACAGCGCGTGGTCGCGGCGTTCCCACGGCAGATCTTCGTTGCGGATCACACCTGCAGCGCGTTCGGCCTTGGTGATGTTGCGCACCTGGCTGGTGCCGGTCTTTCCGGCCATGCGGAAATCATCGGCAATGATGCGGCTGCGATAAGCCGTCCCGCGCCGGTCGTTCGAGACGGACCACATCGCCTCACGTATATAGTTCAGATTGGCGCGGTTGATCCCAAGCGGCTCGCCCGCGCCGGTTGGCTGTTCGATGCCGTCAATGGACCGGACCAGACGCGGCGTGACGGCGCGCCCGGTGGCGATCCTTGCCGTCATGACAGCCAGTTGCATGGGCGAGGCCAGCATGAAGCCCTGCCCGATCGAGGCATTGGCCGTGTCGCCGATCAGCCAGTCTTCACCATGGGTGCGTTGCTTCCATTCCTGATTGGGTGCCAGACCGGCGCGCACGGCAGACATCGGGATGTCGTGCTTGACGCCCAGCCCAAGGGTGCGCGCCATCTCGGAGATCTTGTCGATGCCGACCTTGATCGCCACGTCATAGTAATAAACATCGCAGCTGCGCTTGAGCGACGTGTTGAGGTCCACCATGCCGTGACCTCCGCGCTTCCAGCAGTGAAAGCGGCGACTGCCAACCTTGAGGTGCCCGGGGCAATAAACGGTATTGCCGGGGCCAACGATGCCTGCCTCAAGCGCGGCCAGCGCAGTGACCATCTTGAACGTCGAGCCCGGAGGATACGTGCCCTGAACCGTCTTGTTGGCCAGCGGGCGATATTTGTCCTGCGTCAGGATCTGATAATCCGCGACCGATATACCGCGCACAAACAGATTGGGATCGAAACTGGGGGCCGACGCCATCGCCCGCAGATCGCCGGTTTCGCAATCGATCACAACGGCAGCGGCGCTCTCGCCAGCCAGCCGCGCCTGAGCGTATTGCTGCAAGCCCGCATCGACCGACAGTTGCAAATCGGCCCCCGGCTGACCTTCCTGCCGGTCCAGTTCGCGCATGACGCGTCCGGTGGCGTTCACCTCGACGCGTTTTGATCCGGCCTTGCCGCGCAGGTCGATCTCTTGCTTGGCTTCCAGACCGACCTTGCCGATCTGGAATCTTGGGATACGCAGCACCGGTTCGGGGTCTTCGATCTGGCTCAGGTCGTAGTCGCTGACGGGGCCGACATATCCGACAATATGGGCGAAATCCTCGTATCGCGGGTACTGCCGCGTCTGACCGACCTCGGGCGTGACACCGGGCAGCGCGGGGGCGTTTACCGCGACCTTTGAGATATCTTCCCACGTCACCTGATCAACCAGTGTGACGGGCAGGAACGGGGCCGAGCGACGCATTTCGGTGCGCGCCCGCTCGATCTCATCCTCGTTCAGGGGGATCAGATCGGACAGTTTGGCGATGACCTTGTCGATATCGCCTGCATCCTCGCGCACGATAACAATCCGGTATGACGGCGAGTTCTGACCAATGATCTGACCATTGCGGTCATAAATGCGGCCCCGGGTCGGTGGGATCAGGCGAATGTTGATCCGGTTTTCCTCGGCCAGCAGACGGTATTCGTCGGCCTGATCAACCTGCATGAAACGCATCCGGGCTGCTAGGCCACCGATAAATGCGGCCTGCAATCCGCCCAACACCAGCGCCCGGCGCGGCAGGCGTTTATAGGCAAGACCCGGCGACTTTGGCTTGCGCTGTTTCATGTCCGCACCTGTGCGCCATCAGCGACCGATTTGCGCCGCACGCCAAACGCGCTCTGACTCAGCAGAACGATCACCGGATAGATCGCAATTGTCAGAACCATCTGTACCACCATGGGACCCAGTGCGGCCTGTTCTACCGATAGAATAGCAAGAATGACGCGATTGATCACAAAAACTGCCGTGATCACGGCGCCAACGGTGGTCCATTCGCTGATGAACCCAGCATCCCGCATCCCAAAGGCGGCCGAACGCAGATAAGACGCACCCATCACCACCAACGCAGCCAACAGGCCCGGCGGGCGTTGCAGCAACAGATCAGCCATCAGCATCACCAACGCAATGGTCAGGACCGGCACGTATTCGGGCCGCCGCAGCACCCACGCGTAAGTCAAGGCGATCAACAGGTCAGGAGACGGCAGTCGGTCCGGGCGCGTGTCCAGCGGCAAGAGGTGTAGGAACAGGATCAGGAGCGCCAGAACGACATAGAGGCTGCGCTTGATCCAGAGATGCGAGGGCGATCTATCCATCCCCGGCCTCCGGCGCGGTCAGGGCGGCCTCGGGCTGGCGCGGGCCAACGATACCACCCGGATCGCGAATGGTCGGCGCGGATTGAAAGCGCAGCACGCGTAGAAATTCCAGCCGTTCGAAATCTGCCGATAAGCGCACCCGCAAACGGCCACCCGGGTCCATGGCGATCTGACCGATCAGCAGACCGCCAGGGAAAACTCCGCCATCGCCCGAGGTGACGACGCGGTCGCCGGGGCGGACAAGTTCGCGGTTCTCCAGGAACTCGATTGCGGGTGTGGGTGTGTTGTCCCCGGTTACAAGCGCAGTTTGCCCTGACGGTTGGATCGTGGCGGGTATCGCGCTGGACGCGTCAGTCAACAGGATCACCCGCGCCGTATCCGGTCCGACGCCCGAAATGCGGCCTACAACCCCAATACCGTCCATCGTGGCCCAGCCATCCACGATACCGTCACGTTCGCCCACGTTCAGCAAGACCGATTGCCGGAAAGGTGAGCCGCTGTCGGCCATGACCACGCCGGTGATATAGGTCAGCCGCGCGTCCAGCCGCACGTTGTTCAGGTCCAGCAATCGGGCGTTTTCCTGTTCCAGCTGCAACGCCGCTTCTTTCCACGCGCGCATCAGGCGCAGTTCGCTGCGCAGCTCTTGATTCTGCTCGCTCAGACGCTGATAGCTTTGAAAGTCGCGAACCAGATTAACCGCTGCGGTGACGGGCACCATCGCCCATTCCATCGACGGAACAACCTTGTCAACAACCTGTGCGCGGAACCGTTCTACTCGGGGACTGTCGATGCGCCAGATGACGAAAATTCCCAGCAGGCACAGCACAACAATCCCCAACAGCAATCTGCGCAGAGGTGTTGTGTATTCGTCGCGCTGTGATCGGTCCTTTGCCACAGGCTACCTTCCCGTGCTGCTCGCGCCCGATTGTTCGCCCCATAAGGGTGCGCGCCTTAGCTTTCGTAGTCAATCGCGTGGCGCAGTTGTTTTTCGTATTCCAGCGCCTTGCCGGTTCCCAAAGCCACACAATTCAGGCTTTCATCGGCAATCGACACCGCCAAACCGGTCTGTTCGCGCAGCGCAAGGTCCAGATCGCCCAGCAAAGCGCCGCCGCCGGTCAGCATGACGCCCCTGTCAACAATGTCTGCCGCCAGATCGGGCGGTGTGGTTTCCAGAGCGGTCATCACCGCCTCGCAAATCTGCTGCACAGGTTCTGACAACGCTTCGGCCACCTGCGCCTGGCTGATCTCGATTTCCTTCGGCACACCGTTCAGCAGGTCACGCCCGCGGATATGCATCGACTGGCCGCGGCCGTCGTCGGGCATCCGGGCGGTGCCAATGGTGGTCTTGATGCGCTCGGCGGTGGATTCACCGACCAGCAGGTTCTGCTGGCGACGCAGATACGAGATGATGGCCTCATCCATCCGGTCTCCACCCACGCGGACCGAGCGCGCATAAACGATGTCGCCCAGCGATAGAACTGCAACTTCGGTTGTACCGCCGCCGATGTCGACGACCATGTTGCCGGTCGGATCGGTGATCGGCATCCCTGCGCCAATCGCCGCGGCGATCGGTTCCGCGATCAGGCCCGCGCGGCGCGCACCTGCCGACAGAACCGACTGACGGATTGCGCGTTTCTCAACCGGGGTCGCGCCATGGGGGACGCAGACAATGATCTTGGGCTTGGAAAAGGTCGAGCGTTTGTGAACCTTGCGGATGAAATGCTTGATCATCTCTTCGGCGGTGTCGAAGTCAGCAATCACACCTTCGCGCATCGGGCGGATGGCCTCAATCGATCCGGGTGTCCGGCCCAACATCAGTTTGGCGTCCTCGCCCACGGCGAGAACCTTTTTGACGCCATCCTTGACGTGATAGGCCACAACCGAAGGTTCCGACAGGATCACGCCGCGCCCCTTGACATAGACCAACGTATTCGCTGTTCCGAGGTCGATGGCCATGTCCGCTGTGAACAGGCCGCCCAGATTGCCAAAGATGCCCATAATTTTACTGATCCTGTTTGTCAGAATTTCCACTGCCCGCGACTCGACGGTTCCGGGACGGATGCCTTATAGGGTGCCAACTCGCCCGGTAAAAGGGCTGATTCCAAGACAATCAGCACCTTTTCGCCTCATTGATAGGGACTTTAGAAGGCAAAATGCTCTCATATCAACATATTTACCACGCCGGGAACCTTGCGGATGTCCATAAGCACGCGATTGTGGCAGAAACGCTTGCCTATCTGACACAAAAAGACAAACCGCTAAGCTATGTGGAAACCCATTCGGGGCGCGGACTGTATCAGTTGGACTCGGATCAGGCCGTTCAAACCGGCGAAGCCGCAGCCGGGATCGAGCGTGCGCTGGTCGAAGGCTGGTTCGATGCCACACATCCGTTGAGCCAGGCAATCGCGGCCGTCAAATCCAGATATGGCCAATCTGCCTATCCCGGTTCGCCGCTCATTGCGGCAAATCTGCTGCGACCGCAGGACAAGATGCATCTGGCCGAGTTACACCCGCAGGAATACCGCGCCTTGTCCAGCGCCTTGTCGGCGACTGACGCGCGCACCTATCAACAAGACGGGTTCGAACTGGCGCAGTCGCTGCTGCCGCCGACGCCAAGGCGGGGGTTTCTGCTGATTGACCCAAGCTATGAGATCAAGTCGGACTACGACCGGCTGCTGGGGATCATCACCTCGTTGAATCGCAAGTGGAATGTCGGGGTCATCGCGCTGTGGTATCCGATCCTTGCCAATGGGCGGCATCAGGCCATGCGGGATGTTTTGGCCAAGCGGGACTTCCCCAAGGTTCTCCATCATGAGGTCCGCTTTCCTGCCGCGCGCAAGGGTCATGGCATGATCGGATCCGGTATGTTTGTCGTGAACGCGCCCTTTGGTCTAAGCGATACGGCCAAACGGCTGGATCAGTTGTTCGGCAGCCTGTCTGCCTAAGCGTCGCGCTTAACCATAAGAAATATGTCAATAAAACAACGCACGCGGCAGGCGTGTTTGTTCGTGAGATCCTGCAGTTCACGCAGGGTCCGCATGTTTTTTGGCGCAAGCACCTTGAATTTCCGTACAGGTTACGCCAGTTATTTGTCAAATATGACAATAAACAAAATCTGGAACACTTCGATGGACTTCTTAAGCCGCCACATCAGTGATTTTCACCTGAGTTATTGGGAAAACCTGATCAACGACTGGTTCTTCGTCTTCGCGCTGGGCTTTCTGGCGTTTGAACTGCTGCGCTATGCGGTGGTGAAGAAACTGAACTGGCAGATGGTCGGGGATACCATCACCAACTTTATCACTCTGGCGTTCTTTATCGGCATCAGTTTTGTGCTGCTGGCTGGATTCTATATCGGGGCCTATGTCTGGGCCTTCCAGTTCGCTGTCTTTGACATCCCGACTACATGGGCATCCTTCATTATCGTGCTGATCCTTGCCGATCTTGCCTATTATTGGGAGCACCGGATATTGCACCGCGTTAACTTCCTTTGGGCGACGCATTCGGTTCACCACAGCTCGCCCTTCTTCAACATCTCGGTGGCGTACCGACATGGCCCGCTCGACGGGTTCTGGCCGTTGTTCTTTCACCTGCCGCTGGTGCTGCTGGGGTTCAACCCGTTTGTCGTTCTGATCGCGGAACTGCTGGTGCAACTCTATCAGACGGCCCTGCATACCGAGGTCATCAAGAAACTCTGGCGGCCGATTGAGTATGTCTTCAATACGCCCTCGCATCACCGCGTCCACCATGGATCGAACCGCAAATATCTGGATAAGAACTATGCCGGGATACTGATAATCTGGGACCGAATGTTCGGTACGTTCGAGGACGAAAACGAAGAGGTCGTCTATGGCCTCGTCAAGCCGATTGACTCGGTCAATCCTTTTGTCGCGTTTCTACACGGATTTTCCCGCCTGTTCCGGGATGTCTGGAACATGCCGGGGCTGAGAAACAAGCTGGGTGTGTTCTTTGGCCCACCGGGTTGGCAGCCCAAGTCAAAGCCGCAAAAGCCTGCGGAATAAGCTAAAGGAGTGCAGAATATGCCAAGTAACACCCAACGTATTACTGCGGCCATCGTGACCGCAGGGTTGTTTGTCGGCGGCGCCTGGGTTGCATCGGGGTTCGGAACAAACATCCAAGACGCTGCGGCCTCGACCACCGATGCGGCACAGCATGGTGGGGTGACCGTCAACCTGCGCGGAGGACGCAATTCAGACGGCAACATGATCGTCATGGCGTTCGATCAGCAGGCGGCCTTTGATAACATGGATTACACCAAAGCCGCAGGGTATCTAGAAGCGCCTGCTTCAACACAACCGATGCGTTTCGATTTTCCAGGTCTGGATGGTGAGTTCTATGCTGTGATCGCTTTTCACGATGAGAACGGGGACTACGATTTCAATTATGACGAGGAATACCTGCCGACCGAGGGCTATGCGGTGTCGGGCATGAATGACCTGAACGACGTCCCCGTATTTGAATACTCGCTGATTGCACCCGGAAAACCAGCGGATCTGACGCTGTTTTACTGGCCGTAGCAAAGACGCAGAATTGGAAAGGGCGGCCACATTGGGCCGCCCTTTTTTGTCTAGGACAGGTCTTTGTACGAAATCTCACGCGTGTCCGCGCCGGGACCGGCCTTTTGACGGCGCACAATCAGGCGGTTCAGCGCGTGGATATAGGCCTTGGCCGAGGCGACGACCGTATCGGTGTTTGCAGATTGACCAGTGGCGATCATGCCGTCCTCTTCCAGTCGCACGGACACCGTGGCCTGCGCATCCGTACCTTCGGTCACTGCGTGCACCTGATACAGCTGCAGATGCGCCGTGTTGGGATGCACGATCCGAATGGCGCGGAACGCAGCATCGACGGGGCCGTCGCCGGTTTCCGTGGCAATGACCTCTTTGCCATCCACTTCCATCTCGATGGTGGCTTCGGCCTTACCGACGGTGCCGCAGGTCACTTTCATCGATACAAGTTGCAGTTGGTCGTCGCCGTCATCATCATCCAGCGTCATCAGCGCGATGATATCGTCGTCGAATACCTCTTTCTTGCGGTCGGCCAGTTCCTTGAACCGGACAAAGATGTCCTTGAGCTGGTTGTCACCCACCTCATAGCCCAGCGTGTTCAGCTTATCGCGCAGCGCCGCGCGGCCCGAATGCTTGCCCAATGGCAAAGAGGTGCCGGACAGGCCGATATCCTCGGGGCGCATGATCTCGAAGTTCTCGCGGTTCTTCAGCATCCCGTCCTGATGGATGCCGCTTTCATGGGCAAAGGCGTTCTTGCCAACGATGGCCTTGTTGAACTGCACGTTAAAGCCCGACACCGTCGCCACCCGGCGCGATATATGCATGATCTTGGTGGTGTCGATGCCGGTATTCCAAGGCATGATGTCGTTACGCGTGCGCAGCGCCATCACGACCTCCTCCAGCGCGGTGTTGCCCGCGCGTTCGCCCAGACCGTTGATGGTGCATTCGATCTGACGCGCACCACCTGCAACGGCGGCCAGAGAGTTCGCGGTCGCCATGCCAAGGTCGTTGTGGCAATGGGTGGCAAAGACCACCTCATCTGCGCCTGGCACGGTTTCGATCAGACGTTTGATCAGGTCGGCGCTTTCGACGGGGGCGGTATAGCCCACCGTGTCGGGAATGTTGATCGTTGTGGCCCCGGCCTTGATCGCAATCTCGATCACGCGGCACAGGTAGTCCCACTCGGTCCGCGTTGCATCCATCGGCGACCATTGCACGTTGTCGCACAGGTTGCGCGCATGGCTGACGGTTTCGTGGATCTTCTCGGCCATTTCGTCCTGTGTCAGATTCGGAATGGCGCGGTGCAGCGGAGAGGTGCCGATGAACGTATGAATGCGGTTCTTTCCGGCGTGTTTCACCGCCTCCCAGCAGCGGTCGATATCAGCGAAATTGGCGCGGGCCAGACCGCAGATGCGGCTGTTCTTCGACCGCTCGGCAATCTCGGACACCGCTTTGAAGTCACCTTCGGATGCGATGGGGAACCCGGCTTCGATGATGTCGACGCCCATATCGTCCAGAAGCTCGGCGATCTCCAGCTTTTCGGCATGGGTCATCGTGGCACCCGGGCTTTGCTCGCCGTCGCGCAGGGTTGTGTCAAAGATCAAGACGCGGTCTTGGTCGGTCACGTTGGTCATGGGAATCTCTTTCTTGTCTGTCCTAAAGCCTATGGCGCGCTGGCGTCCTCCTCTGAGCGGGCGCGCCGGATGGCACGCTCAGAGGCGGATTAGGATCAGTAGGCCGGGCAGAGACGCACCGCGCATAGCGGTGTCAGCAACAAGGGTATCTGCACGGTTGATCATGGGATCCAGGTTATACAGGTCGATCTGGGAATGAAAAGCAGGAATTTTCGGATGTGGGATCTTTGGTGCCAGCACCGTTGATCCAAAGGAAAGCTCCGCTAGGTGCAAGCATATGAGAAAGGCATTGATCATAGGCGCAACCGGGGGGATTGGCGGTGCCGTTCGCCAGCAGCTTGAGGGCCGAGGCGTTGCCGTAACCGGCCTGTCGCGATCGGGCGAGGGTTTTGACCTGACTAAGCCCGATACGGCTGAGCGCATACTTTCCGAAATCCAGACTGACTTTGACCTGATACTCGTCGCTTCCGGGGCGCTTGAGATTGCGGGCGCGGCGCCCGAGAAATCGTTACGTACCCTTTCGGCGCAGGCCATGATGGATCAGTTCGCACTGAACGCGGTTGGGCCTGCGTTGATGTTGAAACATGCCGGCCGATTACTGCCCCGCGACCGTCGCGCAGTTTTTGGAGTTCTGTCCGCTCGGGTCGGGTCGATTGGCGATAACCGGCTGGGCGGGTGGGTTAGCTACCGTGCGGCAAAGGCTGCGGTGAATCAGATCGTGCATACCGCAGCGATCGAACTGGCCAGAACGCATAAACAGGCGATCTGCGTTTCGCTTCACCCCGGCACGGTCAAAACCGCCTTTACCGAGAAATATTCAGGCCGCCACCCGGCTGTCTCGCCGGATGAGGCAGCGCAAAACCTGATGCGCGTCATGGAATACCTGACGCCAGAGAATTCGGGTGGATTCTTTGACTGGGCTGGGAAGCCAATCCCCTGGTAGGCAGTTAGCCGTCCGAGGGTGTGGCGTCAGCATCGGTATCGGGGGTCGACACAGCCGGGGTGCCTGTGGCTTCTTCTGACAATTCGCCATCTTGCCAGATACCAGTTTCTTCTTCGCCGTTTGCGTATCGCATCGTGCCATCGCCGTGACGCTTGTTGTCCAGAAACGTGCCCTCATAGACATCGCCAGTGGCGTAGGTTGCAACGCCGGTTCCGGTGATCTTGCCGTTGGCCCATCCCCCGGTGTAGGTAAAACCACGCGGCGTTTTCAGCGTGCCTTCGCCATGGCGCTGACCGTTTTCGAACCCGCCCTCATAGATAGTTCCATCGGGAAAACTGGCCTTGCCTGTGCCTTGGCGGATTCCTTCGATCCAATCCCCTTCGTAGCGATACCCGTTGGCAAGGGTCAGGGTGCCGGTGCCGTGGTTGACGCCGTTCTTGAATTGCCCTGAATAGACAGTGCCATTGGGATAGGTTGCCTTGCCCGATCCTTCGAAAATGCCCGCTATCCAATCGCCATCATAGATGGTGCCGTCCGGATAGGTTTGAATGCCCTTGCCCTGCGGCAGATCAGCGACGAAATCCCCGACATAGGTGGTGCCATCGGGATAGGTCATCTCACCCAATCCCTCGATCTGACCATTTGTCCACTCGCCGGAATAGTCGAACCCGTCGGTGCCCAGAAACCGCCCTTTGCCGTGGCGCCGGTCATCCAGATAGTCACCCTCATAGGTTGCGCCGTTGGCATAAGTGGCTTTGCCCTTGCCGTGCCGTCGACCGTCCACAAGATCGCCTTCGTAGACATCGCCATTGGGCTGGGCTAAACGGCCTGTGCCCGTGATCCGGTCTTCGGTCCAGGCGCCGTCATAGATCATGCCATTGGACATTGTCAGAACACCCTGGCCGTGGCGCTGCCCCTCCAGAATATCGCCTTCATAAACGTCGCCGTTTCGGTAGGCGATCCTGCCCTTGCCCTGTTTGGCCCCGTCGATCCAGTCGCCCTCGTAGGAATAGCCGTTGCTTGACGTAATGACACCTTTGCCATGGCGGCGGCCATTCTGGAACGCGCCTTCATAGCGCATACCATTTGCGTATTGCGCCACGCCGGTTCCATGGATGGAGCCGTCGGACCATTCACCCTCATAGCTGCCACCATCACCATAGACGATCTTGCCGATCCCATCCGGCTTGCCGCGCACAAAGCTTCCCTCATAGACCGATCCGTTGGCGTAGCGGGCTGTGCCCTGACCCTGAATTTCACCCTCGACCCACTCGCCCGAATATTCGAACCCGTCGGGCAGGCGATAGGTGCCGGTACCGTGACGCAGGCCGCCCTGAAACGTTCCCTCGTAGACGCCGCCAATGTCGTCATCTGCAACGACGATCTGGCCATCTTCCTGAGCGGTCAGAACCTGAGCCGACAGGGCAAGGGCTGCAATGGCGATGGAAGTGCGGATCACGTTCATTTTCTACCTGCCTGTAATGCGTGCGGTGTCTCAAACAGCTGGCGCAAAACTAGGATACCGCAAGGGGCAGGGCAACGGCTTTTGCCGCATTGGTCTTTTCCTTGCGCTGTGATCTGGTAAATGCGTTTGGAACTGACGAGCGCAAGAGGGCAAGCATGGCCGATCGTTTCCGCATCACGCTGGCGCAACTGAATCCCACTGTTGGGGATATCGAGGGGAACGCTGCAAAAGCCGTCGCAGCCTGGCAGCAAGGGCGCGCGGCCGAGGCTGATCTGGTCGCCCTGCCCGAAATGTTCATCACCGGCTACAACACGCAGGATCTGGTGATGAAGCCGGTGTTTCATCGTGCCGCAATGGCCGCTGTCGAACAGCTTGCGCAGGATTGCGCCGATGGCCCGGCGCTTGCGATTGGTGGGCCGTGGGTCGAAGACGACAAGCTGCACAATGCCTATCTGATCCTCAAGGGCGGTCGTATTGCCAGCAAGGTTCTCAAGCATCACCTGCCGAATGAGACCGTTTTCGATGAGGTTCGCTTGTACGACTCCGGCCCGATGGGCGGGCCTTATGCGGTGGGAAACACCCGCATCGGCAGCCCCATTTGCGAGGATGGCTGGCACGAGGATGTCGCGGAAACGCTTGAGGAAACGGGGGCCGAGTTTCTGTTGATCCCCAACGGTTCGCCCTATTTTCGCAACAAATACGATGTGCGGCTGAACCACATGGTCGCGCGCACGGTCGAAACAGGGCTGCCGGTGATCTACCTCAACATGGTGGGCGGTCAGGACGATCAGGTATTTGATGGCGCCACATTTGGACTGAATCCGGGCGGAGAGCTTGCGTTCCGAATGCCGGTGTTTGACGAAGCGATCACCCATATTGATCTTGCGCGCGGCGATGCGGGCTGGCGCATCGAGCCTGCCGAGATTGTGCCGCAGCCCGACGAATGGGAACAGGACTATCGCGCGATGGTTCAATCCTTGCGCGACTACATGGGCAAGACCGGGTTCAAACAGGCCGTTCTGGGCTTGTCCGGTGGCGTTGACTCGGCGCTTGTCGCGACCATCGCCGTCGATGCAATCGGGGCGAAGAATGTGCGGTGCGTGATGTTGCCGTCCGAGTTCACCAGTCAAGCGTCGCTGGATGACGCCGAGGCCGTCGCCAAAGCGCTGGGCGTGCACTACGATTTCGTTCCCATCTCGGACAGCCGCGCGGCGGTCACGAACACACTGGCGCCGATATTTGCGGGCCGGGATGAGGATTTGACCGAGGAAAACATCCAGTCCCGTTTGCGCGGGCTGCTGCTTATGGCGATCTCGAACAAGTTTGGCGAGATGCTGCTGACCACCGGGAACAAGTCCGAAATCGCGGTGGGCTATGCCACGATTTATGGCGACATGAACGGCGGCTATAATCCGATCAAGGATCTATACAAAACTCGCGTGTTCGAAACCTGTCGCTGGCGCAACGCCAATCATCGCGACTGGATGATGGGACCTGCGGGCGAGGTAATCCGCCCCTCGGTCATCGACAAACCGCCCAGTGCAGAATTACGGGCGGACCAGAAGGACAGCGACAGCCTGCCGGATTATCCGGTTCTGGACGCGCTTCTAGAGATTCTGGTGGATCAGGACGGGTCGGTCTCCGATTGCGTCGAGGCCGGGTTTGACGAGGCCGATGCGCAGCGGGTCGAGCATTTGATTTACATCAGCGAATACAAGCGGTTCCAGTCTGCGCCGGGCACCCGCCTGACCCCGCGCGCCTTCTGGCTGGACCGCCGCTATCCCATCGTGAATCGCTGGCGCGATCGGGGCTGACATACCAATTCGCCGCTGCTTTGAGCCCCCTACCGCGCTGCGCTGGCGTGAATGTTGCGATTTGAACGACAGTCTTTCGTTTTTGCGTAAACTGTTCACAAAACCCAGCAATCACAAAAAGTTAGCCTCTCACATAGCTTGCATTTGAGCCCATTTTTTGCCACATTTAAGACAGGGGTTTGCCTCATGTGGGGCAAGCGTGACGCATTCCAACAAGGCCCGGTGCCAAATGGGGCGAACGAGTTGGACATGTGAATCTGGGTGAATGCACCAAATTGTTTGGGTGCAATGAATGGTATTGGTGATCAAATGGTTGATACTTATGATAAATCGCTTCATGCGCCGCGGCAGTACAAAACAATGGAATCGCCGCCGCAAGAACTGGATGAGGTTGCGCTTGATGCAGCCATCGCGGGCCTGATCGGAGGTTGCGAGCCCGAAGAAACGCCGCGCCGTTCTGAATTTCCCGATCTTCTGCCGCAGGATCCCGCCGTGACCGACGCGCAGCAGGATTCGGGTGTTGGTGCTGTTCTGCGCCAGACATGGGCGCAACTCTCGGGTGCTGCGTAAGTCAGGCTTTTTCTACTTATCTAGATGACGCGGAAAATCTCTGCACGTTGACCTTATGGCCACAGGTCAGGTCAATTCACCTGGCCGTGGTCTTTCGACATTGTCAGTTCCGCCGTCCTGAGGCTCCCTACCGGCCCGAGGACTATGAATCGAGCGGTAGATGCCAGGCCCCAAACCTACCCATGTTGAACCGGATCTGCATCTGCCCAAGCAGGTCGATGCCGTTGTCATAGGCGGCGGCATTATTGGTGCCAGCACCGCGCTGGAACTGGCCGAGCGCGGCATCTCTGTTCTGCTCTGCGAAAAGGGGCAGATTGCGGGCGAACAAAGTTCGCGCAACTGGGGCTGGGTTCGGCTGGGTATGCGTGACCCCCGTGAAATTCCTTTGATGCAGGAAGCGCTGCGCGCGTGGCAGGACATGGATCAGCGGCTGGGGCGTGACACCGGGTATGTTCAGGCGGGTATTCTGTTCGGCGCCTCCGGCAAGCGGGCCCGCGCGAACCTTGAAAGATGGGTGGAGAATGTGGATGGGCAACACACCGAGGCTGAAGTCCTGTCAGGTGCTGCATTGAATGCGCTGTTGCCCAGCGGTGCGGTCCAGTTCGAGTGTGCCCTTCATATGCCGCAGGATGGCCGGGCCGAGCCGCAATGGGCGGCTCCTGCCATGGCCGAGGGCGCGCGGGACCGGGGTGCGGTCATCCTGACAAACTGCGCTGTCCGCAGCGTCGACATGCAGTCCGGTCGCGTGGCCGGGGTGTTCACCGAACGCGGACGGGTTGCGTGCGAAAGGGTCGTTCTGGCGGGCGGGGCCTGGTCGCGCCTGTTTGCAGGCAATGCCGGGATCGATTTGCCGCAGTTGAAGGTGCTCAACACGGTAATGCGCACCTCGCCCGTTGCCGACGGACCCGAACCCGCGCTGTGGTCGGACAATTTCGCCCTGCGCAGACGAGCCGATGGTGGCTATACGATTGCGTCGGGCCATGAAAACACGGTCGATCTTGTGCCGGATAGCTTCCGGCTGGCAAAACATTTCCTTCCCGCCTTCCGTCAGGAATGGAAGTCTTTGCGCTTTCGCATTTCGCGCAGATGGGCGGTTGAGGCCAGACAGGACCGGGCATGGCTGCCCACCGATGTGACCCCGTTTGAACACTGCCGCGTACTGGACCCCGAGCCGTCGCAAAAAGTGCTGCGGCAGACCTGGGATCGAGCGCGCAGGGGGATTCCGGCCCTCGCGCAGGCGGAAATCGTTCAAAGCTGGGCGGGTTTGATCGACGTGACACCTGACGCCATCCCCGTCATCTCGGACGTGGATGACATGCCGGGGTTGGTCATCGCCACAGGCTTTTCGGGCCATGGCTTTGGCATAGGGCCCGGCGCAGGCCGCCTTGTGGCCGATCTGGTCACAGGTGCTGCGCCCTGCGTTGACCCGGCCGCCTTTCGGCTCTCGCGCTTTACGGATGGCTCGGACGTGCGGCCGGACCCGGGGTACTGAGCACTCAACCCATCATCTGATAGCTGACCGGCACAAAGCGGAAGCCGTCGCCACGCGTTTCCACATAGCCCGCCGCAGGGAAGGGCATGTGATAGCCGATCATCGGCACCTTGTCGGCAGCCAGCAAACCCAAAACATTGCGACGAGAGGCCGTGGCAGCGGCTTTGTCCATGTCGAACCGGACCTCCCATTCGGGATGGGCGAAGGACCAGACATAATGATTGGCCAGATCCGCCGTCAGGATCAGGCGCTGGCCGTTGCTTTCCAGATGATAGACCATATGACCGGGCGTGTGCCCGAAGGCGGCCATCGCCGTGACGCCGGACACCACATCGTTGCCGTCTTCGACAAATGTCATCTTTTCGGCCAGCGGCGTGACCTTTGCGGCAACCAGATCGCCAACACGATTGCCTGCATCCTGCGCGGCCCAGAATTCATACTCTGGCGCGGCGGTGACATAGCGTGCATTTGCAAAGGTGGCTGCGTCATTGGTTGTCATGCCGCCGATATGGTCGGGGTGCATGTGGGTCAGCACGACCACATCGATCTGATCCGGTGTCACACCAGCGTCCGCCAGAGCCGCCTGAATGCCGCCTTGTCCAAGGCCGGTGTCGAACAGAACCAGTTCGGAACCGGTATTAACCAGGGTCGGTGTAAAGAAGAACTGTGCCACGTCGGGAGAGATGAAGTTGTCGGCTGAAACCTGCGCGAATTCTTCGTCCGAAGCGCCGCCGCCAAAAATCTCTTGCGCTCCGTCCCGGGGCAAGCTGCCATCCAGCAGGGTGGTAACGGTGAAATCGCCCAATTGGAACGACTTTGCGACTGTCGAGTTTGCCTTGGTCTCGGACCCAGCGGCCAGAACCGGGGCTGCGGTTGCTGCGAAAGGTAGTGCCGCAGCTGTTCCAAGGGCCGCGCGGCGGGTCAGTTTGATGGTCATCGTCGTTCTCCCTGTCAGAGCATAATTGAAGGATCTAGGCCGGTCCGAACCTGTCTCCAGTCCGTGCACCCGGTATTTAGGCTGCGCGGATGCACATTACGTGTTAATTTTTGTTCATGCCGCAATCCGCAAACAAAACCGCACCGACCGGGCAAAGCGTCGCGGAATTTCTCGCCACGGTGCAGCCCGCGCCAAAAGCGCAAGAAGCTCAGCAGCTTGACCAGTTGTTTCGCAAGGCAACGGGGTTCGCGCCGCAGATGTGGGGCCCGTCGATTGTCGGCTACGGCTGCTATCACTACCACTACGCGTCCGGGCGCGAGGGGGATTTTCTGGCGACGGGGTTCTCACCGCGAAAGGCTGCACATTCAATCTATATCATGCCGGGCTATGCTGATTTCGGCGATATCCTGTCGAGACTTGGAAAACACAAGCTGGGCAAATCCTGTCTTTATGTGAACAAACTGGCGGATATCGACTTTACGGTCCTGTCCGAACTTGTTCAGGCGGGGTTGCAGGATCTGGCACAGAAATGGCCGGTCGTGCCAACCTGACGGACTTCATCTTTTCAAAAATACTCTCACCGATCCGGCGCGTTTTCCGTGATCCGCTGGACAATTCGCCCATCCTGTGACAAGAGCCGCGCCAACAGGAGACACCCATGACCACCACCCGTTTCGCCCCGTCGCCCACCGGTTACATCCATGTGGGCAACCTGCGCACCGCGCTGATGAATTACATGATCGCACGCAAGGCAGGCGGCACGTTCATCCTGCGCATCGACGACACCGACCCCGAGCGCTCGAAGCAGGAATATGTCGATGCCATCAAGCAGGACCTGGAATGGTTGGGACTGCACTGGGACCGAGTCGAGCGCCAGTCCGAGCGCCTGGACCGCTATGCCGAGGCCGCTGACAAGCTGCGCGAGATGGGCAGGTTCTACGAGGCGTTTGAAACGCCGACCGAACTGGACCTCAAGCGCAAGAAGCAACTGAACATGGGCAAGCCGCCGGTCTATGACCGTGCGGCGCTGAATCTGACGGATGCCGAAAAGGATGCTCTGCGCGCCGAGCGTGGGAACGGCGTTTGGCGGTTCAAACTGAATCATTCGCGGATCGAATGGGCCGACGGCATTCTGGGCGATATCTCGATCGACGCGGCCTCGGTGTCTGATCCGGTGCTGATCAAAGCGGACGGTCAGGTTTTGTATACGATTGCCTCAGTGGTGGACGATACCGAGATGGGCGTGACCGATGTGGTGCGCGGCTCCGACCATGTGACGAACACGGCGACACAGATTCAGATCATCGAGGCGCTGGGGGGCAGCTGCCCGCGGTTTGCGCACCATTCGCTGCTGACCGGCCCTCAGGGTGAGGCACTTTCGAAACGTCTGGGCACATTGGCCCTGCGCGATCTGCGCGAACAGGGTGTCAAGCCAATGGCGCTGCTGAGCCTGATGGCGCGGTTGGGCTCGTCTGATCCGGTTGAGTTGCGGGCGGATATGGCGGAACTGATCGACGGGTTCGATGTCACGCGCTTTGGCGCGGCCCCGACCAAGTTCGACGTGCAGGACCTGTTCCCGCTGACCGCGAAACATCTGCAATCGTTACCTTTGGCGGATGTGGCTGACGCGGTGGCCAACGCTGGCGTTCCGCCCGAGCTGGCCGAGCCGTTCTGGGCGATGGCGCGCGAGAATATCACCACATTGAACGACCTCAAAGGCTGGTGGGATCTGTGCCGCGATGGGGCTGAGCCGCTGATCGACGACGAGGATCGTGATTTCATCGCCGAGGCGATGGCGCTGTTACCCGAAGGCCCGTTCGATGGCGAGACCTGGGGCGCTTGGACCAATGCCGTAAAAGAGGCGACGGGTCGCAAGGGCAAGGGCCTGTTCATGCCGCTGCGCAAGGCGCTGACGGGTATGGAGCGTGGACCGGAAATGGCGGCTCTGCTGCCGTTGCTTCAGGTGATCCGCGCGCGTGGCTAAGTTGATCGCGCCTTGTGGCGCGTGCCTCCGGCGGAGGTATTTTTGAACAGAAGAAGGGGTGGGCGGCGCGTCTGCCCTTTGTTATGCAGGCTGGATGATCCTGCAGCCCAGCCGTGTCAGGTGGTCGTCGACAAAACGGGTCTCGTCCGGTTTCAGCGGCTGGTGGCGCGGATAGCGGGGCGCGGCGCGGTCATTCAGGATCGGAGCCTGCCAGCCGTCGGTGGTGGCAAAGAACCTTTCGGCACCTTCGGGGCCGAAGGCGCGCAAATAGCCCTGAACTACTACATCGAGATAGCTGAGGACCACCGGGTAGTCTTCGGTTGCGCGGGTGTGGCGGCCCTCAGGCACCGCATAAACTGCGATTTCGACATCATGGGTCAGCGTGTGCGACACAGATTGCGTGGCGGACACGCGGTCATAGGCCCATTCCCGTTCATCCAGCGCCGCCCAGTCGTTCTTTGGCACATGGGCGATCATGCCGTCGATCTCGGATCCGGGGTCAGGAATTGCCGTCAGCATGGCAACTGGACGCAGGTCAGTGTGACGCCAAGCCCGTCGCCAGCCCTTCAACCGCGCCGGGTGTGGGTTGGGGAAATCATGTGTGGAAAGATTCACCAGGCTGCCATAGCCAAAGAAATAGGGGTCTGCCATCCGGCGCGCGGTCCTTGTTGCGATTGATGTATGTCAAACCGGTTTTTTGCCGAACATGCAATAAGGCTTCATTCAGATTCGAGGGAGGTCCCGATGCGCATTACCAAACGGACGAACATTGCAGTGCGGCTGTTGATGTATTGTGCCGCCCATCAAGACAGGTTGGTGACAAAATCCGAGATCGCCGAGATTTGCAATATCTCGGAAAACCACCTGGCGCAGGTGATCAATCAACTGAGCCAATTGGAGTATCTGAGTACCAAACGCGGGCGCAATGGTGGGATGACGCTGGCCCGTGGAGCCGATCAGATTCGCATTGGCGCGGTGTTTCGCGACATTGAAGGGGCATTGCCGATTGCCGAGTGTTTTGCCGATGCCGACAATACCTGCCCTCTGACAGAAGCGTGCCGCCTGCGGCTGGCGTTGCAGGATGCGGCCGAGGTTTTTTACGCGTCGTTGGATGAGATTACGCTGGACGCGCTGATCTGCGACAACGACCCGCTTCTGAGGATCTTACAGCCGGTGGCCTGCGCCCGCTGACATCAATCGCTGGCGCGCAAGACCCGAGCCGGACGCACTGCAAGGGGGCGCAGGGCAAATGTCAAACCGGCGGCCAGAGTCACGATGATTCCGGTTGCAATGATACCAAGCGCCGAAGGCCAGATGATTGTGTAACCGGTGTCAAAGATGTAAGTGGCAACGGCCCAACCGCCAAGAACTCCGGTGAGCAGGGCAACAAGACCCGCCGCAGCACCCAGCAGGATCGAACGCAGTGCAAAGCTGAACAATATGCGTCGCCTGCCAGCGCCCAGCGTTTTCAGAACAGCCGCTTCATACCGGCGTGCGGGTTCTCCGGCGGCGGCAGCGCCGATCAACACCAGGAACCCGGTCAGCAGGGAAATGCCTGCCCCGTAAGATGTCGCTGCGGCCAGCCCTGCAAGCAGACCTGATACCCGGTCAATCGCATCCCGCACCCGGATCGCCGTGATATTGGGATATTGCCCGGCCAGATCCCGCAGGATCTCGGCTTCGGCCTGTTCCTCGGCATAGACCGTGGCGATGAAGCTGTGGGGGGCTCCGGACAGGGCTGCGGGGTTCATTGACATGACAAATCCCATACCCGCCGTCGAGAAATCGACCTCTCGTAACGAGGTCAGGGTGGCGGTGATGTCGCGCCCCAGAACGTTCATCGTCAGCTCATCCCCAATTGTCAGGCCCATTTCCTGCGCCTCTTCGGCCGCGAAGCTGAGTTGGGGTGGGCCGGAATAATCCGATGGCCACCAGACCCCTTTGGTGATCCGCGTGTTTGCCGGGGGTTCGGCAGAATAGGTCACGCCCCGGTCGCCTTCCAGAACCCAGTGATCGCCCGCGACCTCTTGGGCGGGGCGGCCATTGATCTGTGTTATGATCCCACGCAGCATTGGGGCGCTTTCAATGCGACTGACGGCCGGATCGTTCTGCAGGCGTTCGGTAAAGCCGGGCATCTGGTCTTTCTGAATATCGACAAAGAAATAGGACGGGGCCACATCGGGTAGGTTCCCGGAAATCGCATTTCGCAAGGTGCCGTCGATTTGCCCAACAGCGGCCAGAACCGACAGGCCCAGACCCAGGGACAGAACCACCGATGCGGCCCCCTCTTTCGGGCCGGATATGGCGGATAGCGCCCAACGCAGGGGTGCATTTCCACGCGCCCAGGGGCTGCCAACCCGCGCCAGCCACCGGATGCCAAAGGCCGCCAGCGACAGTAAAAGCAAGGCCCCTGCGATCCCACCTGCGGTCCATAACGTCAACCGGGCTGAGCCTGTGAACCAGGCAGCCGAGGCAATCAGAAGGGACAGGCCGATCCCGGTTGCCAGCACATAGACCGGGCGTGGGATGGCGCGGGCCGAAGCCAGTGCATCGCGGAACAAGGTTGCGGCGCGCACTTCTTCGGTTCGGGCCAGTGGCCACAGGGTGAACAGAAACGCGGTTAGCACGCCGTAGAGTGCGGCCTCGGCCAATGGACCGGGATAGAGGGCAAAGACCGCCGGAATGGGCAGGCGGCTTTCGATCACAGGGGCAAGCAAGAGCGGCAGGGCCGAACCCAATATCAGGCCGATTGCGATACCGATACCGGACAGAATGCCAATCTGGATCAGGTAGGTTTGAAAGATCGTCGCTCGATCCGCGCCCAATGTGCGCAAGGTAGCGATGGTTTGGGTTTTCTGAGATAGATAGGCGCGCACAGCGGCAGACACGCCGATCCCACCAACCGCCAATCCGGCCAGACCGACCAGCACCAGAAAGGCGCTGAGACGTTCGACGAATTCGGCAATACCGGGCGCACCATTGCGGGCATCGGTCCAACGCATCCCGCTGCCATCCAAGGTCGCGTCAGCCTCGGCAGACAATTGCGCCAGATTGCTGTCTTGCGGAAGATCCAGACGGTATTTTGTGGAAAACAATGTGCCCGGCTGCAACAGGCCAGAGGCCTGCAGATCCTGCGTACGCACCAATGTACGCGGTCCCAGCCCAAATCCGTCAGCAGCCCCATCGGGTTCGTGGATCAAGGCGGCCATCAGAACGAAGTCTTGCGTGCCCAATGCAAAGCGATCCCCGACCGACAGCCCCAACCTGTCGATCAGCGCAGGGTCCATAACCGCGCCGGGCAATCCGTCCAGGCCGCTCAGGGCTTGGGACAGGGGCATTGGCGGTTCCAGTTTTGGCGTTCCGAGCAAGGGATAGGCCGCGTCAACCGATTTGACCTGGGTCAGGGCGCGTTCAGGTTCGGATGTACGGGTGACGGCCATCGAGCGGAAATCGACCACTTCGGACAGATGGTCGGCGGCCTCTTCCATCCAGGCGCGTTCGTCTTCGGAGGCAAAGCGATAGGTGAATTCCAGTTGCGCATCCCCGCCCAACAGTGCTGCGCCTTCCTGTACCAATCCGGCATGAATGGCGTGTCGCACCGAACCAACTGCTGCAATGGCCGCAACGCCCATAGCAAGACATGCCAGGAAAATCCGAAATCCGCGCAGGCCACCGCGCAGTTCACGCCGGGCCAGCCGACCCGCAAGCCGCAGGCTCATTCCGCTGCCTCGCGCGCGGCGTCCTCAGTAATGCGCCCATCCCGCAAACGTACCACCCGGTCGCATTTTTGGGCCAGTGAATGGCTGTGTGTGACCAGAACAAGCGTCGCCCCGTGCCGGTCGCGCAGATCAAACAGCAGCTCGACAATGGCAGTCCCATTGGTTTCGTCGAGGTTCCCGGTCGGCTCGTCCGCCAGCAGAATGCGGGGACGCGGGGCCGAGGCACGCGCCAGCGCCACCCGTTGCTGCTCACCCCCGGACAGTTGCGCCGGATAGTGATCGCGGCGGTGCGACAGGCCGACGGCATCCAATTCGGCGCTGGCGCGTTCAAACGCATCCTTGTGTCCGGCCAGTTCCAGCGGCGTGGCCACGTTTTCCAGCGCGGTCATGGTTGGGATCAGGTGAAAATTCTGGAACACGACGCCCATCGTATCACGCCGAAAACGCGCCAACGTATCTTCGTCCAACTGTGTCAGATCTTGACCAAGCGCGGTAATCGATCCACCGGTTGCCTGTTCCAGCCCGCCCATCAACATCAAAAGCGAGGATTTACCGGATCCGGATGGACCAATCAGCCCAAGGGTTTCCCCTTGATGAACTGTCAATGTAATGTCGTGCAGGATATTTACCCGGCCAGCATTGCCATCCAGCGACAAAGCGGCATTTTGAAGATTAAGAACAGGTGTCGACATCAGTGTTTCCGAGCAAGGACGATAAGATGGGATATGGAGTGGTTGATATTTTGCGCAAGGCCCTGATGCCAGGTCTGTTTGCCTGCTGCGGTTTTGCGGCCACAGCCGAACAGGTCGTTATCGCGGCGCTTGGGGATTCGCTGACGCAGGGCTATGGATTGGTCGAGCAGGACGGGTTCGTTCCTCAGTTACAGGCGTGGCTGCTGGAGCAAGGGGCCGACGTTCGCCTGATCAACGCAGGGGTTTCGGGCGACACCACAGCCGGAGGGGCGTCCCGGGTCGGATGGACACTGACCCCGGATGTGGATGGGATGATCATCGCACTGGGGGGCAATGATCTGCTGCGCGGTATCGACCCCGCCGTTTCGCGTGCAAATATGCAGTCGATCTTGACCGCAGCGCAGGAGGCGGGTGTGGGTGTTCTGTTGGTCGGGATGCAGGCTCCGGGTAACTATGGACCCGATTACAAACAGGCCTTTGACGCGATCTATCCGGACCTTGCGCAGGAGTATAAGGTGCTGTTTGCAGAGAGCTTTTTTGAGGGCCTGCAAGCAGATGGCGATCCCGGTGCAGTTGGTCAATTCATGCAGTCTGATGGCATCCACCCGAATGCCGAGGGGGTTGCCCGGATCGTCAAGGCGCTTGGCCCGTCCGTTTTGGAACTGGCTGAAATGTCAGGCAAGCAGGAGTGAGCGATGCCGGGGCGGTTCTTTCTGACGCGACCGTTTGACAAGATCGCTGAAGCTCTGAACGTAACCGGCGATGTTGATGTGCAGCCGCCTCGTCGCAATATTCAACCCGGGCAAGAGATGATCGTTCTGACCGAGGCCGGTCTGAAGCCCATGCGCTGGGGCATGATCCCGGTCGGGCGCGTCAATGCGCGAGGTCGCCCGGTGATGGAGACGATCATCAACGCCCGGTCTGAAACGGTGTTCGACAAATCCGCCTTCGAAGGGGTTGGTCGCGCGGTTGTCCCCGTAGATGGCTGGTACGAATGGACCGGTGAAAAGCGCCGCAAAACCGCGTGGCGGATTGCGTCTGCGGATGGAGAACCTTTGTATTTCGCGGCGATTACAGACAGTTGGCAGGCTCCGGGCGGAGTGCAGGTCGATCAGTTCGCTGCAGTGACCTGCGCGCCAAATGCCGATCTGGAACCTATTCATCACCGGATGGGTGTCTTGCTGAAACCCGAGGCCGTACAGACATGGCTGACAGGAACCGAAGCGCAGGCCAAGGTGCTTGCGCGCCCTTGGCCAAATGGTCTGTTACACATAGAAGAAGCCACGGATGTTGACTGGACCGGGCTTTAGGGCCGGTCAGACGACGGTGACGACAGTGCCGATCGGTACACGTGCATAGAGATCGATAACATGTTCGTTCAGCATCCGGATACACCCGTTCGAGGCCGCGCGCCCTATGGTCTGCGGCTGGGTCGTGCCGTGGATGCGGAAATAGGTGTCGACGCCGTTCTGAAATAGATAAAGTGCTCGTGCGCCCAAGGGGTTATCGCCTCCGCCCGGCTGGACATAGTCATTGTCCTTGAACTTGGCATAGGCCACCGGGTCGCGTTCGATCATCTCTTCGGTAGGCCGCCAGGTGGGCCACTCCTTCTTGACGTCGATGGTGGCGGTGCCGGTAAATTCCAGCCCCGCTTTTCCGACGCCGCAGCCATAGCGGATCGCCTTGCGCGGCTCGGTCACGTAATACAGGTAGAACGAGCGCGGTACGACCAACAGCTGGCCGGGCAGAAATTGTTTTTTGATTCTAACGAATTGCGGGGTTGGGTCGTATTCGACCGCTTTCTTGGCGCTGGCGGTGCCGGGCAGCATGATCGCTGCCGTCCCGGCCATAAAAGCGCGGCGAGTAAACATATTGCGTCCCTTCCAAAGACAAATGAACTTTTGGTCCAGTCTCGAAAGGATAGCCGATTTGGTCAATCGCCGGGGCGACATAACCGGAATGTGATGTATTCTGCGTGCCACACATGCTGTCGTGCAGCAACAAAAGGGTGAGGAAATATCCTCACCCTTTCAATAGCTTAGGCCAGCGCGATGTCGTCCGCGCTTTCGCGGCCGTCACGACCGGCGCGCAGTTCGTAGGTGACTTTCTGGTTGTCGGCCAGACCGGTCAGGCCCGAACGCTCGACAGCCGAGATGTGAACGAAGATGTCTTTGCCGCCATCTTCGGGTGCGATAAAGCCGTAGCCTTTGGTGGTGTTGAACCATTTTACGGTGCCTGCGGGCATATCCGTTATCTCCTGTTTGGTGCTGCCCACGGAGTTGCGGCAGCCTGGCGTCGTAGTCTGGATCGAGTGACTGAGCGCCGTGGAAGGAGACAGTGGGTCGAAATAGAAAAACGTAAGCCTCTTGGATATGGCATCGGGGCGGAAGGCTGGCAAGAGGGGATTGTCCGACTTGTACACGGGTTTGCAGGGCTTTTGTTCGTTTTGTACAAAAATCCGCCGATGGGTTTGGTTATCGCAGTGGTGGGTTTTGATATGGGTGGATTATCGCAGAGGTCGTTCAGAACCTGTTAACCAGCCTTGTGCTCTGGTCACGGCATGAGCACCAATCGCCGTATCCGCATTCCCGGCGCCAAATATTTTTTCACCCTGTCGCTGGCAGACCGGTCGTCGGACCTGTTGGTGCGGGAGGTGGCGCATTTGCGGGCAGCCTTTGCGGTGACGCAGAGGGAGAGGTCGTTTTGGTGTGACGCGGTTGTGGTGTTGCCGGATCACCTGCACGCGGTTTGGACCTTGCCGCCGGGGGATGCGGATTATTCGATGCGGTGGGGGGCGATCAAGGCGCGGAAACATGCTTATTGAATAAGTGAACCGAAGATCGGACTCTTTCACAGCAAGAGAAGCTTCATAACGCGAAAGACAAGTAGTCGCTTAGATAAAGGAGGAGGCTAGGTGTGCTCGCGATCGCCAACAGCCAAATTACACGTTTCCGCTTCTGGTTCTCTTGGAGCAAGAGCATATCGGTAAGGCGGATGGCATCTTCGAATTCGGTGCCAGTTGTTGAATATTCATGTTGGGGAAGCTTGTTTGGCTGACTGCTCCGCAAGTAAGTGCTTCTGATTACATGACTTAGTATATTTCCGTAAAGTAGGTGAGCTTTTAAGTGCGTCAAAACCCTACGCGTTCTCTTTCTTTTGGTTTGCACATCCAACAGAAAGAACGTCGCAATAAGGAGCGGAGAATAATAGCCTAAGTTCATTAAATAGGTGGTCCAAAATGACTCATTAGAAATAGAAGTATGAAAATCAACGCTTCCCCAAGTGCTCTCAAGCTTGCTCAAGATATTATCTGTGTAATTCGATTTGAAGAATTTAGGTATGTCTGGAAACGTAGGGTAGATCGAAACAGAGCTTCCGAAAATCGCAGTGAAACCGACAAAAAATCGCACCTGTCCGAACTTTGGAGTTACGCGCTTAATATATGAAGTATAAGAACTTATTGCTACTGCGTGCCGCATCCTAAACAAATTAAGTATTTGGCGTGTGATCGAGATCGCGAAGGGTTTCACACCCCTGTTCCAAGCTGCTGCGATTAGTGCTAAAACTATCAATGCAACAAGCGAACCTGCAACGCCTGCCAACACATGAGCGTAGCCGGAAGGTGGTGAGCTCTCGCTCATTTTCAAGATAGTCCAGAAGAAGACCGACGCTACAAAAGTCAGAATGTAAGTTTTAGTACTTCGGTAGATAGGCAGCCCAAATGCAATTCGCTCGTTAGATGTCCTCGTCCAATAGACTGCCTTTTCAAAAAGTGCGACATATGACTGACGTAGTCTAAGCAAGCCGGGCAATTGGTTCTTTGTTGTCTGGGAGCGTTCATCTTCAGACGAAGTTTGCGCCCAAGGTGCGAAATCCGCTTTTAGTTCAACTAGTCGACTGCTGGATTGTAGGCACCGTTCCAACTCTTGATAATCTGGTGCCTCGGCGAATGAGCCCGAGACTTGTGCAGGGTTTTTGTGCAGAGGTTGCCAATCATTACCTCTCACATTGGAATGTCTGGAATTGTTAAACACATGCGTGTGGCCGAGACATTCCTTAATATGCAGTGAAACCAAACTTGCGATATTGTACTTTAGATGTTGATCAATTTCGCCAGAATTCCAACATATTGTAAAAAGAAAAAGCCCGTCCGTTCTATATGCGGTTTGGATCGCTTCAACGTTTTCGCGCACCAATTGAATTGGTAATCCGCGCTTTATGGCACAGTTAACAACCGCATCTATTTGGAACTGACTTCCAGGGTCACCAAACACTACGGGGCAAAACGAATTTGTTGGCCTTGGACACCAATCAAGGTAAACGTCATATTTGTTCATAAAGCTAGTTAATTAGTTTTATTGCGGCCAATATGTAGAAGAAAACGTATGGTAAGAATACCAGGATAATATCTGATCTCTTACCTTCATTTTCCACGATATCATCTTCGGATGAATCTATGTCAAGTCTTCGAATACACATCAAAATCTCCAAATATAAACCCGATGCTACTCGGACTGTCTTTGCAGTTTCAAGACTTTTGTATCGTGCTCACGTTCACCTCGCGAACTTCTTATGCTTCAACCGTTTAGGCTCCAGCGCGTCTGGTCCTAACCGCCGCTTCTTGTCCTCTTCGTAATCCTCGAAGTTGCCCTCGAACCATTCCACATGCGCGTCCCCCTCAAACGCCAGAATATGCGTGCAAATGCGGTCGAGGAAGAAGCGGTCGTGCGAAATCACCACGGCACAACCGGCGAAATCGACCAGTGCGTCCTCCAACGCGCGCAGGGTTTCGACGTCCAGATCGTTGGTGGGTTCGTCGAGCAGCAGGACATTGCCGCCCTCTTTCAGCAGGCGGGCCATGTGGACGCGGTTGCGCTCACCACCCGATAGCAGAGAGACCTTCTTCTGCTGGTCGCCGCCCTTGAAGTTAAACGACGAGCAATAGGCGCGGGAATTGACCTGCGCGTCGCCCAGCTGGATGATCTCGGCGCCGCCGGTGATCGCCTCCCACACGGTGTCGTTATCGGCAAGGTCGTCGCGGGACTGGTCGACATAGGACAGTTCGACCGTGTCGCCCAGCGTGATGGTGCCGCTGTCGGGCTGTTCCTGACCGGTGAGCATCTTGAACAGCGTCGATTTACCCGCGCCGTTGGGGCCGATGACGCCGACAATGCCGCCGGGGGGCAGGGCAAAGTCCAGCCCTTCGATCAGTTGCTTGTCGCCCATGTGTTTCGATAGGCCCTCGACCTCGATCACCTTGCCGCCGAGGCGCTGGCCGTTGGGGATGACGATCTGGGCGCGGGTCAGCTTTTCGCGTTCGGACTTTTCGGCCAATTCGTTATAGGCGTTGATCCGGGCCTTGGATTTGGCCTGACGGGCCTTTTGGCCCTGACGCATCCATTCCAGTTCGCGCTGCAGGGTTTTCTGCTTGGATTTGTCCTCGCGGGCTTCCTGCTCCAGCCGTTTGGCTTTTTGTTCCAGCCACGCGGAGTAGTTGCCCTCGTACGGAATACCGCGCCCGCGGTCGAGTTCGAGGATCCAGCCGGTGATGTCATCCAGGAAATAGCGGTCGTGGGTGACGATCAGGATGGTGCCCTTGTAGTCGATCAGGTGCTGTTGCAACCAGGCGATCGTTTCGGCGTCCAGGTGGTTGGTCGGTTCGTCCAAGAGCAGCATGTCGGGCGCTTCGAGCAACAGCTTGCAGAGCGCCACGCGGCGTTTCTCACCGCCCGAGAGGTTGGCGATGTTGGCATCGTCGGGCGGGCAGCGCAGCGCCTCCATGCTGACGTCGATCTGGCTGTCGAGGTCCCAGAGGTTCTGGCTGTCGATTTCGTCCTGCAGCTTGGCCATCTCGTCAGCGGTTTCATCGCTGTAGTTCATGGCCAGTTCGTTATAGCGGTCGAGGATCGCCTTCTTTTCCGCCACGCCCAGCATGACGTTTTCGCGAACGGTGAGAGTTTCGTCCAGCTTTGGTTCCTGCGGAAGGTAACCGACTTTTGCGCCCTCAGCCGCCCATGCCTCGCCGGTGAAATCCTTGTCGAGGCCGGCCATGATCTTCATCAGGGTCGACTTACCCGCGCCGTTGACGCCGACGACACCGATTTTCACGCCGGGCAGAAAGCTCAGGTGGATGTTTTCAAAGCACTTCTTGCCACCGGGATAGGTCTTTGAGACACCCTGCATGTGGTAGACATATTGATAGGCGGCCATGTCGCGTCCTCTGGGTCGGGGAAATTGAGTTGGGCGGTGTGATATCCGAGCCAGAGGGGGCGAGCAAGAATAGTTCTGTGCTTAGTCGAAGGCTTCCAGTAATTTTTCGGTTAAAGATTTGTTTTCGATGACCAGACCTTCCTCGCGGATTCGCCGAACAATTTCGGGGTTAACCATCTGAGCCGCTTTTTCTCCGGCCATCTGGCCTGTTTGCGCGCCATGCTGCATCATCGCAGGCATCTTGCGGAGCAGATTCTTCCCCGTTGGGCTGTCGTAGAACCGGGCGATGTCGTGCAGTTCGGAAGCAGAGAAATTGTCAATGTAGAATTGAGCCGTCGGCACCCGCATCTCATGGATGAAACTGTCCATGAATGCGTCCATCACGATGTCAATAAACGCTTCGGGATCGGATATTGTGATGCCCTCGGAATTTAGGTCGTGTTGGATGGCTGGTATCAAGATAGGGCGCATCGCAACGAGCACGCCTTGCACGATTTCTTCGTTTACTGTGACCTCAGCAATATAGTCAGCATCTTCCCGCGCGCCGGCAAACAAAGGGTTTGAGGCGAAGGTGAGGATTGCAATGGCCATTGAGAACTTGCGCAATAGTTTGTCCAATCGATGAAGTGTTTCAATATGGGCGCAATGCTTATCCAGTTCGCACGGACGCTGCAAGCTATGGTAGCTTAGGCCGTCAGGCAATTAATCCACGCGTTGTGAAGGTTAAAAATAACGGAAGGAGCAGTAGATGGCGGCGACATTCCGGGACATGATTGCAGGTTATCCGCAGCCCGGTCATGTGGAGTGGATCGGGGTGCGGCCTGAACGGCGGGTAACGATGCAGTCTATTGAGACCGTCATGATTTCTGCAAACGGCCTCGACGGCGACCGCAGCCGCGCAGGCAAGCGGGCCGTAACTCTGATCCAGCAGGAGCATTTGGGGGCGATTGGGTCTTATCTGGGGCGGGGGCCGGTCGCGCCTGAAGTCTTGCGGCGCAATCTGGTGGTTTCGGGGATCAATCTGGCGGCACTCAAGGGGCGGGAGGTGCAGGTGGGGGAGGCCATTCTGCGCTTTACCGTGATCTGTGCGCCGTGCAGTCGGATGGAGGAGGCTCTGGGTAAAGGTGGCTATTCTGCCGTAAGGGGACATGGCGGGTGGTGTGCCGAAGTGGTGCGGCCCGGGCGGGTCGCCTTGGGCGATGTGGTGCAGCCGGTTGATTGACAACCTCGTGCAGTTCTGACCATCAGCAAGGGATGGAGCGGTTTCAAATTCCATACGCGCGGCCCGGGCAGGTCGTGGGGCTGTTCGGGGGGTCTTTCGATCCGCCGCATCAGGGCCATGTGCATGTCACGCGTGAGGCGATGAAGGCGTTTGGGCTGGATCGGGTGTGGTGGCTGGTGTCTCCGGGCAATCCGTTGAAGACGCGCGGGCCTGCACCGCTGGCGCAGCGTCTGAAGGCAGCGCGGGCGGTGATGGCGCATCCGCGGGTTGAGGTGACCGACGTTGAAGCGGTGACCGGGACACGGGCGACGGCGGATACGCTGGCTGCGCTGCACAGGCTTTATCCGCAGGTGCGGTTGGTGTGGATCATGGGGGCCGATAATCTGGCGCAGTTTCATCGATGGAAAGACTGGCGGCAGATCATGGACTCGGTCCCCGTTGGCGTTGTCGCGCGTCCCGGCGACCGGATTTCGGCGCGGATGTCACCAGCGGCGCGGCTTTATGCGAAATACCGGATCGACGGGCAGGCGCGGCATTTGCTGGGCCGAGCGCAGGCGCCTGCGTGGTGTTTTGTGAACGTGCCGATGGTTGACGTCAGTTCAACTGATCTTCGCAATCGCGGCATCTGGGGCGATGGGGTGTTGCCCGAATGACTCCGGTCGGGGCATAATCTTAATCTAGTGATTGTCTGCATTTAAGCTCTGGGATTTTAATTGACCCATGGTTGATCGTATTTCGCGACGTTTGTTTCTGACCGGGCTTGGGGCATCATTGGCCCCCGTTGCCGGTCTTGCCGATGCCCCCCTGACATCCTTGCGACCGCAAGTGCGGGGCGTACAGGTCAGTGGTGCCGAGCGGCTGGTGCGGCAGGCCGGGCTGCGCGGGGATGTTGTGTTTGCCGTGGCGGATGTCAAAACCGGGGCGCAGCTAGAGGCGCTGGGCGGCGCGCAGGGTCTGCCGCCCGCAAGCGTCGCCAAGGCGCTGACCGCGCTTTATGCGCTGGATGTGTTGGGGCCGGATCATCGGTTTGAAACCCGGCTGGTGGCGGACGGGCCAGTCGAGAACGGTATCCTCAAAGGCGATCTGATCCTGGTGGGCGGGGGCGACCCGCTGCTGGATACGGATGCGCTGGCCACGATGGCGGCCAATCTGCGCGAGGCGGGGATTACCGAGGTGCGCGGGGCGTTCAAGGTCTATGACGGGGCGCTGCCTTACGTGTTCAGCATCGATCCCGGTCAGCCGGACCATGTGGGGTACAGCCCTGCGATCAGCGGGATTTCGTTGAATTTCAACCGGGTGCATTTTGAATGGAAACGCGCCGCGACCGGTTACGACGTCAGCATGGATGCGCGCAGTGCGCGGTATAACCCATCCGTCGAAATGGCGGCGATGCGGGTCGAGAACCGCAGCCTGCCGATTTACACCTATCAGCCAAGCGCGCGGCAGGATCGCTGGACCGTGGCCAAGGGTGCGCTGGGCAATGGCGGGGCGCGGTGGCTGCCGGTGCGTAAGCCCGCGCAGTACGCCGGGGACGTGTTCAAGACGCTGGCACGTTCAAACGGGATCGTGCTGGGCCGGGTGCAGGTCACGCGCGAGACACCGAAGGGCACCGATCTGGTGATCCATCAAAGCGACCCGTTGCAGAGCATTCTGCGCGGGATGCTGAAATATTCGACCAATATCACGGCTGAAATGGTGGGGTTGGCGGCGTCGATCGCGAGGGGGGCTGCGCCGCAAAATCTGGCCGAGTCGGCGCAGGAGATGAACCGCTGGGCCGCCGAGACCTATGGTGTCGATACCATCGCGATGGTGGATCATTCGGGTCTGGGCGATGCGTCGCGTATGGCGCCGGGCGATCTGGTGGCGGCACTTGTGATGGCGCGCAAGACCGGGGCGCTGCGACCTTTGCTGAAGCCTTTTGCCCTGACCGACAGTCAGGGGCGGCCGATGCGGGATCATCCGATCAAGGTGGATGCCAAGACGGGGACGCTGAATTTTGTCTCGGGTCTGGGCGGGTTTTTGACCACGGCGGACGGGTCCGAGCTGGCCTTTGCCATCTTCACCGCAGATGTGGATCATCGCGCGACGATCCCGCGTGCAAACCGCGAGCGCCCGGATGGCGCGCGCAGCTGGAACCGCCGCTCACGCAAATTGCAACGCGCCCTGATCGAGCGCTGGGGCGCGCTGTATGGCAGTTAACGAGCGGGCGCAGTATCAGACGGCGTGACGCGCGCGCGCGCCGCGTTCGATCGCGGCGGCATGCAGGCGGTCGACGTTCAGCTCGTACCGGATTTCTTCCAGCAGGCGCAGTTCGGTTTCCGCCAGAGCCCCATCCGCTGCCGCCACATCGCAAGCCAGCGCATAGGCGGTTTCGTTCAGACGGTCGGGCAGGTTTTCGCGGACAAGGCCGAACAGGGCATCCAGCCCATCTTCTTGTTCGAACAGGTCGAACACGATCTGCGAGACAACGCGGGTGCGGTCGATATCATAGTCGGCAAAGACCGGCAGCATGTTGACCGCGGTTTCGATCTTGACCAGCTCGGCGGTGCGGATGTTTTCGTCCGAGGCCGAAATCGCCACCATGATCGCCACAAGGCAATCCTGCGGGGACATGGGGGGTGGGGTTTGCTGAGCCATGGGATCGTCCTGCGTGATTTGGTGCAGGCGCACGATAGGAGGGGGTGCGTGGAGGTTCAACAGGTAGTTTGGGGGAGCGGAGAGTGCGATCGGAGGGCGAGGGATGATCTGGAGGTTTTTGTGAGGGTCGGCTTTCAGCCCAAAGCGACCATTCATTGCGCCTTTGATCAAGCTTTTCGAAGGGCACTTCAACTGTTATCCCTTTGCCTATGATTATGTGGTTTCGAAGCTTCTTGTTGATTGCGGTGTCGCCAGGTTCAGCTGCGTTGGCCTGCAGTCCTGATCCAAGTTTCCCCTACGACGATATAGTCTCGAAGGACGTGTTGCTGGCCACTGCCACCGTAAGGGCGTTCGAAATTGAAAATTCTGAATCTGAATTGTGCTGGAAAACCAGCTATTCGGATGCTCAATATTTGTACGGAGTTGGTGCAAAACAGTTTTTTGTCAGAACATGCTGGGATGAGGAAACGGCAGATGACGAGCTAGGTGCAGATCCAGAAGCACTTGATATTTATGGTTTTGTAAAGAACGCCAACGTTGTTTTGGGTTTAGTGCGTCCGCCGGGAAACCCCTCGTCACTAAGGTACGCCATTCCGTCATGTTGGGGATGGTTCCATATCAATTTGGACGCGTTCTCGAACGAAGAGCGTGAGGAATTTTTTCAAGAACTCGAAGACCAAATCAAAAGTGCACAATGACGGCTAAATCCGCAAAACGGACATTTGCGCGGCAAAGCAGCCATCGATCAAACGTCGTTCTGGCCTACAGAGACATGAATTTTCCCTCCCTTCATTGACTCATGCTGCATCCGCACAATAACAGGGGCCGGTCCGGCTGCATGGGGTGGCTGGCGCGTTTCCCGATGGAGCAAACCAATGTCTGAACTGCGTGACACCGCGATGTCGTCCAAGGCCTGGCCTTTTGAAGAGGCGCGGCGGTTGCTCAAACGGTACCAGAAAGGCGCTCCGGACAAGGGGTACGTGCTGTTCGAGACGGGCTATGGCCCCTCGGGGCTGCCGCATATCGGCACCTTTGGCGAGGTGGCGCGGACCACGATGGTCAAGCGCGCGTTTGAGGCGCTGTCGGATATTCCGACCAAACTGATCTGTTTCTCGGACGATCTGGACGGGATGCGCAAGGTGCCCACCAACGTGCCGAACCCTGAGGCGTTGCAGGAGTATCTGCAATGCCCGCTGACCTCGGTGCCTGATCCGTTTGGCACGCATGACAGTTTTGGTGAGCACAACAACGCGATGCTGCGGCGGTTCCTCGATACGTTTGGGTTCGAATATGAGTTCTATTCGGCACGGGACTTTTACCGCTCGGGTCAGTTTGACGAGGTTCTCAAGCGGGCGGTTGAGAAGTATGACGACGTGATGGCGATCATGCTGAAAAGCTTGCGCGAGGAACGGCAGCAGACCTATTCGATCTTCCTGCCGATCCACCCGGAAACGGGCCGGGTTCTGTATGTGCCGATGAAAAAGGTCTGTGCCGAGACCTACACCGTGACCTTCGATGACGAGGACGGCAAGGAATGGACGCTGCCCGTCACCGGTGGCAACGTCAAGCTGCAGTGGAAGCCAGATTTCGGCGCGCGCTGGGCGGCTCTGGGTGTGGATTTCGAGATGTATGGCAAGGAACATGCCACCAACGAGAAAATCTATGACGCGATCTGCCGGGCTTTGGGTGGCCGCGCGCCAGAGCATTTTTCGTACGAACTGTTCTTGGATGAGAATGGGCAGAAGATTTCGAAATCGTCCGGCAATGGCGTGTCGATTGACGAATGGCTGACCTATGCGCCGACGGAATCACTGGCGTATTTCATGTATCAAAAGCCCAAGACCGCCAAGCGGATGCATTTCGATGTGATCCCGAAAGCCTATGATGAGTATCATCAGCAGTTGCGGGCCTATCCGGGGCAGGATCTGAAGGCGCAGTTGAACAACCCGGTGTGGCATATCCACGGCGGGGATGTACCCGCATCCACGCTGATGGTGCCCTTTGCGATGCTGCTGAATCTGGCATCCGTTTCGGGGGCCGAGGACAAAGAGGCGCTGTGGGGCTTTATCCGCCGCTATGCGCCCGAGGCCACGGCGGAAACGCATCCCGATCTGGATCAGGCGGCGGGCTTTGCGGTGCGGTATTTCAACGATTTCGTCAAACCGACTCGCAAACACCGTGCGCCCACGGAGCAAGAGCGTGAGGCGCTGGAGGCGTTGAAAGCGGCGTTGGAAGCCTATGACGGACCGATCGAGGACGAGGCACTGCAATCGGTCGTCTATTCCATCGGACGTGAGCGGTTCGATCCGATGCGCGGCTGGTTCACGGCGCTGTACGAGGTGCTGCTGGGTGCGTCCCAAGGCCCGCGCTTTGGAGGATTCATCGCGCTGTATGGCGTGCCCGAGACGATTGCCCTGATCGACAAGGCACTGGCCGGAGAGCTGGTCTGATTTGACCTGATGGCGCTTGGGGCTACTCTTGGTTCAGGAGGTGGCCCCATGCGTCGTATCTTGCTTGCCGTTGCCCTGAGTGCCGGGATGGCCTCGGGTGCCTATGCTCAGAACGCTGAGATCGAGGCCAATATCGCGGCGCAGATACAGGCGTTCAAGGCGGATGATTTCGCCACCGCCTTTACCTTTGCCAGCCCCAACATTCAGCGCCTGTTCGGCACGCCCGAGAATTTTGGTGTCATGGTGCGGCGCGGTTATCCGATGGTTTGGCGACCCTCGGATGTGCGGTTTCTGGACCTGCGCGAGGAGGCCGGAGCCCTGTGGCAAAAGGTGATGATCACCGATGGCAATGGCCGGGTGCATATTCTGGACTATCAGATGGTGCAGCAGGACAATGGCTGGAAGATCAACGGTGTGCAGTTGCTGGGTAACGCCGACCCGGCAGCCTGACGCAACACCACCGTCACGGTGACATGAGCGGCAGTTAACCCCTTTTCGATAGCAAGACCTTCGCGCTTGGGCAGCGTCCCGGGCTTTGGGTTTTGGCGCGCTGATGGCGCATATGGGAAAGGGATTTTACATGAACAAGGCAATCACCGACGGCATCGTGTTCATGCCGCCTGCCTTCGCGGATGGGCTGAGCGTGTGGTCCAGCGGCGACGGCACCCCCGGATCACCGACCTACGATGGCTCGGGGTCGGGTGCGTTTGTTCCCGCAGATGCGGATTTCGCGGGTTGTCTTGAGATTCTCAAGACCGATGCCACGCAGCGGCTGCGGTATATGGGCCAAACCCAGTTGCTGCCGGGGTGCTATTTGCAGATCAAGGCGCGGGTCAAGGCGATCAGTGGGCCCTTGCCCGAGGTCCGCATCGCCGGATGGGCCGGTGGTGCGGGTGATGCGCATGTGACCGGGCTGGTCGAGCAGGGCCCGGCGACGCAGCTGGCGGCTTATGGCAGGGTCTATGAAATCTCGGCCATTGTGGGTACCGGACGGCGACAGGGTGTGGATATGCCCTGGGGACCGCAGGCAATCTATGGGCATTTTGGTCTGGATATCAACGGCACCAACGGGGCGCTGGTCCGGATCGATGATATCGAGATCGTCGATATCTCGGGCGTGTTTCTGCGTGACATGATCGGAGTGGTCGATGTGCGCGATTTCGGTGCGGTGGGCGATGGTGTTGCTGATGACTCGGTTGCATTCGAGGCGGCGGATCAGGCTGCAAATGGGCGCCGGATTTACGTGCCGCCGGGCACTTATCTGCTGAACCAGAATGTCAGCCTGTCGGCGGATGTGGATTTTGACGGCACCGTGACGATGCCGGATGACCGGATGCTGCTGCTGACCAAGAGCTTTGATCTGCCAAGCTATATCGCCGCTTTCGGCAACGAGGAACTGGCCTTTAAAAAGGCGTTTCAGGCGTTGTTGAACAATTCGGATCATGACTCGCTGGATCTGGGCGGGCGCAAGATTGCCGTGACCGGGCCGATCGATCTGCAGGCGGCGGTTCCGAACCGGACCAGCTATGCCACCCGCCGGGTTCTGCGCAACGGGCAGTTCGACGTCAAAAGCAGCGCAGCCTGGGATACCGAGACCTTCACCTCGGTCGCGAGTTACAGCACGTCCGATCCGCTGAAGCTGTCGAACGTGGCCAATGTGGCGAACATTCCGGTCGGGGCCCTGATTACCGGCAGCGGTGTCGGGCGCGAGGTCTATGTGCGTTCCAAGAATGTCGGCGCAGGTGAGATTACCCTGAGCGCGCCAATGTTTGGTGCCGCGGGCACCCAGAGCTTTACCTTTACCGATTTCAAGTACTTGCTTGATTTTTCGGGGTTCAGCTCGTTGCAGAAATTCGGCATGGAGAGCATCGAGTTTCAGTGCAACAGCCGCTGCAGTGCCATTCGCCTTGCCCCCAGCGGGAACACCTTTGCGCTGAACGATTGTTTCATCAGCCGTCCCAAGGATCGCGGGATCTCATCGATTGGGCGCGGCTGTCAGGGGATGCTGATCGACGGCTGTCAGTTCCTGTCCAGCGAAGAAGGGCTGGATGTGGCGGATCGCAGCTCGATCGCGCTGAATTCCAACGCCAACGACGTCAAGCTGCGCCATAACCGGGCCAACCGGTTCCACCATTTCGCGGTTCTGGGCGGCGACAACAATCTGGTTCTGGGCAACCACTTCTTTCAGGGCGACGACAGTTCGAACGGGGTGCGCAATGCCGGTCTGGTGATGATCGGCGGCTATAACAGCTCGTCCATTGCCGAGAACTATGTCGATAACTGTTTTATCGAATGGACCAACGAACATGATGCCTCGCCCAGCTATAGCTCGGGCTATTCGTTCAGCGCGCTAAGCATCACCGACAATATCTTTTATGCCAGCAATGTCGCGTCATGGTTCCGCTATATCGTGATACGCCCGCATGGCAGCGGGCATTTCCTGAACGGGCTGGCGGTCACCGGTAACAAGTTCCGCACCAATGCGGGATCGATCAGCCGGGTTGAGGGCGTGAACACCAGCATTGCCAGCCTGAACCCCGAGCGGTTTTCCCGTGTCAACTTTGCCAATAACACCTTTCACGGGATATCGACCCCCTGCGAGAACCCGCTGAGGGTGCGATACAGCCGCAGTTCGCGGTCGTCATCCTGGACCATCAGTTCCGGCGGCAAGCTGCCCTTTGGCGCGCGCGCGCTGGGCTGTGACGCGGTTGTGGCCATCGGGCCGTTGCGGACACAGCTGGGGACAACCAAATACACCGCGCCCTATGTCGAGCTGAAACAGGGATCAAGCCAGAACCATGTGCGGTTGCGCTGGCCGGAATCCCTGAGCGGTGAGGTGTCGGTGATCATGCGCGCGGATCGCTGATCAGCATGGCCGGTCGCCTGTCGGGGCGGCCGGTCAATAGGTTAGCCAGAGCGCGAATTTGAATCCTGTGTGGTCGCGCAGGGCATTGCGCTCGGCCCCCACGATCCAGGCGGTATTCCCGGATTTGGGGCGATAGATGACCGAGGGGCGGACGCTCCAGTAAAATGGCTGATCGGGGATATATGAGGTTTCGACCTGCAAAAGCGGGTCGAACCGCCGCCCCGAGGACAGGCCCGCGGTCAGGTCCAGCTTGCGGATCAGCGCGTCATGCGTGCGATATTCCAGCGCGGTATCAACGGCCAGCCAGCCGTTGCCCAGCCCGGTCTGAATGTTTTTGCCATAAGACAGCGTCGCCTTGTAGAGCGCCCAGGTACGCAATTGCCGGTGATGGGCTCCGACGCCGATCTCGCCCGCCAGCCGCCCTGCCTTGCCGAAATCGGCCACCGGAAACCGGCCAAAGATCAGCGCGTGCCCGTAGAGATCCTGATGCTCTTCAGCGTCCAGGCCAAGGGTCAGGTTGGGCCGAAACCCCCATTCCGCATAGAGCGATGTTTTGAACCTGTAGGTGTCGTGTTCCTTGAACGTGGTGACGGAGGTTGCGGCAAATACCGTGCCCTGATCGCGCAGCCACGCCCCGGCAGAGGCCCAGCCGCCGAGCATACACCACATCAGAATTGTTAACACCAGGTATCTCATGCCCGCAGCATCGGAGGACATGGTTAACGCTTGGTTAGTAATCTCTTCATTTTCCGGAAAGAATTTTCCCGTGCACATGGGGCAGGAAACGGGTTGCGAATTTCAAAGCTGTGCTAGGCTGGGACCAGCCAAAGGAGAAGCCACATGCCGCAGATTTCAAAGACCAACAGCTGTCAGACCGTCATCACCACGTTTGAGATGACGCCCGGAACCTGTCAGGATCTTCTGGAGGCGCTGACGGATGCCTATTCCGAGTTCATCTCGAAACAACCGGGGTTCATTGCGGCCGGTCTGCATGTCAATGACGCCCAGACCCGGATCGCCAACTATTCCCAATGGGAGCGGCGCGAGGATTTCCTTGCGATGCTGCGCACCCCGGAAATGCGCGAACGCAACCGTCGGGTGAACGAGCTGTGCAAAAGCTTTGAGCCGGTCATGTATGACGTGGCCGAGACGTTCTGACGGTCCTGATCTGGATCAATGTCCCGGCGGCGGCGATGCGCCATTCTGGCGCCGCCTAAACGGAGATTTGCGCCATGTACCACAATATTCTTGTTCCGATCTCGTTCGATGCCGACCGCGACACCTCGGGGCCGCTGAAGCTGGCGCAGATCCTGTCCACACCCGATGCGCAGGTCACTTTGCTGCATGTGGTCGAACATATCCCGGACTATGCGATTTCCTATATGCCAACCGAGTACATGACCGAGGCGCGGCGGGCGATTCAGGCCGAACTGGACGGATTGGCCGCAAAGGTTCCCAACGCCAAAGGCATCGTGGTCGAGGGCCATTCGGGGCGCACGATTCTGGATTGGGCCGAAGTGAACAAGCCCGACCTGATCATCATGGCCTCGCACCGCCCGGGTATGCAGGACCTGCTGCTGGGCTCGACCGCGACCCATGTGGTGCGGCACGCCAAATGCGCGGTGCATGTGGTACGCTGAGGAAATCCTTACGGTGGCCATCGGGGGGCCTTGGGATTGCCACATCCCCGCGTTACCAACCGCCACATGACGGATGATTCTTCTGAACCAACCATGAGCCGCCGTTCAATCCGGCGGCACCGGCGTGCCGAGGAACAGCGGCGTCGAGCGCTGTCGCCGTTTCGCATTCTGTTCATGATCCTGGCCCTGCCGCTGACCACGGGCATCATCGCAATCGGCACCTATATGCGCGCCACTGACCGGGACCGCCCCGAGGCGGTGCTGCATCTGGTGGCGCTGGCCGGGTGTGATGCGACCCGGGCCATGGGATTTGGGGCGTTTTACGAAGGCGAGGTCGGGTATCACAAGCGCAATGATCCGGATGGGGATGGGGTGGCTTGCGCGTCTGTTGCACCCGGCACGGGTTTTGTCGCCCCGCAAGAGGCCGAAGCCCCAAAGCAGCGCACAGTCGGCACCGCGAAGTTTCTGAAACCCTGAGAGCAGGCGAAATCTTGAAAAGATTTCGGGGCCGCTTTCTTTTCAAGAAAGCGGTGCGTGGCTCAGGTGAGCCAGCGCACCGGGGCGCGGTTGCAGAAGATCACGATCTGGCCCGAGTTTTCGGCCACCTGATAACCGCGCCGGTGAATTTCGGCCATGAACCTGTCCCACCCCGCAAACCGTTCGATATCGCGCGCCTTGCGCCGGATCACGCCACCCTGCTGCACCGCCTTTGACGCAAAGAGATCCTGCAGCCAGATGTCAGGCGAGAGCGGTGAGTTTTGGTTCCACATGCCCGCAGTTTTGGGACGGTTGGGTTAATGTGGGGTTAAACCTCTTGTTCCGGGGCCTCGAGCCCGTCACTTTGGTCGCATGACCCGGGATGAATTCAATACGTTTTGTGCCAGCCTCAAGGCCACCACCCACGTGGTGCAGTGGGGCAATGCAGATGTGTGGAAGGTGGGCGGCAAGGTTTTTGCGATCTGCGGCTGGCACGAGGGCGCGGATGCGTTCACATTCAAGGCCAGTGATCTGGCCTTTGAGGTTTTGGGCGACGAACCCGGCATCCGCCCCGCGCCGTATCTGGCGTCACGGGGGATGAAATGGCTGCAGGTCTATGAGGAACGGGGCATGAACGATGCCTCGCTGCGCGAGCATATCGTGATGTCTTATGATCTGGTGGTGGCGAAGCTGACCAAGAAGTCGCGGGCTGAGTTGGGGATTTAGCCTTGCAACAGGCTTGCGCTGCAACCCTGAAGTGTCAGGCGGCGATCCCGGCTGAGGTGTCAGGTTGAAAATACCCTGAATCCACAAGTATCAATGCGAGATTTCGTGCCTCCATGCTAGGTTGCGCGCGGCGGGGTCGTTCCGGTCGCGCCCTATGGCAATTTCGCCAGATGAGGGAGGAAAGTGATGTTTGCACGTATTACCCAATACAAAATGAAGCCCGGCACGCGCGAGGCGGCGACGGCGAAAATGAATGAACTGAAATCCGAAATCATGGGCATGCCCGGTATGCACAGCTTTACCAATGTGATGAACGAGGACGGGTCGGGCTATGTGGTCTCGGTGGCCGAGCTGTGGGGCCATTTTGCCGAATTCATGGAAGGCCCGCCGACGCCGGTTGGGTATGATGTGATTGCCCATTGGGATAAGGGGTGAACGGCGGGGCGGGGGGTTCCCCGCCCTTTTTTGTGGGTTTGTAGGATGGGGTTTTACCCCATCATGATGCGGATGGGTGTCGAAGTGATGGGTTGGAAACCCATCCTACGGGTGTTTGAGGCACACTGCCATCACATCTTGACGGGTGTTCCCTCCGTAGCGTGTCGTGCTTGGCAAGGCCATCCAAGCCCTTTTTCGGTAACTCCACAGATAGGGCCAATTCTCGACATCGCAGGCAACGCCGTGGGGATACTGATAACCATCGGAGTGGTTCCGGATGGACTCAAAGAGAGATGAGCGTTTTATGATGCGAAGCTCGGATGCATTTGCATACCTGGTCATTTGCCACTGAACTTGCGCGTTTTGCAAAGCGACTGAACCCATCACTACGAGCATAGCGCCAACTATGATGGTCGGGATTTTTGCTTTGCCCGGCATGATCGCGATGGCTGTGCCAGCCAAGATAAGCAGTAGGGACGCGACTCCGAGAAAAATGAAGAGTTTCGCGCCGAAGGCAGCGCTTAGCAACAACAAAACTGAGGCTGGCCATAGTGCCAGGACGAGCCACCGAAGAGTGCCGTAATCTGTGTCCACTCCGAGGCCAAAGATAACGATCAGAAGGAGGAGGAGCCAAAACATCGCCAAGGCTCTGCCCGTGGAAGCCTCGCGCCATCCCGCAACCACGCTTACCCATATCCATGCCATCGCCGAGATAGATATTACGCCAAGAAATCCGACCACACTGAGAAACGCTATCAAAGATTTATCCTAAACCTGTTGTTTAGGGGCAGGTTCACTGAAGCGGCCGCAATTGCAACCATCAGTTGCGCGGCATTCTACCGCTTCCGCCTCTTCACATTCCCACCCCGTTGCCCCGGCCTGCCAGCCGTTGACCGCCCGCGCGACTTGACCGCATCCTCGGACGCTTTCTCAACCGCCCACTGCCGCGCCATGGGGTCGTCGGCGACGGCGAGGTCGACCGCTTCCAGGCGTTTGATCTCATCCCGGATATTGGCGGCCTCTTCGAATTCGAGGTTCTCGGCGGCTTTGCGCATTTGCTCGCGTAGGCCTTCCAGATGCGCCTCGAGATTCGCGCCGTGCATCGGTTTGTCGATGGTGGCGGTGACGCGGTTCATGTCGACGTCGCCTTCGTAAAGACCGGCCAGAACGTCCTCGACATTCTTTTTCACTGTCTCGGGTGTGATGCCGTGTTCCTGATTATAGGCGAGCTGTTTGGCGCGGCGGCGGTTGGTCTCGCCCAAGGCGCGCTCCATGGAACCGGTGATCTTGTCGGCATACATGATCACCCGGCCATCGGCGTTGCGCGCGGCGCGGCCGATGGTCTGGATCAGCGAGGTTTCCGAGCGCAGGAAGCCCTCTTTGTCGGCGTCCAGAATGGCGACCAGCCCGCATTCGGGGATGTCGAGCCCTTCGCGCAGCAGGTTGATGCCGACCAGCACGTCAAATGCCCCCAACCGCAGGTCGCGCAGAATCTCGATCCGTTCCAGAGTGTCGATGTCCGAGTGCATGTACCGCACTTTGATGCCCTGTTCGTGCAGGTACTCGGTCAGGTCCTCGGCCATGCGTTTGGTCAGCGTCGTGACCAGCGTGCGGAAGCCGTTGGCGGCCACTTTGCGCACCTCGTCCAGCAGGTCATCGACCTGCATCGAGACCGGGCGGATTTCGACCTCGGGGTCCAGCAGGCCGGTGGGCCGGATCACCTGTTCGGTGAAAACGCCGCCGGTCTGTTCGATCTCCCACTTCGCAGGCGTGGCTGAGACAAAGACGGATTGCGGGCGCATGGCGTCCCATTCCTCGAACTTCAGCGGGCGGTTATCCATGCAGGACGGCAGGCGGAAGCCGTGTTCGGCCAGTGTGAATTTGCGGCGATAGTCGCCGCGGTACATGCCGCCGATCTGCGGGACAGAGACGTGGGATTCGTCGGCGAAGACGATGGCGTTGTCGGGGATGAATTCGAACAGGGTTGGCGGCGGTTCGCCCGGCGCGCGGCCAGTGAGGTAACGCGAGTAGTTCTCGATCCCGTTGCAGACGCCGGTGGCCTCAAGCATCTCCAGATCGAAATTTGTGCGTTGCTCTAGACGTTGGGCTTCCAGCAGTTTGCCCTCGCCAACCAGTTGATCCAGCCGGATGCGGAGTTCCTTTTTGATGCCGATGATCGCCTGCTGCATCGTTGGTTTCGGCGTCACGTAGTGCGAGTTCGCGTAGACGCGCACTTGTTCCATCGTCGCGGCGCGTTCGCCGGTCAGGGGGTCGAACTCGGTGATCTGTTCCAGTTCCTCGCCGAAGAATGAAAGCTTCCATGCGCGGTCCTCAAGGTGGGCGGGCCAGATTTCCAAGCTGTCGCCGCGTACCCGGAACGAACCGCGCTGAAACGCCTGATCGTTGCGGCGGTATTGCTGGGCGACGAGATCGGCCATCACTTGCCGCTGGTCATATTCGTTTCCGACCTTCAGGTCCTGTGTCATCGCGCCGTAGGTTTCGACCGAACCGATACCGTAGATGCAGGAGACCGAGGCGACGATGATCACGTCATCCCGCTCCAACAGCGCACGCGTGGCCGAGTGGCGCATCCGGTCGATCTGTTCGTTGATCTGCGATTCCTTTTCTATGTAGGTATCGCTGCGCGGCACATACGCCTCGGGCTGGTAGTAGTCGTAGTACGAGACGAAGTATTCCACCGAGTTTTCCGGGAAGAAGCCTTTGAATTCGCCGTATAATTGCGCTGCCAGCGTTTTGTTGGGCGCAAGAATGATAGCGGGGCGCTGGGTTTCTTCGATCACCTTGGCCATGGTGAAGGTCTTGCCGGTACCGGTCGCGCCCAGCAGAACCTGATCGCGCTCGCCGTCATTCACGCCGCCCGCCAGTTCCTTGATGGCCGTTGGCTGATCGCCGGCCGGGTTGAACTCGGTATGCATCACGAACTGCTTGCCGCCTTCCAGTTTCAGTCGGGCGCGGACGTCTTCAGCGGTCAGCTGGGTCTTGTCGGAATGGGCGTAGGGCATCGGTGGGCTCCGGGGATCAGGCCCCTACATTTGTTCTTATTTTGTCCATCTGCAAGGGCTGATCGGGTTTCGCGCGGGCTGGGCCTGAACTTTCGCTGCTGGTGCGTTCAGGTTTTCGATCTAACGTAGCCTGATGACAATTCCTGACATCAGGTCGCCGCGACAATTGTCATCTTGTCCCGGCGCGTGCTGTGGCGCATAAACAGGCCCAGCCAAGTGAGTACGGAGAGGCGACATGCGCGCACGGATTTACCAGCCTTCGCGAAACGCGATGACCTCGGGGATGGCCAAGACCCGGCACTGGGTTCTGGAATATGCACCTGCGACTGCGCGTGAGGTTGATCCGCTGATGGGCTGGACCTCATCGAATGACACGCAGACGCAGGTGCGGCTGAAATTCGACAGCAAGAAAGAGGCGCTGGATTACGCCAAGGACAACGGCATCGATGCGCAGGTCAGCGAACCGCACACACGCAAGCCAAATGTGCGCGCAGGTGGCTATGGCGAGAATTTCGCCACTGGCAGGCGTACCCCCTGGACCCACTGAATGATCGAGCTTCGGCCCGCTGATCCAACGTCGAATGCGTTGCGCCCGCTGGTGCAGGCGCATTTTGCCCATAGTGAAACCGCAGGCCCTGCCGAGAGCAATCACACCATGGATGCCGAGGCGCTGGCCGGGCCGGGGATCCGGTTCTGGGCGCTGTACGAGGCGGATACGCCGCTGGGATGCGGGGCGCTGAAAACCTTGCCGGATGGCACTGCCGAGGTGAAATCGGTGCATGTGCTGACGGCAGCGCGCGGGCGGGGGCTGGCGCGGTTCATTATGCGGGAACTGGCCGATCTGGCGCGGGTCGAGGGGATTTCAGCGCTGGTTTTGGAAACCGGCGCGGATCATCTGCCGGAATATGATGCCGCGCGTCGCCTGTACGAATCACTTGGGTATTCCTATTGCGGCCCGATCCATGGATATGAGGCCGATCCAAACAGCGCCTTTATGCGCTTGCCCCTTGAATACCCGGCATAAAAACCGCAAGAAGGGCGCAGCGGTCCCGTAGCTCAACTGGATAGAGCAGCTGACTTCTAATCAGCAGGTTCGGGGTTCGAGTCCTCGCGGGATCGCCAAATCATTTCATACGCTTAGGTGGATAATGGGCCACCTAATTTACCTGCCTGCCCGTGCCTGGGGGACAAATGGGGGACAGTGCGCCCATTTTCCACCATTATAAAAAGGTGGTGCGTCCAACTCAGAACGTCTACGCGCGTAGACGTTTCTGCCCACGTGGGATCAACAGGCATATTTGCCGCTCGGACTAATGAGGGTGCGCAAATTTGCGCATGCTGGCTGTCTGCGGCCCTGCGAGACTTTCGGCAAATTTGCCGAAGGTTCCAGATCCGCGCGCTCAACCCTCTTAGCTGTTCGAACCGAACGCTCCGCAACGTTCAACATATCAGCGGCTTGTGCCTGAGTAGGACCAACAGGCAAATTTGCCGCTTGGTCGGACACGCGGTCACCGCCATGAGATAGCTTCGCCAGTTTCGCAGCAACCATAGCCCGTTGGCTTTCCGTGAGGTGGCGGCGGTGCAGGTTGTGCGAAATGACGTGAGAAAGAGGATCCGTACCCTCAAACTCAACGCGCGGATATTCAATCCCCAAATCCCGCGAAACTTGCGAAACACCTTACGCAGAAAATCACAACCGGGCTGCTATTCTCGCTATTCCTGCTATTCGCCCTTTCCTGCATAACGGAAAGCTCGGGCCGTCCTGGCCCTGTGCTTAACCTGCTTGCTGGTCAGGTTTTGCCCGTTTTTCCCCGTTAAAAAACGGTGCCGGTATCACTGTTTTCAGCGAAACAACCGGCCCATTTCTGGACCGGCTGCAAGCTGGGGCATTCAGCTTAACTCACGATACCATTCGTTCACTTCGTCCAAGTCCAGACTGTAGGGCGTGATTGGTGACGCAGGGTGCACCGCTCCGCCTGTGCTGTGGTCGGCAATCAGGTAGCCGCCGTCTTTCTTGGACAGCCGATAACCGAGTTTATCCAGTTTCCGGCGCAGTGTGGTTTCGCTCATGGCTTTCATGGTCATTCTCCTAATTGGGGTTTCGGCACGTTGCCGAGGGAAAAGAACCACGCCGGGGCTTGCCTTACCTTGACTAGCAGAGCCTAGACCCTGCCGCGCCTGCGTCCCGGTGCAGACGACTTACAATATACATGCGCAAAGAAACCGCCCGGTTCAAGGGGCGGCTTCCTGCAAAGCTGGAACAAGGGGGACTATCCAGCGTTGATTGCCTTGAGGGCTGGCGCGCTTCCTGACAGGCCGGACGCACCGGCACGGATAGAGCGCACCATCTGCCCGTAGTGGTCGTTTCCGGCATGAATGCAAATGGCGTCGTCATCCGCTTCAAGCGTAAGGATATCAAGCTGCGCGGCCAGTTCTTCGGGTGTGGTGGCGACCTTGCGGCTTGCGGCGCTGAAAACGTCCTGCCGCTTATCGAACAACAGTTCCTGCGCGACCTCATAGCCTGCATCGCTCATCTTGCCGAGTTGGCACAGTTCCCACAGTTCGCTTGACGCGCTCTTTAACTCGCTGTGAAGCTCTTTCATGTCCGTGAGTGCGGCTGGTACTTCCATGTTTTCCCCTCCTACGCCAGCAGGCCAACAGCATCGGAATGCAGGCGGCGATACTGGTCCGCGTCGTGCGCATCCTCAACCCCAAGCGCGATAATGACCTTGATTGCCAAATCCTGCGGGCCTTCAATCGGCTGCTGAATAATCCGGTCCTCAACCGCGACCATTGCCATGTAAGCAGGTGTAACAACCTCGTCATCGTGGTTGTGGGCATTGGTGCCCGTCAGGGCAATACCTTCATCAGCAAGGCGCTCATACTTGGCTGATGCGTCCTGCCATTCCTTGTAAAGCCGCTGGATGGGCGTTGCGCTGCTATCTGCAACAGCGCCCAGAGCGATAGACCCAGCAAGAGCCGGAATGCTCGATTTCAACAATGTGCGACGATGAATGGTCATGCTTGTCCCCTTTCTCTTGTGTGCGGTTAGGCGGTTCTGCGGTTGCGATTGCTGGCCAGAACCATGGGTTTCAGATCCCCGGTAAAGACCCAATCCAGTGACATGCCGGTGTCATCACAGAAGGCCATCAACTCAGGCGACGGTGCGCCGTCATCGCTGAGCAGACGGGCCGGGGGTTCTTTCCCCAATACGCTTGCGAAATAGGCCGCGCGGTCGGATGCCTCTTGGCGCTCGTCCTGTTCCGGCTGGATGGCTGCAACCTCGATACCTGACATGGCCTGCAACGTCCGCGACAGGGTGCGCAGCAATACGCATTCTGTGTCTGTGCTGGTCGCGTCTGTAATGCCAAACTCGGGATGTGCGGCAAGCTCTGCCTGCGCTGCAACGCCTTCAATCGTGGTGGCCGGTGTGGATGCAATGAGCCGTTCAAGTTCGTGATACGGCTTCCAGCGAGTGTCATTGTCATCAATAACCCCGACAGTCGCGTTCAGGTCGCGGCGAATTTCATGCCAGCGGTTCAGCCAGCCGGGGTGTGGGTCATTGTTCCCAGCAGATGCCCCAACGGCCAGCACGGCAACGGGTGCGGATTGAATGAGGGTACGGCGGTCAATCATGCGGTTGGTCCTTTCAGTTGGGGTTCGTCAGGCAGGCTCGCGAGGGACGCGGTAAGCTCTGACGACTTGGCTTTGATGGTGCGGATAAGTGCATCGGCTGCGCCCCATGTTTCGGGGTCGGGGCCTTCCCACGTCAGGCGGTACAGCGCGTTCGCGAGACCTTCCAACGTGGTTACATCCGTCAGAATTTCGTGGTTCTTTTTCATTGCTTCCCCTCTCATTGCGTGAAGTGGTGAATGTGGCCGTCTGCGGCGATACGGGACACGGTTGCGAGGTTCACAGAGCGCGGGGCCTGTGCCTCGGTATCCCAGACCGCCAACAGATGCGGGTGGCGACGTGCGCGCGTCTCGATGGCCTTGCGGGCCGCTTTTGATGCTGCATCGCCCTTGACGTTCTGGCGTAGGTTGGCGGGCTGAACGCGCATGGTGCGCTGTGTTCCGTCCTGTTTGGTGAAGGTGACAGAAACGAACCGGCCTTTTGCCTTGGCAATGAGTTCGCGTTTTTCGGCGTAGTCGTCTGCCTTGGTTTCGTGGTCCATGGCGACGGTCAGTGCCGCCGACAATTCGTCACGCTTGCGGTAATCGGCCTGTGTCCACGTGTCCTTGTTTTCCAGCATGTTGATTGCTTCGCGGATGTGGTCGGCCTCGGTCATGCTGGCACGGCGCACGGCTTCTTTCGCCTCACCCCATGCCTGCCACAGTGCATTGCGCCAGTTGATGCGGTTGAACGGACGATTGCCCAAGATGGCCCAAGCGCGGTTCATGATGTTCTGGCGGTCATACATGGTGGTTTTCCTTACTTGTCTCTGTGTGTTGCTTTCTTATGTCCTTGTGATAAGTTTTTAGAGCAATGACATACCTATGTCAACACTGTGTTATAACTTTTTATGTCAGGGATATAAGAATGACCCCAGAGCAGTTGAGAATGGCCCGCGCAGCGCTAAGGATTGGCGTTCGCGAACTGGCTGAAATGTCGGACACTGCACCGGCGACAATCACGCGATTTGAAACTGAAAAGGGCGGAATCCAACTCTCTACAGCCGAACGGATACAGGCCACGTTAGAGGGTGAGGGTGTTCAATTTCTCAGTGAGACAGATGCGGCTAAAGGGCCGGGTGTGGTATTGGTCAAGAAGTCTGACCAGTGAGCATATCCTACCACCCCAAGAGGGGCACGATTGTTACCGCCGAATTCGAGAAATTCGAATGGGCGAACAGGTAACGAACACGCTGTTCACGTTAGTTTAACTTGCAATTGGTCACTCTGCCTATCATATTGATAGGTATGAAGCAAGGTAAGGCCCCCGTAACTCGCCTGATGACGGCGGCACAATTTGAAGCCCATGTTAAGGATTACTCACGGTTTTCCAGCATGGTTTTCATTGGGGATCATGTCTTTGTGGACAACGCTGACAGGCGTCTAACGCGCAGAAGCATAATTCGAGCACTAACGAAAGGAACTGTAAGAGGAAACCCCACTTGGGATTCGGACCATCAAAACTGGGTGGGGAAAATGCACTATTTGGGAACGGGTATGGGATTGGAGGTGGTCTGTGCGATACAAGACAATGTTCTCACAGTTACCGTTGTGACGGCATACCCGAAGTTCAGATAGGCTGAAAGGAGTATACATGACTGACTTCATGCACGTTTCGGAGGGACGGACCCGCTATCACTACACTGATTGCGGCCTGGATAACGTGTGGTTGATTGGTGGGGTGGAGCGTAAGGATACACCTTACGGTCCAGCAACTTCTATTCATGATTTGGATGAACTTCATCATGCAATAGCACTAGACATTGTTTCCGGTAAGGAGATGACAGGCGCGGAATTTCGGTTCCTGCGCGTGGAACTTGAACTATCCCAAAAGGCCCTAGCTGGTATTCTCAGAGCGACTGAGCAACAGATTCACCGCTGGGAAAACGGCAAGACCGAAATATCCGGGCCAGCACAGGTTGCATTATCCAGCTATTATCTTGAGTCTACGGACGAAAGTAGCAGGATGAAAGACTTGCTGGATCGATACGCCGAACTTGACGACATGATTGACTACGCCGGGGACCGCCTATTTTCCCTGAACAATGACCATTGGGAAGCATCTGGACAACCAGAGGCGGCCTAAAATGCAAGCCTTCGGCTATTACTGAATACGGCCCCGCTTCGGCGGGGCCTTTGCTTTTCCGAGACTGCAGATTCCAGCCTTCAGTCAAGTTCTCTTCCATATGCTGGCATTTCATTCAAACCAACGGTGTTCCCATCACCCCCAATATTCAAACAGTTCGGACTGTAGTACCAACCGGTCTTTCCACCATCAATGTGCTGCCATCCAGCGACGATTCCCGTGCCGCTTTCGTGGGGGAACAGGCCTTGAATGTTGTGGTTGTTTTCTTGGTAAGCGTGAACCGTTTTCCCGCCTCCGCCGCCGACGAATCTACAATCTGGGCTGAAGTACGCCCAGTCAAAATTACCAGGAAAAATTCCACTTCGGAAAACCGAAACGACTCCGCCGTTACATTGCGAAATCGCCGAAAGCGTATTTGTGCCTTCGTAAACAATCTCAACCTCACCTGATGATTTTCTCCACTCCACAAAGCGCTTCTTTCCGTCACTTATTGGAACCAAAGTGCCACCACCACACTGGGCGGTACGCTCCGTTGCAAATGCAGGGTTTGTATTAAAATAAGAAAGAAATGCGACTGCAGTAACCGATAACTTCAAAATAACATTCAGCATACATGGCTCCTAATGTTAGAAATTTCTTTTCAAATTGGCCTTTTGGATAGTGTGCCAATGCCGAAGGTAAAAGGCAACTTTCCTGTCTTTAGCCATAAAATCCCCTCAGAGGGGAATACGGACCCGGCAACCGCGTAACAGTCACACGCGCGCGTATTGCGCAGAAATCCCGGTTTCGACGGTCTACCCGTGCTAAAACCGCTAAACCTGCTAAACGGCTGCATGGGAGCCTTGAATCAGGGCTCCCCGCTTTTCACCGCTGGAAAGCGGGCTTTTGCTCAATTGTGAGCGAAAGCCAAAACGGCGGTTTTGTTGCCTGCATTCAGGCATGGGCGGAGCGGAGCAGTGGGCCAACTGTTCCCACTGGTGACGGCAAGAAACTGGAACAAGTTGTTCCAGTTTAACCGAACACGAATAGGCTCAATCTGGCTGAGGGTATTCGGATCTGAATGGGGTGAGATTGTGTGCGCGCGCACACGGTTCAGCCCGTAAATCACCGCAAATACGGTGCGGCACCTTGAATACCTTGATTGTTTATCAAGTTGGGGTCGCGCCAAATGTGGATTGGCAATCCAGTTTTCCCGCCTCCTGCCCCTGTAAATCCCTGTATTAACAGGAAGCGGTGACACGCTGGCCGAGCCGGTATCTCCCGGTATTAACCGGCGTTGCCGAGTTGTCGGTATCGGTTATTCAGGGGATTGCAAAAAACTCAGATTCCGACCTGACCCCCTGCTACATCTGCTACTTCTGCTACATGGGATATGCTCCACGGTGGAGCGAAGCCATGCATATCTGCATAGAATGTCTAAACTGGAGATAATCTCCACATTTACCAAGTGGCCAACTTGGCCAGTCCAACCGGCAGGGGTCACGTTCCGTTACTCCCCCTCAGACTCGATATGCGGGGCTGTGGGCGCGATACTGGGCGTTTGACGATGTGCTAGCGTCCGAACCCCGTTAATGTGCCTGACGGGCATATTTGGGGCCTGTGCAGTGAAATGCGGGATCATCCCATATTTGTGACACCGTGGAACAATCTCCCCCGCTGTTTGTCCGCTGTATTATCAACGGGGCCGCCCCAAAGCTGGGGGCGTTGTGCATATCGGCAATTATTGCCGATTTACTGGGGCGTCGGGATTCACGACCCCTCTAATGTTCGTCCGCCATTGGCGGTTGTACGATTTGCGCAATAATTGCGCTTTTGGCAGGGTGCGGGAAACACGCACCCCTACGGATGGGGTGCTATATTTTAGCATCCTGTTTCCTACATTGAGGAAAGGACCACAGTCCGTCTATTCCTTCCAATGGAATGCGAGAACCTGAGTATCCACTGAAAGCCCCTGTTCGCGTCGAACCTTTTGCACATGCGCTTCAAGTTGCGCTTCAGTCAATCCGGGCTCCACCCATGTGTAGTGAATTTTTGGCTCTGATGACCGATTTTCCAAATTGCTGATACGTTTCCTCATACTCATTTTGCCGTCTCCAATGCTGTAATCCGGCGCTCTAGTTCAGTCGTTTCCAGCACTCGCCTGTACTGTTCCACCAGCCCCATGACGGTTGCGCCCTCAAGCGGGGTTACATCACCCTGAGAAACAGCATGTAGCACCGCTTGCGCGGCCTCTGAGGCGTCCTCAGCGGATTTGATGGGTGGAAGGTCGAAATTGACGGGCGCATCCTTTCTCGCGGGCGCTACCCGCTCCAGGCACAGCCGCAGGGCCGTTGTGTCGCCCTCTAGGGCTTTGCTGATTGCGCTCTGCGTCAGTTCTTCGACTTGCCCCTGTAGCAACTTCTCAACGGCTTGTGTCGCCCTGTTGCGTGTCCCTTTGGGCTTACCGGGGTTGCCCGTTGCAAAGGTGCCGTTGGGATTTCTATCCCCCGTATTCTCGCCGCTATTTCGGTTTGCCATGGGTGTGTTCCTTCAGTCCCGTCATCAGGTTGCGGCAAGTTCAATTTCACGCGCCAGCGCCATCAGGCGATTGCGCTCCGCCCATAGTACCTTTGCACCCTCAGACTGCCGCTTGCGTCCCTCTGGCGTCTTTGACCCAGTGGATGCGCCACCGTGCCTGTGGCAGCGTGTCTTGCCCTCTACGGGCGCTGCCATGCACCGGGAACCGTCGGGCATTTTGGCTCCGCAAATCTTTGTTTCGCTGGTCATGTTGTGCCTCCTGTCTGGACGTTGTACGCCGGGGCGCTTAGATAGGGGTATGCGTCGATTTTTTGTAACCCTTGCTATTGTCATTGTTTTGCTTTGCAGCCCGATAACGGTGCTTGCGGTAGGGTGGGGATATACACAAATCTATCATCAGTTTGGCATGATCCCCTTCGTTGTCGCTTGCTTCAGCGGCCTTGTGTGCGTTCTAGCTGCTGCGTGGCGGTATGAAAGAGACCCAACGCACCGGAACCGGCAACCACACGCCCGATAAGCTCTGCCTGAGCGTCTTTGACGGGTTGTCCTGCCATTGCCCTTTTCACCGCTGCTAATGCCCTTCTGGCCTCCGGGCCTTCAATCCCCACTAGGGCTTCCGCAATCTCATCGAACATAGCTTTCTCACGCCTGCTTAAGCTGCGCGGATCGACCGATGCGACCTGACTGGTTATTTTCCGGGCCGCCTCCAATGGGTTTCCGACATTCCCGATTGCATCGCGCAGAATGCCGGGTTGGGCCTCATGCGCGGCTTGGCCTTGAATGGACTGGCGGATTGCAGTCTTAGAGTTCTGCGCTACTGCTGCGCGAAGGTCTAAAGCAGTTGCCGCTCGGTCCAATTCGTTCAACAACCTATCGGTTCGGGGGCCGCCAAGAATGAGTCGCAGCTTTTCTGTATTTGCTCGGCTGGACATTTCCTTGACCAGTTGCATCGCTTCCCGAGCGTCCGTGTTCGGATCAGTGATTGTCCGGCGAACATTTGAGAGGTTCTGTTCGATACTCTCACGTACACCTTGGCGCACAGCTTGGCGGGCCTCGTTCGACACACCCTGATTCATGAAGGCTTTCACATCCTCAACAGTGGTCCTTTTGAACAACAGGTTCTTGCCCAAAGCCAAGCCTTCGTCCTGCTGAACCTTGTCGCCGCCAATCCGCAGCGCCCGCCCATAAATGGGGTTGGCTTCCTTCAGCGCCTCGCGGAGCTCACCGGCAAGCTTTCTGGCGCGCAGTCCCTTTGCCGTCATCCTGCCGAACTGGTCAACCGACTCTCGGGCGATCCCGTCTAGGGCCTTCTTGATTTCGTCCAGTTGCTGAACATTCGGCATTTCCCGAAATGTCACGCTGCCATCATCCGCAATCTGCGCCATGATTTGCTGATTGCGTTGACCCGCTGCGGTCATGGCTTCGTTTGCCTCTCCTATCGCTTCATTAAGCGTTTTTGCAGGGATACGAGACAAGGCACCTTCGATATTGCGACCGGCTGTGCTGGCATAGTCGATGGGTTGGGCATAGGCCATCTGGTAAGCCCTCTGCCTTCCGGCTGCTGTGCCCTTCGATATCTCTTTAGCGGCGGTTTTGACGCCCTTGGGCTTGCCAAACACCTTGTCCAGAACTCGGGGAATATGCTGTCCGACCTTGGCCGCTCTGCGTTCCGTCGCATCTCGCGCCACCTTGAGAGCGGTCCCGCCGGTATTGGCAGATGCATCCAGCAAAGCAGCAGTAGACGGCCCTGCATCCGCAAGCATTGCATCGTCGCCTAGTCTGGATAGCTGCCCGAGCGCTGCGTCAAGGTCATCGTTATCAAGAGATGTTTTCACTGTTCTGGCAGCCGCCGGGGTTAGGCCAAATTCTTCCATGATTGTCCGAATATCCAGGCCCTTGATGCGCCGAGCCAAGCCAACAATCTGTTCACCGGAAATTGAGGCAACTGGACCTAACAACGCGCCCAAGGCTCCGCCGAACGTAGCGCCTTTTGCGCCTTCGACCGCGCGACTATCATCATGTGCCCGCCCTGCAAAGCTGGCAGCACCTTCCACAGCACCAGCAGGGGCAGCTACCATGCCCGCCCGAGCGCCACGCGTGAGCATGTTTGTGCCTTTGGCAATGTAGTCTGCCGCCTTAGTCGCTCCAGCCCCTGCCGCAAGCGGAATCGCTGTTGCGATACCACCTGTGACGTTCAATGCCGCTGATTGACCGGGATGCTGGCGCTCCATTGCGTCGGATGTCAGGCGCATGTTTTCCGCTGCCTGTGGACTAACCAATCCAACGGCCTCGTCTGCCCATTCACCAACAAGCGGGGCACCCTGTACGAATTCCTGAGCCCGCGCCGCAATCGGGTTTTCTGCGATGCGTTCCCGGTCTACATCCCGCTGCACCAGATCCACCGACTTTGCGCCCTGCATGATTTCCTGAATCCGGGCTTGGTCATTCGTGGCGTACCCCGGGGATTTGAACGACAACGACCCGTCTTCAAGCTTGAACACCTGTCCGCCGTCATCTGTGGTGGCAACAACCTCTCCTGAAAGCTGCTGCCTGCGCTTGGCAATCCGGTCCTGAATGCCCGCCGTATCGCCCTGCTGAGCCAGTTGTGCGCGCCGGTCAGCGATGCGCTGCTGAATATCACCATTCATAGGCCCATCTCCTGAAAACGGCGCTCCAAAGCGTCAAGCTGGGGGCCGGTCATTTTCTCAATCGGCACCTGCATAAGCTGCTCTTGGCTCATCTGCATGATGCTTTCGGGTGTGTATGCCATGGCGGGTTGGCGGTTGAGGTAGCTTTGCCAATCGCCTTCAGGGTTGGCTTTGACGCCTTTACCGGCTTCAGCAATGAGCGGATTGTCCCTCATGTACTCGGACCAGACTTCTTGTGCGCCCTCAAGGCTACCGTGCTTACGCGCCCAGTTTTCGAAGAAGGCAGCCCGGGATTGCGCCCGTGCGGCTCCGGCCTTCATGACCTGAGCAATGGCCATGTTGCCCTCTTTGGTCTGGCTGAGGTTTGGAACAGCAGCCCGGAACATACCCATTTCCCTGTCCGTGATTGCGCCCTTCGTCTTCTCGGTGAAGGTCAGTTGCGCTTCCATGGCCAGCGACTTGAACGCGCCACGTGCGCCGCTGTCACCGGGGAGGAAGCCAACCATATCATCAACGAAGCCATACGCATCTCCACCGGGGCCGGTATATCCAACCTGCGGTGTGATGGTCTCAAGCTGGGTCGCAAGGCTCTCAAGGTCAGTAGCGGTACGTCCCGCTGTGTTGATTTCCTCAAGGGCGGCAGCGTCTTTCTTGGAAAGCTCACTGCTAAGCTTGCCCGAGTCGCGCGGGGTGCCTGTAGCGTCGGGGTTCTGACCCGGTGGCGTACCGAACTGTTGCCCGCCGCCATAGGATACAACCATGCCGTCAGGTGTGGTGACATTGAAGCCGTTGCCCTTTTTGGCGTTGGCGTAGTCAATCCGGCTTAGAGGCGTTCGGCCTGCCGCTCGTTCTTCAGCCGCATAACGTCCGTATTCGTCAGCAGGGTCGGGCGGTGTTGGCGTGACATTGGGCGCAACCAAGCGCGGGTCTTGTCTGCCGGTCGGATCAATGTAGTAGTAACGTCCATCCGCCAGCTTCGTGACCTGCATTTTCTCAGGGTCTTGTGGCCGGAACTGTTCGACCGCCATTTGCTTCAATTCCGAGGGCACATAGTCGCTGCTAAGAACTTGTGCCAAGCGCTCCGGTGACAGGTTCGCAAATCTCGGTTGAGGTGTATCACCCGGCATTTGAATGCTGCGCGCAATCTGCTCCACCTTCTGGCGGTATTGCGGATCTGTTGCATACCCAGAATTGCCCAGAGCTTCCAACTGTGCGTCCAGACCTTCAGCGGCCAGCATATTGGAATAGCGGGGATTGCTTTGGAGAAAATCGACGTACCCGGCAACAGAGTCACCCATGCCGCCATACTGACGGAAGCTGTCGCGGGTTGAAAGCCGAGTGCCGTTGTTGAACTCAGTCGTCGCCAACACGTTGCCACCCGGTAAGCCGTGAGACTTGATGCCAAAGAAATTGTTGCCCGGTGCAGACCTTCCATAGCCAGTTTCCAGCGCCGATTGTGCCACGATTAGGCGCGGGTCCAAGCCTGTGGTTTCTCCCGCCTCGCGGGCATAGGGCAGCATAGCCGTAATGAAGCTATCCCGGTCCCCCGGCGTGAATGATTCCTTGCCGAGTGCTTTCATAGTGTCCGCGCCGATTCCTGCCGGTGAATTTGGATCAGGCGGCGTGTAAGAGGCAGTGTTGCCCTGAATGTCTCTGAATACATCAGTTGTCAGCTTCAGGGCCTCTGTGCGCTCTGCCTTTTCGCGCGCGGCCTCCTGTTTAAGAAGGTTTGACTGCATCATATGGTTCATGACCGGAGCCACGCTGTTACCTTTGAGGATTTCCCCAAGGCCGAATAGAGCCATTGCCCGCTTTTCTCGGTTCTCTGGCCCCATAATCGAAGCAAGCGCACTACCGCCCCCAGGTGCGCCGCCAAACATCTTGGTTAGTGCTCCCTGCCGGTCTTGCGATGCAATATCCGTGAGTGTCATTGTTAAGTCCCTGTCCAAATCGATTTCATTGCCGCAACCGCCAGCCGATGAGGCAGTGATTGCCTGACGTGGCGGGGATAGAGCCATTGACGACAAAGCCCGCCTGTAGGGCGTGCCAAAGGCTGTCCACTGTTTCGGTGATAGTTGCTGTCACGTAGTCCGGTTGTTCAGAAAGCCAGAAGGCGCGAAGGATTGAACCAACGATTTCGCCCTCTCGGTCCCATTCCTTGAAGTCATCCAGCAGCATGAATGTTGCGTGCCAAACGCCGTTAACTTCAGTCTGGCGCAACGTGACCAAGATACCTTGGCCTTCCCAGAACTGATACAAGTCATCAAAGACTGATGCATCCAGCGAGAACGCGGCAACGCTCGGCATTTGCTCAGGCAGTACCCGTCTCGGCTTGCCGCCTTCAACCTGTGTTTCCTGTGTGCCTGTCATTGCCGCCTCCGTTTGCTCTAGAGGTATCATAATACCACACGAAAAGCAAGAACGGACGCAGAACGCCCGCGCATATATGAGGTAAAATAGCACCTCAAATCGGCTGGAGATTTCTCTTTGTTTTCAATGTAGGGTTTACATGGTAGCGAGATGGAATTTCAGCAGGTTTTCAATTGACTTTAGAAGAAGTACAGCAACTCGCATCTCAGTACGCGGTGATAATAGGATCGATTACGGCCTGCGCTGGTCTAATCGGACTGCTCTACAAGGCAACGAGCGTTTTAGTTCTGAAGTTTCAAGCCTTTCAGCGTCGGAAGAGGCTTAGAGGTCTTTTAGTCGTGCCAACGCCAGACGAAATTGCAAAATACTCGAAGAAAACTGCAAACCATATCAGCCCTGAAGAACGGGCATATGAAAAGTGGTTGCGAGAGCGGAAGCAGATGGTTCAGGTGATATATCGAAGAATAGCCACAAGGCGGATGCTGGTGTTGGCATTTTCCATTGTCTCATTGTTCTTTTTATTGGGTGGATGGATAGCAGTCATTGCCTTGTCATGATGTTGCATTTTTTCACATGCGCCTGTTGCCAAAACGGACCGGAGCATTCTTAGTAAGAAAAACTTGCACATAGACCGCCTGCAATAAACCGGCAGGGGCTGTATGACCTCATGAGCCATCATGCCGCCACCGAGTCGACCAAAGGCAATCCAAAGCTGACTGAGCAAAGCTGCGCCTCAAGCAAAGCCCTGCCATAGCTCGGGCCATCCCACAGCACCAATTCTGCGCCGTCCTCATTGAGCGAGACACAATAAAGCTGCTGCCCTATATCCTCACCTTTGGTGATAACCCCGCCGTCAATCTCGATTCTATCCATTCTGCTTTTCCCACTGCTGAGTTTTTCCGTTCCACACGCGCCCGTCTGGGCCGTGGCGCTCCCAATCCGTCAGACGCCGCCACTCATCCAGACTGACTACCTTGCCGGTCCATGTGACGGGCCTGCCGCCAACGCCGACCTTATCGGGCACTGGCCCCGGATTTGGGGACTGCTGGGGTGGTTCGCGTTCCTTTACGGTATCTACCCGCCGACACATGGCAGAAACCGGCAAAAAGGTCTGAGCCGCCTTATTTGCAGGGGTTTCGTCGTCTCCGCTCGTTGCGGCAGAAAGTGGCAGAAAGTCCCCGGCTTGGTTTTGCTCTGGGGTTTCTGCCGGTTCTTGCCGGTTCGGCTCTGGTTTGCCAAAGCCCTTGTTTTCAACGCTCTGAACCCTTTTTGCCGGTTTTGGCCGGTTGTCGGTAAAGGTAACAGGGTTAGTGTCATACTTTCGTGCGAGTTCAGACCAACGCCCCATAACTTAACCTCCCAACTTCGGATTGACGGCATAGACCACAGACGGACGGCCCCCGGTGTCGATTTTGATTTCTTGCAGCCAATCCGCATCAACCAGAACAGACAACGCGGCCTGCACCTGCTTAGCGGTCCCTAAGCCGGAGCGGTTGCGGTGCTGTATGTCACGGACCTTCAAGCCGGTCAGTTGTTCGTCTTGGATGATACGGGCAATCACTCGTGCACCCTCGACCTCTGGCGCGGGCTTAATCGCTCCATAGGCTCGGAAGGCATGAAGCCTAAGATAGTCGCCTACGAGGTCACACGCACGGCCAACATGGAACGCCTCAATCTGTGACGGGCAGTCTGTCCCGGTAGTTGCTGCCCAGTCGAGATGGGCCAAGACATTGGCGATGCGCACCACAAGCCCCGGCATTTTGCCGATATGGCTTTTGAACAGGCCTGCTGCATCAGTTTCCCATTCCCGACACTGGGCGCGAAACTTGTCCAGGATATCGGCTGCACCATCGCTGAAATGGACGTAGAAGGGACGCTTGCCGCCATCTTCACACACGGAGTGCTGTAAACCCCGAAGGCGATTTATTGCGTCAATCATGCTCTGGTCGCTCATGCCTCGTGAAGGGCGGGAAAGTGGAACCGGGTCAGGGAAAACAACCATGAACCGGGCAAGCAACCCGTCATCGTCCGCTTTGACGAGAAGATCCGAGAGGCGGTCAGGCTGTGTGCCGCCAACTATCGAAACGCTCAAGTGTTCGACAATAATGGGCTCGGGGCTGTTTTTGCGGTCTATGGTGTAACTGCGACCGCCGTAGGCTTCCAACCAGAACGGACGGTCACCGCCACCGTTGTAGCGGTCCATACTGGACAACCAGCCAGACAACTCGTCACGCGCCAGCAACAACCCACGCCATGTAGATGACAGCAGGTCGGCAACTTTTTCCGTGGTGATATCGGTGATGCTGATACGTTCACGAACGGGCGGTTTGCCTGCATCTGCTTCTGTTGGCTTTGCAGGGGGTTCGGCACCATCAGCCAGCGCGGTTTTGGCATCTGCTTTCCATTGTGCCAGAGCGAATGATGCGAGTTCGTTTTCACTCTCCCATTCATCGCGCGCGCGCCTGTAGTCTTCGGATAGGCTGCGTTCTATTTCCTTAACCGGGTCCAGCACACTATCAAGCGCGGGACTTTTGCCTGCGGAGGGATCACCAACCAGCATCGACCAAAGCACCGGGGGCTCTTTCCAGCCCTCCCAAGGCACCGCCCATCGAGAGTTGCCAATGGCAGCACTGGCAGCGCTTAATAGGGTCAGGGCGATGTAATCCCTTGGTGTGCCCTTCACCTCGGCGGCTGTGGTAATCCAATCTGCCCAAGGTCCATAGACATGGTTGAATTCATCCGGCGACATGACCGGCGCGGCGGGCCGACTTGGTTGCCCAATGTTCATATCCGGGTCCGGCCATTGGGTTGCGGGTTCAAATGGTACTGCCTGTGCTACGTTCATTTCACTGCTCCGTCTCTTAGGACGTCATTCCAATCCTGCCCGTCTGGTGCGGGCATCAATGATACATCCCAGCCAAGGGCATGTGCCCGAGATGCAAGCTTGTCGCCCGCTTCCCGTCCGGCTGGTTCTCCGTCTGTTGCGATAATCAGCGCCCCGGGTTTGTTCGGCAGGCGCAGGGCCTTCATTCCCGAGCTACTGAGCGCGCTCCACACCGTTGCAGGACCGCTGAGCAGCCCAGACAGCAGGGAAAGGCCAGTTTCTATGCCCTCGGCCACCACAAGCGGCCCATCGGCCTCTGACAGAGGCACAGCGCCGCCAGCGCAGCTACCCAGCATCATTTTCGGGCTGGTCGTGAGCCTGACGCCCTTCTTATCGAAGAATGTCCGGTGAATTGCGCCGGTCGTGACGTTGGCCACCATTGCCATTGCCCACGATGTTGTCGGGCCGTGGAAGATATCAGGGACAAATCGCAGGGACGGAGGAAGGGGGCAGGTGATGCCCCGCGCCCTTAGATAAGCCTCGGCCTTGGTGCGCTCAATGGGCCGGGATGCCTCCCAGATACCGCGCGCCTGCCGCAATTTGTTTTCTGCGTATTCCTTTCGCTTCTGTTCGGCCTCACGCTGTGCCTGCGGGTCAATCCGCGCAGAACTGGCGGGAACATTGGCCGCGTCGGCAATGTCGTTGAACACGCAACCGGACTTGAAACAGTAGAGCAATAGCTTGCCCCCGGATTCAGACACGGAAAGCGCGTTCTGGTCTTTGCGGCGCTCCTGCTGGCAGACAGGACAGGGCGCAGAGCCCCGTCCATTGCGCCAGACACCACCGAGGTTGAATGTCAGCGATTCAGCGTTCATGGCGTGACTCCCCGTAGTGCAACAGGGCAACCAGTCTTGCTGCGGCCTCTGATAAACCGTATTGGCGGCGTAGAATCTGGACTTGGAGGGTAAAGGTACTCATGACAGCACCCCCAAATCCACGCCGAACCAGTGACACGCCAGAATGGGGCAGTCGCGCAGCATCTCGCGCGGCGGGTTGTTGTCGTTGTTGGGGTTGAACACCGGGGCTACGCCAAAGCGTTTGGCGGGTTCGCGGCGATTGTCATTGCTGAAATATTTCAAGCTCATGCTCTATTCCTCAAGCTTGCGCTTTAGGTCAGAACACGTTACATTTGTTGCAGTCCTGCCAATGACTGAAAACGAAATGCCCCGTGCCCATATTGACCTATGGTGCGCGGGTTTCGTTTATGCGGCAGACGCTTTTACCTTCGCATCAAACCATCGGTCTAACTCGCCATATTCCAGACGAGTTGCGCCACCAAGTTTGACGAACTTCAGATTGCCTGCCTTCATCTCGGCATACAGAGTTGCGCGAGACATGCCGGTGTATTGAGATGCGCCATTCACATCCGTAGCCCTTGGCCTTGGATGGTCCCTGCGCGGCTCGGTATCGGTGGAATTGATTTGATCGTTTCTATCCATCCTGCTCACCTCTGCGTTGCTTCGATACACAGAGGGTGGCAGGTGCTATTCGCGCCGAAAATGCCGCCGAATTCGCGCCATTCGCGCCATTTACGAATATGGATAGATTCTCGCGCGAATTAGCCCTTTTTGGGTTTCACCCCCGGCTTTGAGCCATCCTCGGGTTTGTGTGTCTCCCACATGTGGCGTTCTACATCTCGCCTGATGCCGTGCGCATTGCGCCACGCCTCACGCTGACTAACGGTGGGATTTCTGCCGGGGATCGTATCAAGCCAATTATTATATGCGGATTCTCTTTCGGCGGTCGTGGAAAACGGGTTTCCGGGCTTCGCTTCAAGCATTTGAAATTGCGCCAGCCAGGAGGTTGCATCTTCAATCGGTACCACGGGAAGGTGTCCGCGAAAGCCTCGGCAGTCCTCATCGCGCTCAATAGCGCCGCACCAAAAATCGGCGTCAAACGCCTCAGACGCTGTTTCGATTTCAGTTGGCCATGAATCACCGGGGATGACTGTGTTTGTTTCCTGCGTCCTTGCAGTAACCTCGCAATCGCCCAGCGCCCTCAATAGCTTTAATTGAGACACTGGCATCCAGTCTTGCATTGGCCGCTCAAGGTTGCCGCTGAGGATTTCTATTGCATGGCAAATCTGATGAAGAAGCACATAAGTGTCAGAATCTATCTTGAACCGACGCATCCCCCAAAGGTTCTCTTTCTGGGCAGTCTCGATAACCTCGTATGCCCTTCGCTTTTCCGGGCTCATTTTTCGCCCCCAATCGCAACCACGTTAGCGCTTTCCTGTGTGACCAGTTCTGCCCACTTGTCCAGCGCAACGGCGCGCTCAGCCAGCAATTCAGCCTGATTGTAGACACGGGCAACCGCACTGGCCTTTGACGCCGTGGCGGCGTGGTTTAAGACACGATCCACCACCGATTCAGATACTCCACGTTCGGCCATATGGGTTGCAAACGCGGTGCGGAAATCGTGAAGCCGCCAAGGTTCGAAATCATCACCAAGAAGCTCATCAAGGCTTTCTTTCATGTCACTCCACCCTGACACAGGGGTGCGGCCTGTGGTTGTGAACAGATATTCCGGTGTAGCAGAAGTAGCAGATGTAGCAGGGGGCCTGCCGCGTTTCCGCTTTTTCTGAACCTCCCCATTCTCGGCCCTCATCTGTTCAAGCCGCTCTATCGCTGCCTGTACTTCCGCAAGAGCAGGCGGGGAAAGGTGTGTTGTATGCCCTCGGTCGTTCTTTTCTTGAGAAACGGATTTTTTGAAGCGGCTGTTATCAATCTCCACCTCTGCCAACTCAAGCGCGCCTATAGATCCCCGGCGCTGAACAGTTAGTATCAGCAACCGTATCACAGGCCCCCAAAGGTCTCCCATATCAAAAGACTTGGCCCAGATTTCCCGCACCTCATCCAGTGATAGCACCCGGTCGCGGATTCTCTCTTTCGTAGCCCGCTCCAACCTGCTGCCGGGGTCTTGGTCGATGTATTCCCTACGCCACGCCCAGCGCGTCATTGCCTTGAGTGCCGCACGAATGCGGTTAGCCATTATCAGGCGTCCCTCTTTGGCCTTGTCGTCAATGGCCTTCTGTAGGATGGATCGCGTCAGGCTCGGGAAGGGTTCGGATAGATGCGCATCAAGGGCCAGTTCCAATTGTCGCTTTCGCTCACCGCCTGTTTTCAGGTTCTTGAGCTTCAAATCAGAATACAGATTGATGACTTCCTGAACGGTTTGGATTCGAGCCGCTGCGCGCTCTTTTTCCAAGCGTTGCTCTTGAGCCTCTAGCACCCGGTCAAAACCTCTTGCCGCTTCGGCTTCGATTTCCAGAGCCAAAGCGCGGGCATCTGAAAGACCGATTCCCCCATCCTCTCGCTTACCGGCAGGGGACCATGTGCAGTAAGTGCCAAAGGTGTGCTTTCGCTTGGCTCCACCCTTAACGCGCTTCTCATACATCCAAACCGCCCGAGTCGGGTAAACCCTCAAACGCAGGCCTGCGCGCTTCATATCGGATATCTCGATTCGCCCCGTATCTGGCCGTTTCAGCTTAGATAGAAATCCGTGTGTGAGTTCTATTTTCACTGATTGATTCCTTTGGGGGACATCTGGGGGACAAGGTGGGCTGGATACTGGTGGACGAGTATGGACAACTATATACGCTTTTTGATTGGGGGACAATACAGGCAATGCCCTAAAATATATGAATTTACTGTAGCAATTGGACCGGGGCAGATTGTCATGGACGAATATGGACAATCACAGGATTTTACGCCGCTTCTGACTTCTAATCAGCAGGTTCGGGGTTCGAGTCCTCGCGGGATCGCCAATCATTTCATACGTTTAACCCCCCAAATATAGCGGGGCGATTTTGGTGGGGTTTTGTGCTATAGTAACCTTGCGGCCCGGATCGGGCCTGCAGGGGAGAAACCGCCGTCTCACAAATGATTGAGAGTGAAAGGTGGTGCGAGGGGCTGGGTGAGGGGGTCTTGACCAGCCCCTCTCTCTATTTTTCTTGGAGGGGGTACACGGATCGATGAAAGTGGTCCGTTGAATTCAACCTATCAAATCCCAGTGATCCTGAATATTGGGGGTTTCCCGTAGGGTCGGATTTCACTGTTCAGACATATTTCAGACATTCTGACGCGATAGGAAGAACAGGCGACGCGCCCGATCCTGTCTGATGATTGACCGAGGGGGTAGCGAGTTCGGCGCGTCGCACCCCTTTTTTGCAGGTGGTGCGCGAACCCGGCTTAAAGCGCCCGGTATTAAACCTGAGACACGAATATCCTGCCACGCCTTTGGCGTTCTTGCGACATTCGTTTCGCTTGCGATTCAGGTCAAAGCCGGGCGCTACAGTTAGCTGACGCCAAACTCACCCAGCACCTGCTCTGCTTGATCCGGGGGCAGTGCGAATTCATCTATGTACCTGATTTTATAAGGCAAACGCCCTTTGGTCTGCTGAATATTCTCACCGTGGCCGACCACATAAACCATGGCGTTGAAGGGCACGGGGTGCAGGCGCATCAGGCCATCCTGATTGGCGGGCAGGATCAGCCTGTGGTCGATCTCGGGCATGATGATGTTGGCCTGGTCTTTGTCGCCGCAGCGATAGCGCCAGGCCACGCAGGACCCGCAGGTCGAGCCGAATGAACGCATCTTGGACAGGCGCGGCGGGAATTTGGCCAGGTTTCGGCCGGTTACCCTGCGAAACAGATCATTCAGGCGCCGGGGAATCATGGCCAGCCCCAGCGGGCCTTCCTGCGCGCGGATCGCCTCTTTTGTCGCGCGGTTCAGAGGTGCGATCCGGTGCGATGCGGTGTCGAACATATAGCCGCGATCGATCAGATAACCTTCGGTCGCGCGGGTTTCGATCAAATGCTCCACCAGCGCGGGATGGGCAAAATCATCGGCGTCGAGCTTGAACAGGTAGATGTCGCCTGTTTCCGTGCTTTGGCAATGATTGGCGATTTCCCTGCGCTTGCGTGTGCTGTCATTGCCGTCGATCTGTTCCGAGAAGGGCAGGAACCGGACCTGATCATCAAAGGTGATGCCATCGGGTTTGGACTGACTGCAGATGACGGCCTTCCAGTTCGGATTTGTCTGCCGCTGCAGGGTTCCGATCGTGCGCTTGAGGTTGGCGCAAACCTGCGCCCAGTCATGCGCCTTGTCGCGGGCAATGAGGGGAATGGCAAAAATCACCACCGGTGTACCCGAGATCGGCTCCTGCGCCATCACGGTCCGCCATGGGTCGATGCGGGATGTGCAATAGCTGCGTTGGGCGCTGGTCAGGGGCATAGAGGCGATCTTTTCATTAGCGTCTTGCTGCGGCGCAGCCTGACCGGACCCTATTGGGCGATGTCTGTCTTTTCAAGCTGGTGTGGGTCTATGCCCGCCCCGAGGCCCCAAGTCCGCGGATCACCGCGCGGGCGGTGGCCTCGACCGGGTCGTGCGTGTCTTTCAGGATCGCCACGCGGTCAAATCGGTCGGGATCGGCCATGACCGCATCCCGCAGTGCCGAACCAAAGGCCATGCGCAGTTCGGTGCCGATGTTGAATTTGCAGATCTTCGACTGGGCCGACAAGTCAGCCCGCTGGGCCAGTGGCACGCCCGAGCCGCCGTGAATGACCAATGGGATGTCCGTTACGGCCTCGATCGAGCGGATGCGATCTACGTCCAGACCGCCTTCTTTGTTTTGTTGCAGGTGCACGTTGCCGACGGAAATCGCCATCGCATCAACGCCGGTGTCGCGGGCGAATTTGGCAGCCTCGTCCGGGTCGGTGCCTGCCGATTCCTTGCCGCCGGAATAGCCGACAAAGCCAATCTCGCCCTCGCAGGAAATCCCGGCCTGAGCCGCGATCTGCGCGACGGTCGCGGTTTCCTCGATATTCTGCTGCAGGGGCTTTTGCGATCCGTCATACATGAGCGAGGTAAAGCCTGCATCCCGCGCTTCGCGGCATTCATCCAGCGTATAGCCGTGATCCAGATGCGCGACCACTGGTACGTCGACCGCGGCGGCCAGATTGCGGAACATGGCCCCCAGAACCGGCAGCGGGGTATGGGCGCGGCAGGACGGACCGGCCTGCAGGATAACCGGTGCGCGTTCGGCCTGTGCCGCCATCGCAAAGGCGCGCATGTCTTCCCAGCCCAGACAAACCAGACCGGGCACCGCATAGCCCCCAGCCAACGCAGGGCGAAGAACGTCGGAAAGGGTCGCCAATGTCATTTGAACTTGGCCACCATGTCCATGATCCCGGGGATGGTGTGCAACTGCTCGGCATGGGTGGGTTGGAAATACTGTTTCAGGCTGCGCTGGCTTTGCCCGCCTAGGATAGTGAAATAGTACATCTGGTACCCCGGCAGAACACAGCAGGGGTGATAGCCCTTGTCGATCAGTACGGTCGAGCCATCGACGATGTGATAGGCATCGCCCGGTTCATTATCGACCCGCTGTAGCATTTGCAGCCCCGAGCCGTAGTTCGGTTTGAACCGGAAGTTATAGCATTCGTCGTGGCGGCTTTCGTCAGGCAAACGGTCGGTGTCGTGCTTGTGGCTGGGAAAGCCCGACCACCCGCCCTCGCCAACGGTGAACAGCTCGCTGACCAGCAGGCGGCCAACGCGGTCGTGATGCGCCGCGCCAAGGATGTGCTTGATCTTGCGATGGGTTTTCGTGTCGTCCGAGCCGTATTGGACAAGGTCCAGCTCGGCCTGTCGTACGGCAAAGGGTTTCAGGGTCTCGGCGAATTTTGCGCCGGCGATGAACACTTCGGTATCGGTTCGAGCGGTGATCCGCGCGCCGGTGTCGGTGGGGATATAGACGCCTTCGGGTTCACCATCCCAGACATCCTCGCCCCGGTTGCCGATATCGGCATAGGTTTCCCCGGCCGTTTCCACTGTGACCGTGCCGGTCGCAGGGACGACGCAGGTTTCATACCCTGCAACGCGATAGTCGAAATGCTCACCGGCTTTCAGTTTGACGATGTTGAAATAGACCAGCGGAACATGCGCGTCATCCACGTCTACGATTGGGGCTTGCTGGTTGTCGAAGGGGGCTATGTGCATGGCGTATCCTTTCAGGCCGCGTTCGGGCCAGCATGTTGGGCGCGGAACTGGTCAAGCTCGGCGCGTGTCGGCATCGCCGGGGCGCAGCCGACGCGGGCGACGACCATGGCGGCACTGGCCGAGCCTTGCAGAACGGCGTCGCGTACCGAAAGACCATCTGCCAGACCCGAGACAAACCCGCCCATGAAACTGTCGCCAGCGCCGGTGGGTTTCAGGGCCTCGGTCCGATAGATGCCGGTCTCAATCTCGCCCTCGGGCGTGATCGTGATCGCGCCTTTCTCGCCCATTTTGTAGACCGCGATGGCAGCGCCGTTGGCGACCAATTCGCGCGCCTTGTCGAGGCCACGGTCGTAGTCTCCGGCCATGAAGCCGAATTCGACATCATTGCCGACGATCACGTCGCACATCGCCCCGGCGCGGGAATAGACATCTGCCGCGACCTGCGCTGAGGGCCAGGAATAGGGGCGATAGTCGACGTCGAAGATCAGCGGCAGCCCGGCCTGTTTCGCCAGATCAAAGGCGTGAAAGGCTGCACTGCGCGAGGGCTCGGCGGCCAGCACCGTGCCGGTGGTGATCAGGGCCGAATAGGCGCTGTAATCCACGGCGTCCACATCGTCCTTGGTCATTTCGAAATCAGCGGCACCATTGCGGTATATGACCGACTGATGATCCTCGACCCGGGTTTCCACAACCGCCAGTGAATTGCGGGCCTCGCCACCGACTGAGCGCACATGAGCGCGTCCGATCCCGTATTTGTCCAGCTCGTTCAGGGCAAAGCGCCCGATGGCGTCATCCGCGACGCAGGTGACAAGATCGGCCTTTGCACCCAGTTTGGTCAGGGCGACCCCGATATTGGCGGAGGAGCCGCCTAGGCAGGAAAAGAACTGCGTCGCCTCTTCGGTTTTGGTGCCGGGCGGGTCTGGGTACAGGTCCATGCCCGCGCGTCCGATGATCACGAAGGTGTTGCCGGAAAGACGTGAGAGATCGGTCATCACACGCCCTGCCTTTGCTTGGCGCGTTCGGCTTCGATCTCGGCATGTTTTTCGCGGACATTGGGGTTGTCGGAGACCTCAGGCGTGCCGACCTCCCACCAGGTATGGCCTTGTGTGGTCCAGCCGTCATAGGCGTCGACATTCATGACAATAACACTGGTCTTGTCCGATGCTTTGGCGCGTTTGAACGCATCACCCAGCTCTGCCGGGTTGGCGACGGTTTCGGCGTTGGCCCCCATGGCGGCGGCGTGCTGGGCAAAATCCACCGCAAAGGCCTCGGGGATCGTTGGGCAATCCTTGATCAGGTTGTTGAAGCTTTCGTTCCCGGTGTTGTTTTGCAGCTTGTTGATCACCGCAAAGCCGCCATTGTCGAGCACCAGAATGATCAGTTTCTTCTGCGACAGCACCGAGGAATAGATATCCGAGTTCATCAGCAGATAGCTGCCATCGCCGGTAAAGACGATTGTGTCCTGATCCGCCTCACCCTCGGACTGCGCAATGCGCGCACCCCAGCCGCCTGCGATTTCGTAACCCATGCAGGAAAAGCCGAACTCAACATCGACGGTGCCGATATCCAGCGTGCGCCAGTTGGCGGTGACCTCGGCAGGCAATCCGCCCGCAGCCGCCACCACCCGGTCGCGCGGGTCGCAGAGGGCGTTTACGACGCCAATGGCCTGCGCGTAGGAATTGGGCCGGTTGCCGTAGGATGTGTTTTCTTCGACATAGGCATCCCATGTCTTGCGCTCGGCCTGCGCCTGCGCGGTCCAACTGTCCGGGGCGCGATAGCCGTCCATGGCGGCTTGCAGTGCAGAAAGCGCAAGTTTGGCGTCGCCGACTACGGGATGCGACAGGTGTTTGATCGCATCATGCCGTCCTACGTTCAGGCCGATAAATTTCGAGTCTTTGGCAAAGGCGGTCCAGGATCCTGTAGTGAAGTCCTGCAACCTTGTGCCAACGGCCAGAACCACATCTGCGCGCTCGGCAATCGCGTTTGCGCTGTCCGAGCCGGTGACGCCGATGGGGCCGATGTTCAGGGCGTGGTCCGCCAACAGATTGGCGCGTCCTGCGATGGTTTCGACAACAGGGATGCCGTGGGTTTCGGCAAAACTCGTCAGTTCCGCAACCGCGCCGGAATATTGCACCCCGCCGCCCGCGATGATCATCGGGCGTTCGGCGTTGCGCAGCAATGCGGCAGCATCGGCGATTTCGGCAACATCCGGGGCCTGACGGCGGATGCGGTGGACGCGGCGGGCAAAGAACTCTTCGGGGTAGTCATAGGTCCAGCCTTGCACGTCCTGCGGCAGGCCAAGAAAGGCGGGTCCGCAATCGGCGGGGTCCAGCATTGTGGCCAGTGCCGCGGGAAGGGACTGAATGACCTGCGCAGGATGCGTGATGCGGTCCCAGAACCGGGTCACGGATTTGAACGCGTCGTTTACGCCCAGTGTCGGGTTCCCGAAATGCTCAAGCTGTTGCAGGACAGGATCGGGCAGGCGGGTCAGAAAGGTGTCGCCGCACAGCATCAGCATCGGCAGCCGGTTGGCATGGGCCAATGCCGAGGCTGTCAGCAGATTCGCGGTGCCGGGGCCGGCGCTGGCGGTGCAAAACATGATTCGGCGGCGCAGGTGGTATTTGGCATAGGCGGCAGCAGCGAAGCCCATGCTTTGTTCGTTCTGCCCGCGATAGAGCGGCAGGATGTCCTGAACCGGATACAGCGCCTCGCCCAGACAAGGGACGTTGCCGTGACCAAAAATGCCGAAACCCCCGCCGAATATACGGGTTTCAACGCCATCGATCTCGATGAACTGATTGACGAGATACCGCACAATCGCCTGGGCTGTCGTCAGTTTGATCGTTTTTCCTGACGGGGTCATGTTACCTCCTTGCGGGTCGAAATGCGGCGCGGTGCCGTCGATTGACAGTTGCGAAGCGCCCGCGCTCAGGATACGACTTTTGCAACCGGTTGCAACAAGATGATGAAGGGGAGGGCGCGTCATGGCTGAAATCGGGATCGGCCTGATCGGCGGCGGCTACATGGGCAAGGCCCATGCTGTGGCTATGTCTGCGGTCGGCGCGGTGTTCGACACCGAGTTGCGCCCGCGGCTGGAAATGATTGCCGCATCCAGCCCCGCATCGGCCGAACGGTACCGCAAGGCTTATGGCTTTGCGCGGGCAGGGGCCGACTGGCAAGAGGTTGTTGCAGACCCGGCGGTCGAGGCCATTGTGATTGCCTCGCCCCAGCACACGCACCGCGCCATTGCCGAGGCTGCTTTTGCGCGGGGCAAACCAGTGTTCTGCGAAAAACCGCTGGGCGCGTCGCTAGAGGATGGCGAGGCTATGGTTGCCGCTGCCGAGGCATCGGGCCTGACCAACATGATCGGGTTCAACTATGTGCGCACCCCCGCAACGCAGCTTGTGCGCAAGCTGCTGGCGGATGGGGTGATCGGCGACGTGACCTGGTTTCGCGGCGAGCATACCGAAGATTTTCTGGCCGATCCCGAGTTGGCCGCCAATTGGCGGACCGAAGGCCGAGCCAATGGCACGATGGGGGATCTTGCGCCGCATATGGTCAATTGCGCACTGGCGCTGATGGGGCCGATCGATACGCTCTCAGCCCAGATCGAGACCATCCATGCGACCCGACCGGGTGCCGAGGGTCCGGTTGCGGTCGACAATGACGATCAGGCGCAGATGATGGTGCGGTTCGCAAGCGGGGCCTCGGGCCATCTGCATTTCAGCCGCACCGCGACGGGCCGCAAGATGGGATACGCCTATGACATCCACGGCACCAAGGGCGCGATCCGCTTTGATCAGGAGGATCAGAATGCCGTCTGGCTGTATCAGGCCGAAGGCCCGGATGCGACGCGCGGGTTCACCAAGATCCTGACTGGGCCGGATCACCCCGATTACCTGCAATTCTGTCAGGGGCCGGGGCATGGGACCGGCTATCAGGATCAGATCATTATCGAAGCGCGGGATTTCCTGCAGGCCATTGCGACGCAGACGCCAATCTGGCCGACGTTCCGCGATGGGCTGGCCGTTTCGCGCGTCATTGACACTGCATTTGCCTCGGCCGAAACCGGTCGCTGGCTACCCGTACCGCAAGATTGAAAGGACCCCGGGTATGACAATTCGTATCGGCAATGCGCCCTGTTCCTGGGGTGTTGAGTTTGCCAATGACCCCCGCAATCCGGAATGGCGCAGCGTTTTGAAAGACTGCGCCGAAGCCGGGTACAAAGGGATCGAGCTGGGACCGGTGGGCTTCATGCCCGAAGACCCGGCCATTCTGTCCGAGGCACTGTCGGAGCATGAACTGGACCTGATCGGAGGCGTCGTGTTCCGCGCGTTCCACGACGCGGACCAGTGGGACGATGTGTTGGATGGCGCGGTGCGGACCTGCAAGGCGCTGGTGGCGCATGGGGCGCAGCATCTGGTGCTGATCGATTCAATCTCGCCCCGCCGCGCACCCACGGCGGGTCGCGCCGACGCGGCAGAGCAAATGAACCAGCAGGAGTGGGAGGCGTATCGCGACCGGATTGCCCATGTCGCCAAGATGGGGGCCGAAGAATATGGTCTGACTGTGGGTATCCATGCCCACGCTGCGGGGTTCATGGACTTTGAGCCGGAACTGGAACGCCTGCTGGATGAGGTCGATGAGAGCATTCTGAAGATCTGTTTTGACACCGGCCATCATTCCTATGCCGGGTTCGATCCGGTGGCATTCATGAAGCGCCATATCGACCGTATCTCGTATATGCATTTCAAGGATATTGATCCGGTCGTAAAGGCGGATGTGATCGACAAGGGCACCGGGTTTTATGATGCCTGCGGTCAGGGGATTTTCTGTAATCTCGGGCAGGGGGATGTCGATTTCCCGGCGGTGCGCCAGATCCTGCTGGATGCAGGTTTCAAAGGGTGGTGCACCGTCGAGCAGGATTGCGATCCGACGCTGGATGTCAGCCCCATCGATGATGCGCGGGCCAACCGTGAATATCTTGAATCCACCGGTTTCAACTGAGGAACACTGCCATGGCGAAACTGAAATGGGGCCTTATCGGAGGCGGCGAAGGAAGTCAGATCGGGCCGGCGCACCGCTTGGGCGCTGGGCTGGATGGCGCGTTTGAATTCGCAGCCGGAGCGCTGGATCATCGCCCGGACGCGGGCCGCGAATATGGGCAGCGATTGGGTCTGGCCGCTGACCGGGCCTATGGTGACTGGCGCGAGATGCTGGAGGGGGAACGCAACCGCCCCGACCGTATCGATCTGGTGACCATCGCGACGCCAAACGCGACGCATTACGAGATTACCAAGGGTTTTCTTGAGGCCGGGTTCAACGTGCTGTGTGAAAAGCCCATGACCATGACCGTTGAAGAGGGCGAGGAGATTGTCAGGATTGCCCAGTCCGTCGGGCGCATTTGCGCGGTGAATTACGGCTATTCCGGCTATTCCCTTGTACGACATATGAGGGCGATGGTGGCGCGGGGTGATCTGGGGGCGATCCGGCTGGTGGTGGCCGAGTTTGCTCACGGCCACCATGCCGATGCGGCGGATGCAGATAATCCGCGCGTGCGCTGGCGGTACGATCCCGCGCAGGCCGGGGTTTCGGCACAGTTTGCCGATTGCGGCATTCACGCGCTGCATATGGCGTCGTTTGTCATCAACCAGCAGGTGTCGCGTCTGTCGTCCGACATCGCGTCCTGTATCTCAAGTCGGGTTCTTGAGGATGATGCGCAGGTCAATCTGCGGTTTGATGGCGGGGCTGTGGGGCGGCTGTGGACCTCATCCGTGGCCATTGGGCGTCAGCATGGCTTGACCTTACAGGTGTTCGGGGAAAAGGGCGGTTTGCGGTGGTCGCAAGAGCATCCGAACCAGTTGTACTGGATGCCTTTGGGCGGGCGGTTGCAGGTGCTGGAACGTGGCGAGGCCAATCTGAGCCCCGAAGCGGATCGCACAACCCGCGTCACCATTGGCCATGCCGAAGGGATGCCGCTGGCTTTTGCCAATATCTACAAGGATCTTGCCGAGGTTATCAGTGCGGCCAATGCGGGTGTAAGCCCCGATCCGGCGGCTGATCTTTACCCCCGAGCTGAAGATGGGTTGCGGTCGATGGCGGCGGTATATGCGGTTGCGGAAAGCGGCAAGCAGGAGGGCGCATGGCTGGACGCCCGCCCACCGATGTTTCAGGATTGAACCGAGTCTGACGGCGGGCGCAGGGTCCGCCGTTCAATGATCCGGCAGGGAAACAGCCGGGTTTCGGCAAGCCGGTCGGGGTTTTCAATCGTGTCGATTACAAGGTCGATCGAGGCGCGGATGATCTCGGACACCGGCTGCCGGATCGTGGTCAGATCAATGTTCTGCCAGCTTGCCATCTCCATGTCATTCAGGCCGATCAGGCCGACGTCATCCGGCACGGACAGGCCCGCATCCCGCACCGCGCTGAGCGCGCCGATGGCAATCACGTCATCGCCGCAGAAATACGCCTGAGCCGGGTTCTCGAAGAGTTGTTTTGTCATCTCTGCGCGGCCTGCTTCAAACGAATAGGCCGACGCGCAGCTGGTGCTGACCGTGATGTTGGGATTCGTTTTGGCAGCTTCCACAAACCCCCGCGTGCGATCCTGAGTCGATGTGGCGGATTCGGGCCCGCCCAGAAAGGCGATGCGTGTGTATCCGCGAGATATCAGCACGTCGGCGGCCATGCGCCCACAGGCCACGTTGTCGATGCCAACCACATGCACATGCGGCGAGGGCGTGAAACGGCCAAAGGAATGCACCACCGGAACGCCCGCGTTTTTGAACGCCTCGGCAAAGCTGGGCGGCAGGGTCGAGGATGCGACGATCACCCCATCAACCGAATACTGACGCAACATGCGGATCGAGTTCACCGGGTCGGTCTCATCTGTGAGATTAACCAGCAGCGGGCGCAGGCCGCGATCCTGTAACCCCCGGGTAAACAGATCAAAAACCTCAAGCAGCAGAGGGTTGTGAAAGTTGTTCGAGACCAGCCCGATCAGTTTGGTTCGCCCGGTCGTCAGGCTGGAGGCCAGCGCATTGGGGCTGTAGCCAAGTTCGGCAGCGGCGCGTTTGACTTTGGTGCGCGTCTTTTCCGAAACCGAGGCGCCTTCGGTGAATGTCCGTGAAACGGCCGAGCGGGAAACGCCTGCCTTTTTCGCCACATCCTTGAGGGTTACTGCCATCGTTTTCTTTCACCACGCCCAGATCAGCACGCGGCTTAGCACGGACCGCGCCCAGATTACAGACTGCGCTGAGCCTGTGAAAATTGCAACCGGTTGCAAAATGATCTGATCGGCGTTACCGTTTTGCCTGAGGCACCGGGCCTGTCCCGGAACCTGCCTTTGAAAGCTTGGGAGGACATCATGAAATCATTTATTGCATCCGTTGCGATTGGCGTGGGCGCATTGACGGCACCGGTCGCTGCGGTGGCTGACGGCCATGGCTCGTTGAACTATGTGCTGGTAAGCCATGCACCTGACAGCGATACCTGGTGGAACACGATCAAGAACGGCATCGCGCTTGCGGGCGAGCAGATGGGAGTCGAGGTCGAATACCGCAACCCGCCCACCGGTGACATTGCCGACATGGCGCGAATCATCGATCAGGCGGCGGCATCGAGCCCCGATGGCATCATCACCACGCTGGCTGATTTCGACGTGCTGAAAGGCCCGATCCAGAATGCGGTCGATCAGGGGATCGACGTAATCATCATGAACACCGGCACGCCCGAGCAGGCACGTGAGGTTGGTGCGCTGATGTATGTGGGCCAGCCCGAATATGACGCGGGCTTTGCCGCCGGTCAGCGGGCCAAGGGCGAAGGTGTGACCAAGTTCCTGTGCGTGAACCACGCGATCCAACAGCCAACTGTGGGCGAACGCTGCCGGGGCTATGCCGATGGTCTGGGCATCGAACTGGGCGACGCGATGATGGATTCCGGCACCGACCCGGCGGAAATCAAGAACAAGGTCAAAGCCTATCTGACCGCAAACGAAGATGTGGACGGCGTTCTGACACTGGGCCCGGTTTCGGCTGACCCGACCATCGCTGCGCTGGATGAGATGGGGCTGGCTGGTGAGATCCACTTTGGCACGTTCGATCTGGGCGAAGAGATCGTCAAAGGCATCAAGGGTGGCACGATCAACTGGGGTATCGACCAGCAGCCGTTCCTGCAGGCCTATATGCCGGTCATCATCCTGACCAACTGGGACCGCTATGGCGTGCTGCCGGGCAACAACATCAACTCTGGCCCCGGTTTCGTAACCGCCGCCGGTCTTGAAAAAGTCGAAGAGTTCGCGGGCGAATACCGCTGACCCTGTAAGCTGGGGCAGCGCGCAATTCAGCGCCGCCCCAGCGCAAAACTTGCCAAAAACACCATACCGGAGGACCTGAGATGGCTGAGACTGCCACATCCGGGGACGAACGGGTAAAAGAGTTACCCGCGTGGCGCCGCGCGCTGATCCGCCCAGAGCTGGGTGGGATATGCGGAACCGTGCTCGTCTTCACCTTCTTTCTGCTGACCGCGTTCGACAGCGGTATGTTCGAGCCACAGGGCATCATGAACTGGACCCTGGTTTCGGCGCAGTTCATGATCATTGCCGTCGGCGCCTGCCTGCTGATGATCTCGGGCGAGTTCGATCTGAGCGTGGGCTCGATGATCGGGTTTGCGGGCATGATGATCGCGGTCTTTGGCGTGGTTCTGGCCTGGCCCATGTGGCTGGCCATCATTGTGACCTTTGTCATGTGCACATTGATTGGGGCGATCAACGGGTTCATCGTTATCCGCACCGGTCTGCCCAGTTTTATCGTGACGCTGGCGTCATTGTTTATTCTGCGCGGCTTTACCATCTACATTCCGCAGAAGGTGGAAAGCAAAACCATCATTGGCGGCATCCGGGACGCAGCCGAGGGCGACTGGCTTGCGCCGATCTTCGGCGGCAAGATCGGGCAGGGCTTTTTCCAGTGGCTGGGCGATATGGGCGTGATCGAGGTCTTCACACGCGGCAGCCGTCAGGGCCAGCCTGTTGTGGACGGATTGCCGATGCTGGTGGTCTGGGCCATCGTTCTGATCGTCTTCGGCCATATTCTTTTGACCCGCACGCGCTTTGGCAACTGGATCTTTGCGGCTGGCGGCGATGCCGAAGCCGCGCGCAATTCGGGTGTTCCGGTGAACCGGGTCAAGGTTTCGATGTTCATGTTCACCGCCTTCTGCGCCTGTGTTTTTGCGACCTGTCAGGTGATGGAGTTCGGATCAGCCGGGGCCGACCGGGGCCTGCTGAAAGAATTCGAGGCGATCATTGCCGTGGTCATTGGCGGAGCGTTGCTAACCGGCGGATATGGCTCGGTCATCGGGGCCGCTTTGGGTGCTTTGATCTTTGGCGTTGTACAGCAGGGCCTGTTCTTTGCGGGCGTCGAATCCAGTCTGTTCCGGGTGTTCCTGGGCGTTATCCTTTTGGGCGCTGTGGTGCTGAACACCTATATCCGCCGCATGATTACCGGAGAGCGTTAAGATGAACACACGCAGCGAACACGCCCCGATCATCCAGATGAAGAACATCGAGAAGCACTTTGGCAGCGTCATTGCGCTCGCCGGGGTGTCGGTGGACGTCTATCCCGGCGAATGCCATTGCCTGTTGGGCGACAATGGCGCGGGCAAGTCGACCTTTATCAAAACCATGTCGGGTGTTCACAAGCCCACCAAGGGCGAGATCATCTTTGAAGGCGCGCCGATGCATTTCGAAGACCCGCGCGATGCGATTTCCGCCGGGATCGCCACCGTGCATCAGCATCTGGCAATGATCCCGCTGATGTCCGTCAGCCGCAATTTCTTCATGGGCAACGAGCCCACCAAGAAACAGTTCGGGCTGTCGTTCTTTGACCATGAGTTCGCGGATCGCGTGACCATGGAAGAGATGAAGAAAATGGGCATCAACCTGCGCGGCCCGGATCAGGCGGTGGGTACTCTGTCAGGGGGTGAACGCCAAACCGTCGCCATTTCCCGCGCGGTCTATTTCGGGGCCAAGGTGCTTATTCTGGACGAGCCGACCTCGGCCCTGGGGGTTCGTCAGACCTCGAACGTGTTGGCCACTATCGACCGGGTGCGCAAACAGGACATTGCGGTCGTCTTCATCACTCACAACGTCCGCCACGCCATGGCCGTCGGGGATCGTTTCACGGTGCTGAACCGGGGTCAGACCCTGGGCACCGCCCAACGCGGCCAGATCACCCCGGACGAGTTGCAGGACATGATGGCTGGCGGGCAGGAACTGGCAACGCTGGAGGGCTCGCTGGGCGGGACGGTTTGAGCGGATAACCCGGAAATCCGGCACGCGGTTTGCGGGTGCCGGGTTTTTGACGCTTGCAAGGTCAGGATGGTGGGTGATGAGAGACTCGAACTCCCGACATCTTCGGTGTAAACGAAGCGCTCTACCAACTGAGCTAATCACCCGTGAGGGGGGATTTAGCCAAGCCTGCGGGCGGGCGCAAGAGGGTTGAGGAGAATTTCTTTTCCAATCTCGTGCCCGTCGCTGAGTCAGCCGCCCAAATTCTTCAGAGCGGCCAGCAATTGGGCGACTTCGTGCTCGGTATTGTAGTGGCACAGCGAAATGCGGATGCAGTCGCTGAGCCCCAGAGGGGTCAGAACATTGCCGCTGTAGTGGTCGGCCTTGCGGGTGTGGGTGCGAATCCCCTGCGCGTTCAGCCGCGTCACAACATCGGCCGAGGCCATGTCGCGGACCACGATCGAGACCAGCCCCTCGCGCGCGGGGTTATCGGCCCCGGCCAGGATGGTGATGTGGTCCATGTCGCGCAGGCCGGGCAGGTTTCCGGTGCCGTTGATCATGGCTTGTGTCAGGTGGGTTTCATAGGCGTGGATGGCGCGGCCTGCGGCCTCGATCCGCGCGCGTTGGTCGACGGTGTCTGACACTTGTGCACCAAGCCAGTCGAAATAGCCCACAACGTCCGACATTGTGGCATAGGCACCGGTGTCGCGGGTGCCGAACTCCCACCCCTCAGCCGGGGCGTTGATCAGTTGGTCGTGGGGCAGAGCCGTCAGCCGGTCCGAGATCCAGGCGATGCCGTAGCCGTGGCGCGAGAACACTTTGTAGGGCGAAATCGCATAGCCATCGACGCCGTAGCTGTCGATATCCATCTGGCCGTGGGCGGCGTGCTGGATGCCGTCGACGACGATAAAGCAGTCAGGCGCGACCGCGCGGATCGCCTGCGCGATTGCTGCCACGTCCATGCCCATGCCGGTCACGGGTGAGGCGTGCAGGATCGTCGCCACTGCGACATCCGGTGTCATCAGCGCTCGGTAGTCATTCGCCGTGACCAGCCCTGTTGCGTCGTCATGCGGGATGTTCACATAGTCCAGCCCCGCGATCCCGGCCCAACGGTGCGCGGCGCTGCGGCTGGCGGGGTGCTCGATCGAGCTGCCGATGACCTTGCTGCCTTTGGGCGCGTTCACACAGGCGGTGCGGATCATGCGGAACAACAGCTCGGTGCCGCTTTCGCCGACAAAGAACTGGCCGGCGCTTGCGTTCATGAAGACTGAAAGGTCTGCCTTGGCGGTGTTGATGATATCAACCAGCGCATGGCTGGCGATGTTATCGCGCCCCTGATTGTCCGGAATCGCCGCAAATTTCGCCGAGGTTTCAACGACCGAATTCAGGGTCAGCGCCCCTCCGGCATTTTCGAAAAAAATGCGCGGACCCTGAAACGGACAGGTGTCGACATGGGCGAAGCGTGCCCGGATTGCGTCGATAAGGTCAGGGTTTTGATGCAGCATGAGGCAGGTCCAATCTTCTTTGAGAGCAGATCAGCTTGTATTCGGGGCGGGATCAATCCAATTTGCGACAGAAAATGGACCAATCCAACCCGTGCGGCGCATATCCGGGGCCTTGTCTGCCGGATGCCGCAACCCATTGAAGCGGAGGCAAAGATGACCCGTGCGTTTCGCTGTCTCATTGCGGCCCTGTGCCTGTGGGGCGCGCTGCCGGTTTCGGCGCGGGCGGACGGGGTTTTGGTGTTCGCGGCGGCCAGTCTGAAAACCGCGTTGGATCGGGTTGCCGAACAGTATGAAGACGAGAGCGGGCAAGAGGTGACAGTCTCTTACGCGGCCTCATCGGTGTTGGCGCGGCAGATTCAGTTGGGGGCCCCGGCGGATCTGTTTATCTCGGCCAATGTGGATTGGATGGATGTGCTTGAGCGCGACGGGTTTGTGGATGCGGCGTCACGGGTTGATCTGCTAGGCAATCGGCTGGTTCTAATCGGACCGGAAGGCAGCGAGCCAGCCGGGATCAGTTCCGGGCTGGACTTGCCCGCCCGACTGCAAAATGGATTTCTGGCGATGGCGCTGGTTGAGGCAGTTCCGGCCGGGGTCTATGGCAAATCAGCCCTCGAATGGCTGGGTCTTTGGAATGGCGTGCAGAATCAAGTGGCACAGGCCGACAATGTCCGTGCGGCGCTGGCGCTGGTTGCAACAGGGGCTGCGCCGCTGGGCGTGGTTTACCATTCGGATGCGCTGGCTGAGCCAAGGGTCAGCGTGATCGGCACCTTCCCCGAGGGCTCTCATGCACGGATCGTCTATCCTGCGGCTCTGACCACGGATGCAGGCCCCGACCCGGGGGCATTTTTGGCCTATCTCACCACGGACAAGGCGCAGGCGGAATTCCAGAGGCAGGGGTTTACCCTGCCGGGGCAGTAAGCGCATGGGGTGGCTAGGGCCTGCCGAGGTTGAGGCGTTGCGCCTGTCGCTGCGGGTGTCGTTCTGGGCCACGCTGGTCACGTTGCCCTTTGGGATTTTGGTGGCATATGCGCTGGCGCGTTGGCGGTTTCCGGGGCGGCAGGTCTTGAACGGGCTGGTGCACTTGCCGTTGATCCTGCCGCCGGTGGTGACGGGGTATCTGCTGCTGTTGACCTTTGGGGTGCAGGGGCCGTTGGGCAGGCTGCTGTCCGAGATCGGCATCGTCGTCGCCTTTCGCTGGACCGGTGCTGCGTTGGCCGCCGGGATCATGGCGTTTCCGTTGATGGTCCGCGCCATCCGCCTGTCGATTGAGGCTGTCGATCCCCGCTTGGAGCAGGCAGGTGCGACGCTGGGGGCGCCGCGGTTTCTGGTCTTTCTGACCGTTACGCTGCCGATGATCCTGCCCGGTGTCATCGCCGGTGCCATTCTGGCCTTCGCCAAAGCGATGGGAGAGTTCGGGGCCACGATTACCTTTGTCTCGAACATCCCCGGGCAGACGCAGACCTTGCCCTCTGCGGTCTATGCGTTCCTGCAGGTGCCGGGCGGTGAGGCTGCGGCGACACGACTGGTCATCATTTCGATTGTGATCGCGATGACCGCGCTGCTGCTGTCGGAATTTGTCGGACGGCGCGTCGCGAAACGGGTGGCCGGATCGTGAGCCTGTCTGTCCGCCTGCAACACCAATTGCCGGGGCTTGCTCTGGATCTGGATTTCGACGCGCCGCCGGGTGTGACCGTTCTGTTCGGGCGTTCGGGCGCGGGCAAGACAACGGTGGTGAATGCTGTGGCGGGGTTGTTACGTCCCGAGGCCGGACGGGTGGTGATTGACGACCGGGTCTTGTTCGACACTGAACAGGGCATCTGGCTGCCACCGCACCGGCGGCGCTTGGGGTATATCTTTCAGGAAGGACGGCTGTTTCCGCATCTGAACGTGCGTCAGAACCTCGCCTATGGCCGTTGGTTTGCACCGCGCAACGCGCGGCGTGAGGACCCGGATCGGGTGATTGAGATGCTGGGGATCGGCCATCTGCTGGATCGCCGCCCCGCCAAGCTGTCGGGGGGTGAAAAACAACGCGTCGCCATTGGCCGGGCGCTGTTGGCGGCCCCTCGCCTCATTCTGGCGGACGAACCGCTTGCGGCGTTGGATGAGGCGCGAAAGGCTGAAATTCTGCCTTATTTCGAACGGCTGCGGGACGAGGTGTCGGTGCCAATCCTATATGTCACCCACGCAGCGGCCGAGGTAGCGCGTCTGGCGACTTCGGTCGTGGCGCTTCAGGATGGCAAGGTCGTTCGGCAGGGGCCTGCCTCGGATGTGCTGGCCGACCCGTCGGTTGCACCAGCGGGCATCCGTGCGGTTGGCGCGGTTCTGCGGGTCCGCGTTGCGTGCCACCATGACGACGGGTTGTCCGAACTGGATGCCAACGGTGCGTGTCTGTTTCTGCCGCGCGTTCCGCACCGGGTCGGAGAAGAGCTGCGCATCCGCATACCCGCGCAAGAGGTCATTCTATCCGCCAAAAACCCCGAAGGGCTTTCGGCCCTGAACGTGTTGAGTGGTCACGTTGAGGCGATCCGCGCCGGAGAGGGGCCGGGCGCGATTGTGTCGGTGAAAACGCAAGCGGGTGTCGTTCTGGCACGGGTCACGCGCCGCTCGATCGAGGCGTTGGCGTTGAAGCCGGGATGCCCGTGCCATGCCGTGATCAAAACCGTCGCATTGGCCCCACAAGATGTGGGCGGGGTTGTCGCGCGTTAACCCAATGCAATCGCTTCGTGTTCGCGCAGGATCAGACGCGCCGCATGGCCAAAACCCGGCCCATCCTCGGTCGGGCGATCCGGGAAGATGGCCGCCAGTTCCTGCAGCGCATCGGATGACAGGCTGTGCAGGGCCTCCTCGCCCAGAAACAGACTTTCGGCAAGGGCCCCTTCGGCGGTCAGCAACTCGTGACGATCCAGCAGAATATGCAGGTATTCGACGGGTTCGTCCGACATGTCGATTCCGATACCGGGCCATGAACACAGGTGTTTGGCGGCCACAAGAACTTCGGGCGCGCCAAACAGGATCTCGACCTTTGGGCCGCTGATCAGGACGCGATGCTGTTGCGAGACCAGCAGATCGCGCTTTGGTGTGTCGCGATCCAGACTGCCCGCAGTGATCCGAACCGGCCGCATCGCGGGGTTTTCGCGCAATCGTCGCCTGTCCAATCGATTGCTTTCGATCCATCGGATCGGTTGCGCCCCATGATCGGCGGTTTCAACGACATCTCCGGCCGACAGTGTTTCGATGCGGCGCTGCCCGTCCGGGGTTTTGATCCAAGTTCCGGCTGTAAAGCATACGCCTTCGATCGTGATGCTGATCGTTGTCGGCGCCGGGGTGACAGGGACCGGGCCAAAAATCGTGCCCAAAGTGGCGGTGACCTGAATTTCGAACGTGTCGTCCAGCGTCTCTCCGAAGTCCAGATTGTCGTAAACGGTTGGATCAACCGTATAGGTCCACTCACCCGTATCGGGATCGACCGAGGCGGTTCCAAAGGCCGGAGGGGTCGAGATCTGCCAGAATTCATCAAGGATGGGCAAACCGCTTGTTGCGTCCAGATCACCAGTGGCCTGGTTCGGCGGATCACCGGTCACAACTCCTGTGGTATCTCCTGTGATCGAAACCATCTATTTGTCCGTCGCTTTCAGAACCTCTGCAAATTCCTTCTTTCGATAGAGACGCATGTGAACCTCGCCAGCACTATCCCGAGTCCACTCGACAATCCGGTTGCGAGTCAAGTCGCTGTCCATTCGGTTGGTACGGACCCTTGGGTGCGGGATTTCGGTTTTCAGGATATCGACGATTTGGTTGGTTTGGCCAAAAGGGGCCACCATATCGATGATCCAGAAGGACGACCCGCTGGTGAAATCAGCCTCGGTCAGAGGTTTTTTTTGCACGGCATAGCGGTATTCGGCATCCGGGCTGAGGCCAGCAAAGGTCACGAAGCCACGCGGATAGCCATTCTGCCGAAAGATGTGATACTGGCCCAGGCGCAGCGGGGTTTCGAAGGCGTAAAGCGTCTGACCCAGCGTGCGGCCGCGATGGGTTGTTGTCAGCGATGCCAGATAGAACAACACGCCGAAATCTGCGTATTTCTCAGGGGATAAGTCGAACCAGTCCTTTGGAAATGGCTTTTTCAAATGACACCTGATCGTGCTGATATATTAGAATAATACCCGGTCTCATGTTGAGATAAAGTGTTTTCATTTCTGCGTGCATGACACGTGTTTTACTACCCTGGGTATTCCCACGATGACCTGAATGCCCTAGGTTTGAAAGGGTACAATGTTCCAATTTCGAAAACGGGATATGGCTATGCGTATGAGTGTGATTTTATGTGCGGCGATCTTTGTGGCGACCTCGGCGGGTGCGCAAGGGGTTGGATTGGGCTACAAGTTGGCACCGCAATTCAAAACCCAGATCACGCCGCTGAAGGATGGGACCTATCAGGTTAAGCCGGTTGGCGGTTCCTCTGCCGCTGTCACCTATTGGTGCGGGATTGGGGACTATGCAATCCGCAAGCTGGGCGTTTCGAATTCGCAGCGGATCTATGTTTCGAAAGCCTATGAAAAGGGCATTCGTACGGTCAATTTTTCCTTCACCCCACCGCCTGGGGCCGATACCGATCCAGGGTATTCCCTGACCGTCAACAAAGTGGGCGAGAATCTGTCAGCCGCCTCGGCGCAGAACTACTGCTTTGACAATTTCATCGGGTTCGGACTGTAGGTTTCGGGTTCATCCCGAGACACGGATACCCTGCCACGACAATGGCGTGGTCAGGGCTGTCACATAGCAGACTGTGTCAGGTCAGTCCCTAAACGCCTGGGCTATCAGAGCCATTTTGCCAGCGGCGGCAGGCTCATCAGAACCGCGTCCGGGTCGTGGCCGGTTTCAAGGCCGAACTTGGTGCCCCGGTCATAGACCAGGTTGTATTCGGCATAGAGCCCGCGATGGACCAGCTGAGTGTTCTTGTCGCCTTCTGAAAAGGGCTGAACTCGGCGTTTTTCAACCAAAGGCACAAATGCGGGCAGAAAGGCGCGACCGATATCCTGCGTGAGACTGAAATCGGCCTGCCAGTCACCGGTGCAATAATCATCCATAAAGATGCCGCCCACCCCACGCGCGCGTTTGCGGTGGGGGATGTAGAAATACTCATCCGCCCAGTCTTTCAGGCGCGGATAATGCGCTGGTCCGTGCGGGTCCAGATGGGCCTTTTGCGTGGCATGGAAATGGGCCGTGTCTTCGTCGTATTCGATACAGGGGTTCAAGTCCGAACCGCCACCGAACCACCAGGCGTGTGGGGTCCAGAACATGCGGGTGTTCATATGAACGGCTGGCACATGCGGGTTCTGCATATGGGCCACAAGGCTGATACCCGAGGCCCAGAACCGCGGATCGTCGGTCATGCCGGGAATACCCTTGCGTGCCGCCATGGCCTGCTGCGCCCGTTCCCCCAGCGTGCCATAGACGGTCGAGACATTGACGCCGACTTTCTCAAACACACGCCCGCCACGCATGACAGACATCAGCCCGCCACCAGCATCTGATCCGTCGTCTGAGGTCCGCGTGGTCTCGCGAACCTCGAACCGGCCTGGTTTTGCATCTGAAAACGGGCCGATGTCGTGGCTGTCTTCCAGCGCCTCAAAGGCGGAAACGATGTCGTCGCGCAGCTGGCGGAACCAGGCTGAGGCGGTGGATTTTTCTGTGTCAAACATTGGCGTCAATGGGCCGGGGCGGCGACCGGGTCCAGCAATGTGCGGCCACCGTCGATTGTCAGGATTTGGCCGGTCATGAAGCCTGCTGCGTCCGAGGCGAGAAATTGCGCAGTTTCAGCCAGTTCATTCGGGGCTGCGATGCGGGACAGCGGGGTATGCTTTTCGATATCATCGCGGAAATCCCGGTTTTCTTTCAGCGTTGATTGCAATGATGCGCTCATCACCGATCCCAGCGCGATCGAGTTGACGCGGATGCGGTTGGGGGCCAGCGCCACGGCAAGCGACCGCGTCATCTGATCCAATGCGGCGGTGGAAACGGAATAAGCCATCAGGTCCGGGTGCGTCCGGCGGGCGGCAATCGAGGACAGGTTGATGATTGACCCGGCAGGGTTCTCGTCATCATCTCCGGCCTGTTTGATCATGCGTTTGGCGATCAGCTGGCTCAGGCGCAGGGCGGGCATCAGGTTCTGGTTCAGCAAGGTGCGCACCGAGTCGTCCTCCATATCCAATGGATCAGACGGGATAACCTGCCGCGCGCCGTTGATCAGGATATCGACCTGATCAAACGCATCCAGCGTCGCCGAGAGCAGGTTGGCAATCGTTAGCCTTTCGCGCAGGTCGCCTGCGAAATAGCGGATGTTGCTGTCATCCGCCTGTTCGCCCAGTTCTTCGGCCAGACGTTTTTCATCCATATCGGCGAACATGACATTGGCGCCTGCGTCGGCAAAGTGCCGCCCGATGGCCAAACCGATGCCATTGGCACCGCCGGTCACAATCGCGGTTTTGCCTGCTATGGAAAAGGACATGGGCTTCCTCCTGAGTTGCCGTGCAGGTTAGCCGGGATCATCGGCGAGGGCGAGAGGCGTGAAACACCTTGAACCGATTATCTCCGGCGATCTCTTCGACACGGGTAAATGCTTCGGCCAGGGTGGCCTCGTAGGGCAGGTGGCGGTTGGCGACCATCCAAAGGCTGCCGGACCGGATCAGGTTGCGCGCGGCGGATTGGATGAAGCCCTGTCCAAGGGCGGGATCGGCGGCGCGCGCGGTGTGGAAGGGCGGGTTCATCACCACGGCGTCCAGCGGCTCGGCAGCGGTCCATGTGGTGGCATCGGCCCAGTGAAACTGCGCGCGGTCGTCTTTGACATTTGCGCGGGCGCAGGTGAGGGCGGTGTGATCCGCCTCGACCAAATGCAGTTCGCGCAGACCTTCATCCCGCAGCAGAGCGGCGGACAGAAAGCCCCAACCCGCGCCCAGATCGGCGACCCGTTGCCCCGGTTTGGGCGGCAAGGTCCGGCGCAGCATTTCCGAGGCCGGATCGATCCCGTCCGCTGAAAACACACCCGGTGCAGTTTCGAACCCGTCGACCTGTTGCGCGGCGGGTGCGGCCCAATCGGCAAACGCCTGCGCGTCAGATTGAAACCAGAAGATCTTGCCATGTGCTTTGGAAATCGGCCCCTGCACCGAAACCCGCTTGCGGATGTCTTTCAGCAGGCTGTCGACCCCATCCGTTTTGGCCCCGTCCACCACGACGGTTCCCGATGCGCGCTGGCAGGCCAGATGAATCTGCGCCCGGGCCAGCGCCTTGGCCCGTGGCAGAAACAGGATGGCGTCGTGGCAGGCCGCGTCCGATTCAGGCACCGCATCAAACCCCAGTGCGGCAAAGTGATCGTGAAACGGTTTGAACGGCTGCACCACCTGCACGCGGGACGGCACCACCGACAGATCATGGGCAGGCGTTGCCCCGATGACAGACACCGGGTCCGACAGGGTCAGACCGTTCTCAAGGGCGAGGTTGAGGCGAGGGGACATAAGGGGTTCAAACGCGGCGGGCCTTTGGCCTCACTCTTCGCGTTCCATAGTACATTGCAGGGGGTGCTGATGGCGGCGCGCAAAATCCATGACCTGACCCACTTTGGTTTCCGCAATCTCGTGGCTGAACACGCCAACAACGGCGACGCCTTTCTTGTGGACGGTCAGCATGATCTCGAACGCTTGCGCATGGGTCATGCCAAAGAAACGTTCCAGAACGTGAACCACAAACTCCATCGGCGTATAGTCGTCATTCAGCAGCAGCACCTTATACAGCGGTGGCCGCTTGGTCTTGGGACGCGTTTGAACCAGGACCGACGTATTGTCGTCCTCGTCCGGGTTGTCAGACATCATCCAAGGGGTTTCGAACATTTGCTGTGAGAATCCGATTCACGCTTCGGTTTATTTCAGGGCTTATATAACGTCAGAACCGTCAGAGGAAAGAGGGCCGCGCGGAAACAATATGGACGACAGGTTGACCACCATCGGCTTTGATGCCGACGACACGCTTTGGCATAACGAGCGGTTTTTCAAACTGACACAGGCGCATTTTGCCGATCTGCTGTCTGACTATGCCGGTCACGATCACCTGATGCAGCGTCTGCTTGCCGCGGAAAAACGCAACATCCATCACTATGGGTATGGGATCAAAGGGTTCACCCTGTCCATGATCGAAACCGCAATCGAAGTCACCGAAGACCGCGTGCCTGCCAGCGTGATCCGTCAGTTGATCGAAGCGGGTCAAGAGATGCTGGCGCACCCGATTGAACTGTTGCCCCATGCCCGCGCGGCGGTCGAGGCGGTTTCAGGGACACATCGGGTGGTTCTGATCACCAAGGGCGATCTGCTGGATCAGGAACGCAAGCTGGCCCAATCGGGACTGGGTGAGTTGTTTGATGCGGTCGAGATTGTGTCGGAGAAAACGCCCGATATCTACCGCTCGGTATTCGAGGCGCATGGCGATGGGCCGGACCGCGCAATGATGGTGGGCAATTCCATGCGATCTGATGTGGTAGCCCCGATCGATGCAGGGTGCTGGGGTGTATACGTTCCGCATGGGCTGGTCTGGGAGGTCGAGCAGGCCGAGGTGCCGATCGACAATCCCCGCTATCGCACGCTGCGCGATCTGGGGGAACTGGCTGGGCTGGTTCAGACCCTGACATGATGTTGCCATTTGGCCCCAGTTCAAAACTTTTCGTGCGCAGTTTGGCCCTAATCCCGCCATCATCGCCGGTCTGGTAGTCTGGGAGTGCCGCGCCACTATATCTGGACCATTCCGGGCAAGAAAAGAAACCGGTCGAGAACCAGCTTGCGGTTTATTTCACGCCGACTCTGTGATAGCCTGCTTTGAATTACAAAAAATGACGCTGACCGGGAAAACCCGGCGGCCCGAGGCAGACAGAGGCAAAGATCGTGCAGGTTCGGCGGACAGTTCCGGCCCGGATGGGCTTCCTTCTCATTTTGTTGTTGTGGGTGCTTTCGTTTGTGCCGTTGCAATCGCAGGCGGCCCCCTATGCCGCCATGGTGATCGACGCGCGCACCGGTGAGGTGCTGCATTCACGCAACGCGGATTCCAGGCTGCATCCGGCCTCGCTGACCAAGATGATGACGCTGTATATTGCGTTCGAGGCGGTGCGGAATGGCGAGATCACCTTGGACACCCCCGTCCGTATTACCAAGAAAGCGGCATCCGAGCCGCCGTCGAAACTGGGTTTGAGAACCGGTCAGAAGATCGCGTTCCGCTATCTGATCCGAGCCGCTGCGGTGAAATCGGCCAATGACGCGGCCACCGCCATCGGCATCGCGCTGAGCGGATCAGAAGCTGCGTTTGCCCGCCGCATGACCCGGACGGCAAAGGCCATGGGCATGAGCCGGACGACATTCAAGAACGCCCATGGTCTGACCGAGTCGGGGCATTTGTCGACCGCGCGCGACATGACCACGCTGGGCCGTCATCTGCTATATGATTATCCCGAATACTATAACCTGTTCTCGCGTACCTCGACCCATGCGGGGATCAAGACGGTGCCGAATACCAACCGGCGTTTGCTGGCGGCCTATCGGGGTGCTGACGGTATCAAGACCGGCTATACCCGTGCTGCCGGGTTCAATCTGGTGGCTTCGGCCAAGCGCAAGAATGAACGAATCATCGCGACCGTGTTTGGCGGCAAATCCGGTGCCTCGCGCAATGCGCGGGTGGCTGAATTGCTGGACATGGGCTTCCGCCGTGCGCCGTCGCGCGCACCGATCCGCAAACCGGCACGACCGGCCTATGCGGGCAATGCGGGTCTGGGGTCGGTGCAGGTTGCCGGTCTGGCCCGTGCACCGAAATCCAGCCTGCGTCCGGTTCAGCGCCCCAGCGCCACTGTTCAGGTTGCAGGCACTGTCGCAGAAACCGCAGCCAAGAACGGATCGCGCATTCAGGACGGCATCGCCGCAGCGATTGCAGCGGCTGATATCGCGCCTGCGGATGATGCAGGTCAACGTCCTGTCGAACGTCCAACCGATCTGGTACTGGCCTCGACAGAGCCTGCGAAACAGCCCGAGCCCGAACCCGAGATCGTCACCCGCCTGTCAACGTCCGGCGGGCATCTGTGGGGCGTGAATGTCGGGCGATATACCACCCGGTACGAGGCCGAGAAGGTATTGCTGAAAACCGCCCTGTCCGAGATGACGACGCTGGAAGGTACACTGCGCAAGGTCAACCAAAGTACCCGCGGGTTTGACGCAACTTTTCAGGGCATGACGCGCGAACAGGCTGATCTGGCTTGCCGCCGCTTGCAGGCCCGGAACGTCACCTGCTTTATGATCGGGCCATCCTAACAAGACCCGACACTCACTCTTGAACTTTGGCTGCGAGGGTAACTTCGCAGCCTTTTTCATTCCGGCATGTCAGTCGAAGACGTGCCCGTGCTCATATTGCTCGTCCTGCCCGGCGGCGGCGGTCAAGGCGGCAACGTTGTCTTTGGTGAAGAAGCCGTCATAGTGGTGGCAGCGCTCGATATACTCGGTGATCAACAGGGTGTTTTTTGAGTGTTTCGAGAAGATCTGTTTCAGGTTCGGATCATCTTTGCACTCGCCCACTACATGGGCCAGGAACGGCACCCCTTTGTCCTTGAGCGTGTTGACCACGAAATCGACGTTCTTTTCCCCTGCGCCATGGTCACCGTCCTGAATTTCGACGGCCATGTGATGCAGCCTGCGTCCGAAATTGCGCACGAAATCCTCGGTCGGCATCGGTAACTTAGCGAAAGAGTTCACGAAAGACGGCGTATTGTTCGCGGTAAAGACCTTGGCGGGTGATTTCTTGTCGTCATCCACATTGGCATTGCGGTTTACATTGGTCGACGAGTTCATCTCGAAAATGTTGTAGGCCCCCCAGAAGTAATAGGGCACCATTGTCAGGAATTCGAGGATCGCATCCTCACGCTCACCCGCCAGAACGCGGGTGGCCAGATGGTCGATGCCCAGCATCAGGGGCGATATTTTGGTGTCCGCGCCAAAGGCGGCGGCCTCATCCAGCCGCGCCTGTTCTGAGGCGCTCAGCAATACGCGGTCGCCCAGACCGAGGCTGTCAGTGTCGTTGAAATCCAGCGTGGAATACCCCACCCGGTTGCAGGTGAAATCAGACGGCGTGGTAAACAGGAACCCTTGGGCGGTGTAGAACGGGTTTTCGGTGTCGCCGGAATATTCGAACCGAATATTCTGATCCTCCAGTGTGCCAGTCAGCGCCTTCAGATCGGAGGCCCCGTAAATCTCGCCCACATAGCGGGTTTGCGGTGTGCTGCGCGCAAGGGGGTACATGCGGTTGATGCGGGGGATGAAATCCTCAAACGCTTCGCTCAGCGGGGCCATCACGATCATTGCCGGATAATCGGGATGCGAATGCAGAACTGCATATTTATGCGTGCTGCCCAGATAGCTGGCGGTATGCCGGTAGGGCGTCATCACATACAGTTCGACCAGCGTGTCGAACAGCGCGGCGGGCTCGACCTGAATGACGATGGCGCGCATCGGCCCGACCTGATCGGCGATGCCCGAACTTATCCGGCGCTCGTAGATCATCGGAAGGTATTCGGCGAAGAAGTCCGAGTTCTTCTTGTCGCCCCTGGGCTGATAGGACATCAGGTCGAATGACATAGGCTTGCCTCCTTGCGCGATGTGGCTTGGATTTGTTGTATTCAGAACATGCACTTGGGGCCATGCTAGGCGCTTGGTGCCGTTCGGGCAACAACCTATGCGGTGCAGGTTACGCCGGGCTTTCTATCTGGTGAATTTTGTCACCTCGACCCCGCCCGCAATCAGGTTCTCACGCACCGAGCGGGCAATCTGCACCGCAGTCGGGCCGTCTCCATGTAAGCAGATCGTGTCGATCGAGGTTTCCAGCCGCTTGCCACTTTCAGTAATGATCGCCCCTTCGCGCACCATGTTCACGATGCGCGGACCTGCGATGTCGGGATCATGGATCACCGCCCCCGGCAGGCTGCGGTCAACAAGGGTTCCATCGTCATTATAGGCGCGGTCGGCAAAAATCTCTCCGACCCATTTGCAGCCAAGTTGGCGCACGGCGTCTTCCTGTTTGGTGACGGCCAGCACCATGATGATAATGTCTGGATCAACCTCTAGCGCCCCCCGATAACAGGCAAGCGCCATGTCGATATCGACCGAGCACATATTGGCCAGTGCCCCGTGCAGCTTCAGATGCCGTACCTTTGTGCCAACCGCGCGCGCCATGCCTTGCGCCGCGCCCAGTTGATAGCGCACAAGATTGCGCAAACTGTCATGGGGGATTTTCATGTTGCGGCGGCCAAAGCCCTGAAGATCGGGAAAGCCGGGATGAGCACCAATGCCGACATCATTGTCCGCCGCCAGTTTCATGGTCGCGGCCATTACATCAGGATCGCCTGCATGAAACCCGCAGGCAATATTGGCCGAAGTCACGATCTTTAGCAGGCTGTCATCGTCCCCCATGTTCCAGGGGCCAAAGCTTTCGCCCATATCGGCATTCAGATCGACGCGGGGCATCGGCATTTCTCCTTAGTCGGTGGCGGATATCATTCCGCTGATCAATTGATAGGACAGCAAATCAGGGATGTCATGGGGATCGCGCACCAGCGGCTCGACCTGCGTTGACAGCCGCTTCAGATCCTTTTGGTGGGCGGCCATCAGCGCCGATGCCTCATTCAGCGAGACAAATCGGAACCGGATCGCCCCATTTGCCGGAGTTTGCGCCGCCCGCGGCAGGTCGCAGGGCAGAACACTCGCAATCCGTGGGTATCCCCCAGTCGTTTGACATTCCGGCAACAAGATAAACGGGCGTCCGGTCCCCGTCATCTGGATGTCGCCGGGGGTGATCACCTCGGACAGGATGTTCAATTGGCCCTTGGCGGCAAAGCCTTCGCCTTCACTGTCCAACTGCATCCCCATCCGGTTGGCGCGCGCTCCACGCCGGAATTCGGTCTCGGTAAACCGGTCGAGCGTGGACTGATCGAAGAGAGGGGTCTGAAAGCTGGCAACCACGCGCAGTTCGCCACCGGCAAAGCGTTCGGTCGGACGCAGTTTCATCCCGGTCTCGCCCGCAATGCCCTGAGAGGGTAATATATCCCCGGTCTGAACGGCACGGCCGATATTGGCCGTCAGATGCGCCGAGCGCGAGCCCAGAAACGGTTCGGACGCGATGCCGCCGCTCAGGTGCAGATAGCCATAGCTGCCCCGCAACACCGCGCCGATGGTCAGCCGTTGCCCCTTTTCCACCAGATGCGAGGCGTTCCAGACCACCGGGCTGCCATCGATACTGGCTTGCATCGGTGCACCGGTCAGTGCGATGCGTGTGTCCTGTGTCGCCTCGAACTCTCCTCCCAGCCCGGCCATTTCCAGCGCGGCGCGATCGGGCGGATGGCCCAGCAGCGCTGCGCCTTCGTGCAATGCGATCGGGTCAGCAGCGCCCGAGCGTGACAGGCCCTGATCCAGATATCCGGTGCGACCAAGGTCCTGAATCGTGCAGGCAGGGCCGATGCGAATGACCTTTACGCTCATGCGTCAATATCCTGACATGTTGCCCCGCCATTGCCATCTGCATTGTTGGCCTGGATCTGGGCCAGTTCGTCTGGCGTAACAGGTTGAAACAACATCTCATCCCCTGGATTCAAGGCAAAGCTGTTTGCCATTTCTGGCCGGAAACAGCGAAACGCCGTCTGGCCGATGTGACGCCAGCCGGTGGGGGTCGGACCGGAAAACAGTACAAACTGGGAAATCGCCATCACCAGTGCCCCTTCGGGCACCATCGGCGTCAGATCCTGAAGTCTGGGAATATTGAACTCGGGGCCCAATGGGCCAAGGTATGGCTGACCCGGCGCAAAGCCGATCGTCAGCACCCGCAACCGCGTTTGACTGAGGCGTTTGACCGCCTCGTCCGCCGTCAGCCCGGCGGTCTGTGCGGCATCCTCCAGCTGCGGCGCTAGGTCGGTGCCATAAACGGTCGGCACGCGCCAAAGCTTGCGGCCCGTGGGCAGCGGTGCCTGATGCCAGTCGCGTGCGCCCAGCAAGGTTTGCAAATGCGCCGAGATATCGGTCAGTGCCACCCGCGCCGGGTCGATGCGAACATAGGTCGAGGCCAGTGAGGTCGACGTTTCCTCGACCCCGTTCCATGCACTTTGTTCGATCGCATCACGCAGTGCCAGCGCGGCCCGGTTCGCGCTTTCATCCATCCTGTCGGCAAAGCTGACAAGGACGCCGTCTACACCAACGGTGCGAACCTGCGGGGCGTGCTGGGTCTGGGTCATCTGTCCTCAAGTTTATTTGGTCGCCCGAGATGAGCGCATCTAACCGCAAGACGCAAGCACACGGCGCGGTCGGCAGGTATCAATTTCTGTATGCGAGTTGTAAAACTCCGAGTCGTTTTCGTCAGATCATCTTCGAGATTCTTGTATCGAGTCGTGGGCGCATCTCAATATATAGTAGTCACGCGTAGGCCCGCTCATGCCGAGTCGGTTGCCAACGCAATTCAGGGGTGGGAAGTGTCCCGGATCTGGCGGAATTATAGTTCTCTACTACTTTGTTTTTATTATATAAAATGCGTTTTTTCAAAAAAAACTAACAGAACTTCATTTTCTGCTTGCGGGAATTGTTTGTATTACTTAGAACGCCCTTCACCGGCGCAGCTGCGGTTGTGATTGGGACGCTGGGAATGGCGGAGACGGGCCGGAGAGACGGTTGGACGCATCGGAGAGACGGTG